>JBFFNX010000104.1:0-10534 GCA_041562995.1 Desulfurivibrionaceae bacterium
CCAACCTTGCCGCCAACCACAGAAAAAAGACGCACCTCTCGGGTACGCCCTCTACTCAAAAAGCTGGCGGACTAGAACTTATACCTTTTGGTCGAACAGCAGGCCGACAAGTTCATCAAGCTTGGCACGCAGGGCAAGAACCTCTTCCGAGGGGATCTGGCGGATAAGCTCACCACTCTCCCTATCCGTGACCTCCATGACAATGTCCTCGGTTTCTTCGTTCACCGAAAACCCAAGACTGGCACCCATGGAGTCGAAACGACGCTGGATATCCTCGACAACCTTGGCCATCTCTTTCTGGGACATCTCTTCTTTTTGTCTGCCATGCAGGGCCCTGTCACCCAGAGCAGTCCCTGTCGAGTCATCGCTCTTAGCAACAGGGGCAACCTGGGGCTTGGTCCTGTCCTTCATTTCGACAGCCGAAACCACGGGCTGACCAACGACCTTCACCTCAGCACTTACATTAACGTCCATAACAAACCTCCACCTTCCTCTCTATTGACCCCTGAATCAAGGAATCAACCTGCCATCAAAATTCTAATTTCTTTTATCCCTGCTTCCCGTAAGCGGCGATGGCTCTTTTGCCTTTACTCATGGCCAAAAGATCACCTTGAATACTAGCCATTTTATCTCGAGTCAGAGCCATGCACTTATCTTCCGTCACTCTTATCCGCTTAATCAGAATGGCGTACTCCTTCTCCAAGGGCACATCGGCAAGCCTGCTGAAAATCTCCTGCCTCTTGGCTAACAGGGGTGTGAGCCGCTCATCATAGCCATCCAGGGCCAACAGCTCCTCGATTTCCTCGGTAATATTTAGAAGCTCCCTGTACAACGACTCATCCATCAGCGACGCCCTCTCCTTTCCACCTTCTGAATCCTGTCTTTTAATATACAGCCTGGAAGACACCCCGATCTTCCTTCTCCAGTGGTCTGTGGACAGCAACAGCTCCTACCATCTCTGCCTTTCTGTTGGCGGCCAGGGTTACCCAGGCCTCGGTGAGGGGTTCCACCGTTCTGATGGCATTATCCAGCATGCCAGGATCATTACTGATATTGCCCTGGGTAATCTCCGAGATGAGATAGAAATAAAGATCGTTAAGGTTGGCGGAAATCTCACCGCCCTCTTCCATATTAAGGGCCGAATGAAGCTCGGTGATAATGGCCAGGGCTCGATCGACACTTTCAGCCTTAACTTTTATTTCGCCGCCGACAATGGCATCGCGGGCCTTGATCAATGAAGAGCCGAGGGCCTGATAGAGACGGGCAACAATTTCAGCAGGATCCAGGTTTTTGAGTTCATTCTGTTTATAGGCAGAACAGGCCTTTTGCTGATTCTGATACATAATTTCAATTACCCCTTATTACTTTCCATAAATACTTGCACTAAGATTGGCGAGGGACTGCAGTTGCTGATCCAGGGCACCCTGGGTGGCCTGAAAGCCGGCAAGGAGCATTTCCAAATTCAAAAACTGCTGCCTGAGAGTTTCTTCCCTCTTTGCAAGCAGATAATCGATTCGTTCAACCTGATCACCGATGTCATCAATTGAATTCTGGAGCCCAGATGTCTTAGAGTCAATCAACCCCGTTGAGCCTTTAAGGTAGCCCTCTAACAGGTCGTCAAAACGGCGGCCCACGCCATCATTGCCAACCTCGTCGTTGCTAAAAAAACTGATAACCTGATCGGGGCTCTCTTCGACTGCAGCTTGAAGGATAGTGCTATCAATGGTTAATTTGCCGTCTCGCCCCACCTCTATCCCCAGACGACTCAGGCCATTGACCTCGCTTGCCACACCATCTACCTTAACGTAGAGAAGACTCTGCAGCCGAGCTTGCAGTTGCCGGGTGGTACTGTCCCCCTGCAAAACACCACCGGTCCCAGCGTCAGCATCATAACTCTGCAGAGAGCCAAAAATATCCACCATGGCATTAAACTCTTCAACAAAACTCTCGACCTTGCTGGTAATGGTGCTGAAATCTTGGGATACGGTCAGAGCAAATGAGTTCCCCGGATCTGCATCATTGAGGGTCAAGGTAACGCCACCAATAAGATCAGTGATGGTATTACCGGCACGCTCGACAGCAATGCCGTTTAATGTCAACTGGGCATTAACGGCGGCCTGGGTCTCGGTCAAAGTCTTGGTTGTCGGGTCATACAGAGAGGAAAGACCACTGGCATCATCATGAATTCCGTCATCATCAACCATTGTCATACTGATGGTATTCGCCGCTCCGGTCTGCGAACTAGCCAGAGTCAGGTAGAACTGATTATTACCAGCATCAACAACAGCAGCGGTGATATCTGTCCCTGCCCCATTAATAGCTGAGGCAATACCGGCCAGGGTCTGGTTGCTGGAATCAATAACAACATCAAAGGCAGTACCGTTCCCCACCTGAAGGGTAAGAGTGCCAGTGCCCACATCTACTGTACTGGACGCAAAATCCGTGCTGCTAAGCTGCTGAGCTGTGGCCAGGGCCGCAACCTCCACCTGATAGGTGCCGGCAGTGGCATCCGCACTCGCTTCAGCCGACAAAACGCTGCTGTTGCCGGAGGTGGCAGCAAAAGAGACAAACCCATTAGCATCGCCAAGAGAGGCTGCCGCAGTCTGGAGGGCAACCAGCCCACCCTTCAGTGTTCCCAACGCCGAGATCTTGGCCTTAAAATCGGCCTCCCGTCCCTCCAGAAGAACAGCTGGACGCCTTTCGAGAGCCATCATCTGAGCGATTATAGATTCTGTATCCAGACCGGATACTAAACCACCTACGCCAATAGTCATGATGACCTCCTCATAAAATTACTAAAAAATAAAAAGCCACGGAGGAGAGACCTCCCCCCCCGTGGCTTCAAGGTTACGACCTACTGAAGAAGGCTCAAAGCACCCTGTGGGATACTGTTAGCCTGGGACAGCATGGCCATACCGGCCTGCTGGAGAATCTGGGCCTTGGTCATTGCCGAGGTTTCTGCCGCAAAATCGGCATCCAGGATCCGAGAACGGGCTGCCGAGATATTCTCGGAGACATTCATCAAGTTGGAGATGGTAGACTCGAAACGACTCTGAACCGCACCCAACTCACCACGGGTTGAGGAAACAGTGGCCAAGGCCGTATCAACGGCGGTAATGAGTGCTGAGGCTAATGTGGAGGTGGTAACATCAGCTACGGCACCCGTCAGACCTAAACCTGTTGAATCAAGATCAGTCGCAAGAGTAACGGCTATGGTCTCCCCTGCATTTGCCCCAACCTGAAAAGTGCCGGTGCCAAAAGTACCATCGAGAAGGGTTTTCCCATTAAATGCCGTGTTGTCAGAAATACGAGTAATCTCTGCAGTTAGCTGTAACACCTCGGCATTAAGAGAGGTACGGTCAGCGGTGGTATTGGTATCATTGACAGCCTGAACGGAAATTTCGCGAATACGCTGCAGGATATTTGTGGTTTCCTGGAGGGCACCCTCTGCCGTCTGGGCCAGAGATATACCGTCATTGGCGTTACGGGCGGCCTGATTGAGGCCACGAACCTGAGCGGTCATCCGGTCGGAAATAGCAAGCCCGGCCGCATCATCCTTAGCGCTGTTGATCCGCAGACCTGAGGAGAGACGCGCCAGAGACTTATTGAGGGTGTTTTGCGAGTTTGCAAGATTACGTTGAGCTGTCAAAGACGCTACGTTTGTGTTTACTGTAATAGCCATTATACTAACCTCCGTGTTAGTTTTGTTGTACTGCTGTTTACCCACCCGGCATCCTTGCCCGGCAAGACGTTATTAATTTAGATTTCTTTCGGTTACTGACCTATTGTCTTTTTCACCTCCTTTTTTATTGTGCACTGTGTAACCTTTCAATTAGCCTATCGACATAACGGTTTTTAACTTTAATAAAAAAAGTATAAAAGATAACAGAATGGCCAAGGCGTTGTATGCCCTCAAGCCGTATGATACAAGATAACATCAGTTTATCCCTGCCTTACCAACTAATTATGGTTTTCTGACCCATTTTCGCATCCTTTTTTCCCCGGTGCAAATAGTTCCGCAGATCGCCCAAAATAACGAAACAAAATTTTCAACGTGAGGCCACGTATGAAGCAAAGCCTGACCGACTATTATGATCAAAATATCGCGCTGCTCAAGAAAACCCAGCCGCTAGCCTGGGAAACCATAAAAAATTCTCCCCCTGAACCAATCGGGGAAATCTGCCACGCGGCAGATGGTAGACCCAACCTGAAAGTTATTTCCAACACAGGCAGCACTGTCTACCTGCACAACAAGGAAAAGCCCCAGCTTGATGGCCTTCACGTCCTTCAGGATGTCCCCCAAGAGATGAATGGCACTGTCGTTATGTATGGAATGGGACTAGGATATGGTCCTTTAATGCTGATCAGAGAACGGCCAGACATGCGTCATCTTGTCATTTTTGAGCTCAACCCTGGCATATTTATTCAGGCTCTTCACGCTATAGATCTCTCAATATTATTATCGGACCATCGCCTCATACTCAGCATAGGTGAGGCTCCAGATATCGACCGAATCTTACTTCCCACAGTGCCTAATCTGCAAACAGAATGCTCCTGCATTATTGCCCACCAACCATCACTTTCCCTAAACATAGGAGCTTACCGGGATCTAAGTGAAAATGTATACGAGAGAGTAAGCTATCACAACGTCAACGGGAATACCGCACTTCAACAAGGCAACCGCGTTTTCTCAAATTGTTTCAGCCATCTGAGATCAATTCACCACAATTCCCTCCTGGGGAATTTACAAAATGCGTTTAAAGGAACACCTGCCATTCTGGTGGCAGGTGGTCCCTCTCTCGATAAAAATATCCATTTATTAAAAAAAGCAAAAAACAAGGCTGTTATCTTTAGTGTTGATACCGCCCTTCCGGCTGTTCTTTTACAAGGAGTGACACCTGATTTCACCTGCACTCTTGACTCTCAAGCCATTACCCATGAAAAATTAGCTGATGTTGCCCCGCAGGCCACAGGAACCTCGTTAATTTACCACATGACCGCCAACACCAGAACACCGAAAATTTTCCCAGCAGAGCATCTCCTCTGGACTACCACAGACAATAAACCTATCTACAACTGGATCAATGGGTTGGTTGGCGGCAAAACACTTACAGCGGCCACTGCCTCAGTTGCTCACATTAATATGACATCAGCCATCCTCATGGGTTGCGCGCCGATTATCCTTATTGGCCAGGACCTTGCTTTTACGGGATTCAAAGACCACGCAACCCACACAGTCCTCTCCTTAGGAATTAATTCGGCAGAAGATCTCAAAAAAAAGAATGGCATTACCGAGACGAATGGGACGGGAGGGGGGAAAGTTTATACAGATCGAGGTTTATTGTTCCTAAAAACACAGCTCGAAAAAATAATTAAAGATCACCCAGGGCACTATATAAACGCTACCGAAGGCGGGGCCCACATCGAGGGCACGGAAGTTCTTACCCTGCAGAAAGCCCTCAGTAAATATTGCAAGGAACCTCTCGATATTCATGGCCAAATCCAATCTCTTCTCAAGGGTGCGAAAACAGACCCCACCAAACTTCTTGATGAATTCCGCAATACTCTGAAGAAGGTGCAAAAAATACAGGAAACAATAACCAAGGCGAACCAGATGACCAAAGGTGCTCGTCAGGAGATTGACCGTTTGCAAAAAAAAGGGACTCGCTGCCGAGGCCATGAAGAACTGCCCCGAAAATTGCAAGAAAAAATCCTTGCAATAAATAGGTTACAGGAGGCAATCGCCGAGCCGAAAGAAATATGGCAATTACTGAGTGACATAACCTTTCCAGGACTAAGAACAACCGAGCGTCTGAAGCAGGACATGGCCAAACTTCAAGGCATACCTGAAAAGCACCTGGAACTCCTCCTTAAAAGTCTAAAACGCATCACGGCCTCAAACAATGTTCAGCTGCAGGCGGCTGACATCTTTAAATCCCACCTGCAAGAAGTGCTTGGACACCACAAGACAGAAAAAGAACTCCTCAAAGCGACCCAAAAGGATCAGACTGCGCAGAGCATCCTCAAACTTGCCCAATTTTATATCGACACCAAGGAATACCTGCTAGCCAAGCCTCTCCTTGAAACACTGTTGGCCAGCCAACCGAGATCAGCTGAACCCCATTTTCACCTCGGATGTATTGCTACCCTTCAGGCAGATTATGAAAAGGCTGAGAAATATTTCTCCACCGCCATAGAACTTGATCACACATATAAGCAGAATATTTCGAACTTTCGTGTTGAACTCGGCGACTATTATTTCAACCTTTGGAAAGCCTATTCTGGCCAAATTAATCTTCTTAAAAAAGGCCTTCGTTATTGCCCTGACCACCCTAAGCTCAAAGCAGATTTGGCCCTTGAGGAGATCAAGCAAATTCACCGATCCCCAGATCCGCATAAAGCGGACAAGCTAATTGAGGACTGGCACAGAAATCTTGAAAAAAACAACCATCGAAAAACTGGAGCTGCCCTTACACCGGAACAGACTGCAGAATTTTATACCCTCTACGGTCAACTTGCCATGCGGCAATCGCGCCTCTCAGAGGCCGTTAAAAGTTTCCATCAAGTCTTGGAAATTTTCCCAGACAACCCGGAGAACCACATACACCTTACAGAAGCTTTTTTTTCAAAAGGAGACTTTGATCAAGGGCTCGGACATCTCAACAAAGCTGTTCAACTGGACAAGAATTACGCGAAATACTGGGAAGAAATCGGCGACCAATCACAAAAAGACGGAAATCATCAGGATGCCATAGCCGCCTATGAGCAATACCTCATGGCATTACCACAAAACATACTTATCCTCCGAAAAATCGGTGACAGTTACCGGGCAATGGGTCAGCTGGAGGACGCTCAAAAAATATACACACTCCTCAAAGACCAGCTCGAGAGACCAATTACAGGTTCATAATAATGTTCAGCAGATTATTGTTACATCATTTCTTTCTTATATATGATGGAATATGTGCGATTGGTAGTTTCTTAACAATGACATCTTTATCTAAAAAAACTCATCTATAGCTTCTGGTTATCCTGATAAGGGATGGTCTTGAGCATTTTCCTCACTTCTCATGTAGATCTTAATCTTGTCGAAGCGAAAATCTTCCACGGTATTTTTCATTTCCTCGCAGTCGGTGGCGGCATACCCCTCATCAATTACATTGACATCGCTCAGGGCCTTAAAAACCCAGCAGGCCAAGGGCTTTCCGCAAAAAAGTCTGGATTTTTTTCACAAGGTATTGATTTACTTCCGCAACGTGCAGGCACAAAGGCGATAGTCTTCATAATGGCTTCTTTTCTCCTCAAACACTCTGTTTCATTTTCTTAAATCGCACTGCATACATGTCACTCTTGCAACAAGTGAGCAATTTCGTACTCCAGGAGATCTGCAACATACAAATAGTCTTTTCGGGATTGGGCGCTCAGTAATTCACCTAGCAACGAGGTTACCCTGCCGACATCTAGCTCACCGAAGCTTTTCAGCAATGGCATGAAGTTATCAACAAAGGCAACCAGATCGTTACTTGCCTGCCCTTCCATGCCTAACCTGAATGACCTAGCCGCAACGCGCAATGCTTCCTGGCATAATGTCTTCTCAACATTCACTATGGGACATCCTCCAGATATGACGTACCCTGTATATAGGCTCCATTCTTGCTACCGTTAAGAAACCGAACCTTGGGATGCTGTTCAATGTATCTCTCAAAATCTCGAAGATAACCTCGATAATTTGCTCCAGTAGGGACTCTCTTGCCGTAACCATTGAGCACCCAATGCCCAGTTGGGGAACTTTCTTTTTCTATTAAAAAGGGGAATCCTGCTACATGACTTTGTCCCTCAGGAAAAGAAAAATCTGCTCCCAATAAAATTACTTCAGTAGCCCCCATCTTAACAGCCAAATCCACGGCAGGGGTCAACACCGTCCCCGAAGAAAATAGGCTGCCCTTGGGGAATTTATCTCTCAACTCTCCATACAGAACAGTATCTGCATAGGAAGTCATCCTTGGGCCAGGCCAACTATCGAGAACAGCGCTATAAACAACAGGGAAATAAACCAGAGGGCGTGTTTGGAAAGGCTGAAGATCAATATTTTTAAAGAAATCAAGAACCATCGGATTAGCGTCAATTGTCATTATAATATCAGGTTGAATTCCTGCTTCATATAATGGCTTCAATGCAGCGTCTACAGCAATTAAGGGAATTGATCCCTGCTGACTTAGAAGCCATTCATAGTGGCAACTTAAGGTTGGACCGGCAGCTGCTACCAGGATTGTTTTATTCTCTTGTGTGCCAAATAATTCTGTCACATCCCCATCGTTACGGACAAACTCCACATTTTCCTGTAGACGTTGGCGTAATTCTAAGTTTTCGGGATGGTGTTGCTGTTGTGTAAATGGTGTCGATAGTTCCAGGAAGACCAGATCTCTCAAACGGGAGGCCTCATCAGAGGCTAGTTGGAGGCATGACGGGATAGCGGCAAAAGGCGTATGCATGTCATGTTCTGCTTCCGCCAAAACAAGGTCAACTCTGGAATCAGAAAGCCAATCGCTGTGATCAAAATGCTTAAAACTCTGCCACGCGACCGCGTGGTTCATAATAACCACAACCAACTTTTTAAGAGAAGACCTTTGCAACAGTATGCGGGGGACATGGCCACTTCCAACCCCATACACCCAAGCGGCAGAGCTCTCTGCAGGCACCAGTGATGCCTGCAATTCCGCTTCCCGGAGTTGGTCGTAACAGCTGCTTAAATGAATACCATCAATCAAAAGAGTTGCATCAGGGACATGCTGGTCATAGGCAACATCATGCAAGCCAGATGCTCCAGCCAAAATTTTGTATATTAGAGGCCACCGCTGGTTAATAATTTCCCTGTTCACCGGATGCGGAGAGGGTGCCTTCTTCATCATTGCTGACTCCTTAAATGCAGAGAGGAACTTCATAAAGAATATTAATACAGTCCTCCTATTATATCGGAGACCCACCATCCTGCTTTAATACTTAGAACGTATGCAGACAATAAATATCAGATTGCCGAACAGCACCTCCACCCCAAAACGTGGGCCAATTTTTTTTTTGAATCTCACCCGATATACCCCCAAAGCCATCAAGCAGGGCGTAAAGAATCTCGGCAGTTACACGTGCCGGCCACCCAAAATAAAAATTCCCCGTGGCTTTTTTTCTCATCTCTGCTTATTATATTTGTTAAATACCTTTTCAATTTTCAGGTCAGCCCTTGACAGTGCTATGAAAATTAGGGGAGTGCATCTTCCCTACCCAAGACGTGGAGGCTCTAATGCCGGACAACAGTATTGCAATTACCAGCACCCCTTCACCCTACTCCCCCACCGCCCTCCAATCCCGGGACGCCCAGCAGGCCGCATCCCGTCGGGTCCAGGACACCAAGACCGAACAGCAGCAGGCCACCCAGAACAAGCGTGAGGCCCAGGCCCAGGAGCAGAGGGCCCAGCATCGCCTTAACAGTGCCAAGACTGCAGAAGTCCAGGCCCGCCAGCGGGTCAGCGAGGCCCAGGCCGACCAACAGCGCGTGGCCCGCCAGCGTATTGACGTGGTGGTGTAGTTTTTAATTCCGACTTATATTTGCCAGCAAGTACGCGCATCTTCCGATGGGTCCTTGCTTTTGCTTCCCCGGCCTGGTCGGCTTCCCTTTTCTTCTCTTTTTTAGGTCCCCGAGTCGTCCCGGACAATTCCCTCTGTCTTGTGCGCCAGCGCGCTCGCTCTTACAGAAAATAATGTTTTAGTGAGACTGGGTGACGAGCTGATATCTCGTGTGGAAGGTCATCGATGAAGGCATTGGTGAGTTACGGAGGTTTGTTTGGGTTCTTGTTCCCCTCACCCCAGCCCTCTCCCACCGGGAGAGGGAGTTTGTGAATGCAGGACGGGGTTTTTCTCTTGAGTCGAGTTGTGCTAAGTGGACAGGGCGTACCAGAGCATCCGGCCTCATACCCCCTCTCCTGGGGGAGGTAAGCGACTAAGAGGAGACTCTGGGGGGTTGGGGTGACGGCGAATCTGTCTCATCTTCACCTTCAGACTCCTCCACTTGGACCTTCTCAAATCCGCTGAACTGCTTTCTGCCAAACATCACCACCGCGATAATGGATATTTCATAGAGCACGACCAGGGGAATGCCCATGAGCATCTGGTTGACAACGTCCGGGGTGGGGGTAAGGATGGCAGCAATGATAAAGGAGATGAGGAAGGCGTATTTCCTGTTTTTTCGCAGGAAGGGGCCATCGACGATGCCGATCTTGGCTAGGATAACCATGACGACCGGTAATTCAAAGACAGCGCCAAAGGCGATGAGCAGGCGCAGGGCGAGGGAAAAATACTCCTTAACCGTGGGCATGGCCTGGAGAAAGTCAGTGGAATAGCCCATGAGAAAGGTGAAGGCCGGCGGAAAAACGACATAATAGCCAAAGGCGGCGCCGCCAAGGAAACAGAAGGAAGAGAGCAGGGTAAAGGGGACGGCGAGCCGTTTTTCATGCTGGTAGAGGCCAGGGGCGACAAAGCGCCA
>JBFFNX010000105.1:0-10409 GCA_041562995.1 Desulfurivibrionaceae bacterium
CCAGGAAAAATTGGATAAGGGCAAAACGAAAAGGTTCCTGATCCGGACTTATAAGGGCAGGCCACGAAAGACCAACCATCTCGCCCATGGACAAAATCATGACCAGAGTGGCTAACAGCAACGCAGGCCAGAGGCGATGGACCATTGCTTGTAATTTCTGCTGGTTCTCCCGCTGCTTTTCCGCATAGGACGATCGGCTGCCAGCCTGACTCACAAATGCATCAAAACCGATATTCTTGATGTTTTGGACAAGATCACGAACCTTGACACGATCGGTCAGGAAGATCACGGTGGCCTTTTCAGTGGCAAGGTTGACCGAGCATGCAACGACCCCGTCCACGGCGCCTAACACCTTCTCTATCCGACTGGAACAGGAGGCACAGCTCATGCCCTTGATATCAAGAACCACCTCCTTTCTCATAGTTGTCTCCACAACAAGCTCGAAGCCTAACCCCTTGACCTTACTGGTAATCTCATCAATCGACAGGAGGGACTCATCAAATTCAAGATTCATGGTCTCCGTAGCAAGATTAACGGAACAGACCTTAACACCAGCCAAATCGCCAATAACCTTTTCAATACGTGCCGAACAGGAGGCACAGTGCATGCCGCGGACAGGAAAAGATATTTTTTTCAGGTTGTCAAAATTCATAAAAATCCTTTTCTCGGAGATCTCCACCCATGTGGGTGTTAGATGATAGAAAATGTATTGATTCGTGGCTTCTAGAAATATTAAAGTACTCTAAAGTATATGAGTGGTATCAGCTTAATCTATTCCTGTTACTTGCTTTGCTCATATAAAAAATGATATTTTATAAGGAGTTAACATATGACCACGATTAAAATTAACGGCATGAAATGTCAACACTGCGTTTCCTCTGTAACCAAAGCCTTAGAGACCATTGAGGGTGTATCCGATGTCACTGTTAATCTTGAAAACGCGGAAGCAACCTACACTGCCAAAGCAAGTGTAACCACGGGACAAATCAAAGAAGAAATTAAGAAAATAGGATTTGAGCCGGTTTAATCTGCCTTGCCCACTACCCAGACCCTAAACAATTGACGTACCAATCCGAAAACCCCCAGCATGAACAGTAGAGGCAGACCTTGCCTTGACATTCATACTGCTAAAAAACATACATTACATTGTGAAAGGTATTGCCCATGAGTCCCAATACTCCTGAAAAGCCGTGCGTTCTTTATCTTGACGGTAATCCTGAAAATCGAAAAGAATTCACGGACAACTTCAGCGCAGACCTTTTGATTCTCACGGCATCCTCTGCTGATGAGGGCAATACCCTTCTCTGCCACCATGATGTTCAGGCGGTGATCGGCACCGTTAACTTGGCAGAGGGTTCGATTATAAATTTCTTTTCGGAAATTTATTCCAGCTTCCAGGATGTCTTCCGCATCCTCATTCTTGACCGGGCTGATCCTGAAACATGTATCAGCGCCACCAACCAGGCCCACGTTTATCACATCTTTACCGGCCCCTATGACCGTGAGGAGATGAAGGTTGTTATACAACGTGGTCTGGAAATTCTCAGCCAAAAACGTCTTCTGGAAAAACAGATTCGCCATATAGAAATTGGCGAGGCCAGCCGGATGGCCGAGAATGCCAACCGTTTAAAAAGTCAGTTCCTGGCCAACATGAGCCATGAGATCCGCACCCCTCTCAATGCCATTATCGGTATGGGCCATCTCACCATGGAAACGACCCTTTCAGAAAAACAGCACGACTACATCGCTAAGATCAATCAGGCATCACACAGTATGCTTGACATCATCAACGACATCCTCGATCTCTCCAAGATAGAAGCAGGTAAATTAGAGCTCAATACCAGCGAATTCAACATGGAAGATATCCTGCAGAATGTCACAGACATCGCCTCCATTAACGACCGCCAGAACAATGTCGAGCTGATCGTTTCCACCGCCCCCGATGTTCCCACCAACCTGATAGGCGATCCTTTACGCCTGAGCCAGATCCTTATCAACCTTATAAATAACGCTACCAAATTCACCGATATGGGTGAAATCATTATCGGCACCGAGGTGGTGGATAAAAATGAGGATAACGTTACCTTACGTTTTTCTGTCCTGGACACCGGCATCGGCATGACCCCCAAACAGCAGGGCGCAGTTTTCGAGGCCTTTCGCCAGGCTGACACATCAACACATAATCATTACGGAGGCACCGGCCTTGGCCTTACCATAAGCCGACTCCTGGTCGGCCTTATGGGTGGGAATCTCCAGGTTGAAAGCCAGCTTGGTCAAGGTTCCACCTTCAGCTTTGAGCTTACCTTTGACCGGCCTGCTTCAAACGTTGCCTGCGCCAACCATCTACCGGAGAGCCTTATGAACATGCATGTTCTGGTTGTGGATGACAACCCGACCGTGCAGAAGATTTTTAAAATTATCCTCGAATCCTTCTCCTTACGGGTAACCATTGCAAGCTCCGGGGAAGAGGCCCTCACCATTATCGACGAGACATTTGACGCCGGCGACCCGTTCCACCTCATAATCTGCGACTGGCAGATGGCCGGCCTCAACGGCATTGAATGTGCCCGTAGGATTATTGCCAATGACAGGCTGCCCTTTAGGCCTGCCATCATTATGGTGACGGCTTATGAGGCCAACGACATCTACCGTAAAACTAAAGAGCTGGGGCTGGACGGTCTTTTGTTTAAACCAGTCAACAAACAGCATCTCTTTGAAGGCATCCTCAAGGCCTTTAATAAGGAAATGATCCCATCCGTGCTGCCAGACCGCCATCGAGATAGTGCAGACATAAAAAAACCCATCGAAAATGCTGAGATTCTCATGGCCGAAGACAATGCCATTAACCGGCAGGTTGCCCAGGAAATCCTCGAATCGTGGGGGGCGTCGATAACTGTGGCCCATAACGGCTATGAGGCCGTCGAGCTTGTGAAGAGCCAATATTTTGATCTGGTGCTGATGGATATCCAAATGCCTGTCATGGATGGTTTTGAGGCCTGCCGCACTATCCGGCAATGGGAACAAAGCAGCGACAGACGCCGAATTCATGGCGCGCTACCAATCATCGCCATGACCGCCTATGCCATGAGCGACGATAAGAAAAAATGCCTGGCCTGCGGCATGGACGATCATGTGGCCAAGCCCCTTGAACCGAAAAATATGTTTGCCACCCTGGTCAAATGGCTCCCTTCCCCGGGAATATTGGACAAGGGCTCCAAAATGCCTCCCAGGCCATCAACCATAATCCCCAGCGAACTTCCCGGCATTGACCAGGTAACTGCCCTAAGACGTCTTGCGGGCAACAAACTGCTCTATCGGAACCTGCTCATCCAATTCGCCAGTGATTACCGGGAGATCCTGCCCCTGATCGAAAAATATATAACCACTGCCAACTGGGCTGAGGCCTCAAAAATCGTTCATACCTTAAAGAGTGTTGCCGGAAATATCGGCGCCCTTGAGGTTGTCCAGAGTGCCACAATTCTTGACCGAGAATTACGTCATAGGGGAGAAAACACAGCGGCCTATTTCAAGATTCTTACCGAAAAGCTGGTCCCCATCCAAAATTCTCTGGCCGAGGCATTCCACGAGTTAAGCGGTCAACTTTTTTATGACCATAGCATCACCACGTCACTGCCGGAACAGCTGCCACGCATCACGCAGCTCTCCCTGTTTATCAACAGTTCGGCCCCAGAGGCCAAGCAGCTTTTTTACATCCTCAAACCCACCCTGCTCTCGGTGGCCACCGATGACACCTGGCAGGTGCAGGAATTTCTGGAGCAGGATGATTTCAAGCAGGCCAGAGAGGCCATGGCGGCAATCATGACAATCATCCAGAAGTAAAGAACCAGCCCCAGCCTTACATATATAAACCACCATTCACCCCGATAACCTGACCGGTTATATAGCCGGCCTCTTCACCCATCAGAAAATTTACGACACCAGCAACCTCTGCACAACTGCCATAGCGGCTCAAAGGGATGGTTGGTAGTATTTTCTCCTTGGGCAACTTGTCCGTCATTTCCGTTTCAATCAGACCGGGGGAGACAACATTGACCAGGACATTGCGGCGGGCGACCTCGCGGGCCAGGGCCTTGGAAGCGCCGATGAGACCGGCCTTGGCCGCCGAATAATTCATCTGCCCCGACTGGCCTGTTTCCCCGGAGATGGACGAGATGGCAACAATCCGCCCCTCCCTGGCAAACAGCATATTCCGAGCCAGGATTCTGGTCAGCAGAAAATAGGCGGTCAGGTGGACATTAAGCACCGCATCCCACTGGTCGCGGGTCATGGTGGCGACCAGGGTGTCGCGGGTTATGCCGGCATTATGGACCAGTCCCCAGACCGTGTGCTCAGCGAGCAGAGGCTCAAGGGCCGTTTTAACCGCCTCTTCATCCGCCACATCAAAGGGCAGGAGGCGGCAGATGCCCGAAACCTTCTCTATTTCTCGCTGTACTTCCCTGGCGCTCCCATGATCTGCACGATAATTAAGCCAGATTTCATGGTGGGGAGACAGCCGTTTAGCAATGGCTGCCCCGATTCCTCGACTCGCCCCGGTGACCAGGACAATTTTCTTTTTATCTTCCACGGGCTCTTCCTTATTTCAATGCCTGCTGCAGGGCTGGAATACTTTTAAGCACTTCCGGGGTTATGATATTGGCAAAATTCCAGGCAATGAGATGCTTGCCATCCTTCCCCTTCACCAAGCTATAGACATTATAATATTTATCAACCCCTGCCCCGCTCAGCCTCGTCTGCCAGACAATCTCATTAGTCGCCAGCTGACGGAGCCGTAACTCAACGTCCAGTTCAAATTCATAGGACACGTAGGGCAGACCGATCACTCTGGTCAACCAGGCATACATGAAGGAGCCATAAAAATAACTGGTCTCTTTCACCAAACTGCGGTGCAGAACGCCCTCAAGACGGTATTCATAATCGGAATGATTGTTGTGCGGAATAAAAAAGACCTCTTTACTGGCCTTGGAGTCGTTGAGAATTTCTGCCACTGCCAGGGCAATGCTGTGGCTCATGGGCTTGGCGCTGAAGGGACAAAAAGCGGTGTAGATCTCCGGGATATCAGTACCGATCTCAATCCAGAGAATGCCGGGGATAAGACCTTTCCATTTCTGGTTATCGCTGCCATGGGCATGAGGACGCATGTCAACAAAGGGTTCAACACCAATAACCACAGGAGGCGGCATGGCCGAAGAAGGTTGGTGATGCAACACAGGGGCGTTCAAGGAGAGATCAAGCTGTGGTGCGGCACAGCCTGTCAGAAAAACAACAAAAACCCACAGCACTGGCTGGAGAAAAAAAGCAGCCTTAAGCGCCTTTATTTTTACCGACATTCTTCCCTTCCTCCCTGGTATAAATCTCTTTTTTTACCTTTCAAAATCGAGCTTTTCCGTATAGTATCTTATTTTTAAAAAATAAGGATAATCAGTGCTATAAATGACATTTTTATAAAATAATTTTCAACCCATGGCAAGCTGCTCTTTGAACCCATCCCCCCATTGCCAATACGTTATTCCCTTTCATGATCCCTGCCCAATCATCTTCGCGAACCATCTTGACTGTTGACTCCACTCTCCGTGATGGCGAGCAGGCGGCCGGCGTCTATTTCACCCGTGCTGAAAAGGTAACCATTGCCGCTGCCCTTGATGCCGCCGGGGTGTCCATTCTTGACGCCGGTTTCCCCATTGTCTCCAAGGAAGAAACGGCGGCCTTTCAGGCCGTGGCCCAGGCTGGCTTCAAGGCCAAGGTCTTTGCCACCGTACGCCCCGATATCGTTGAGATATCTTCTGCTAAAAAACTGGGGGCCCAGGGAATCTTTCTCTTCTTCCCCATCTCCCGGATCCTCAGCGGCCTCATCCAGGCCATGACCCTTGCTCAGTTCCAAGCGGTAATCATCAAGGCCGTGCAACACGCCAGGGATCTTGACCTGGAGGTCATTGTCGTTTTGGAGGATGCCGGCCGGGCCGGAATGGGCACTGAAGCCGAAACCATATCCCGGCTCATCCCTGAAGGGGCAACCTCGTTTATCATCGCTGAAAGTGTCGGCGCCCTCACCCCGTGGGCCATGCACGCCAAGGTCAAAGAACTCTGTACCACCTTCACCAATGTCAAGTTCGGTATCCATTGCCATGACGATTATGGTCTTGCCACCGCCAACAGCCTGGCTGCCATTGAGGCCGGGGCCATCTACTTTTCCGGCACAGTCAACTCCGTTGGTGAACGGGCCGGTAACGCCTCCCTGGAAGAGGTCATCGTTGCCACCCAGAACCTCCTTCATCTAAAAACCGATGTTGATACCCGCCATCTTCTCAAGCTCTGCCGGCTGGTGGAGGATATCTCAGGTTTTATCATTCCGCCGATCAAGCCCATCTGTGGTTCCAACACCTTCAAGTGTGAATCAGGACTTCATTCCCGCGCCCTGCTCAGGCAAAAGGGGAGCTACGAGCCCTATGCCCCGGAGCAGGTGGGGCAGGAGCGTTCCTTTTCCCTGGGGAAGCACTCCGGCATGGAACATCTTGACCACCTTCTCCTGGAAATGGATATTCACCTGGGAGATGTCAAGAAACGGCAGCTCCTCGCCAAGATCAAGGGCTACCAGGAGATCCATAAATCTTCTGACATGCATGATTTCGTCAAACAATGCCGGCAGTTTTACCAGGACCACTCAGGACTGAGCCAGGATGTCTTCAAACAGCTGCTTACCGAGGTAGAAGATGGCCAGGAATCTGATTGAAAAAATCCTCGATAGCCATCTTCTGCGCCAAGAGGATGACCATCTCCTCACCACCTACGATCATCTCCTGCTCCATGATGCCACCGGTGCCCTGCTCATCAAGCCTTTCGAGGAACTGGCCAGACCCCTGGCCCATCCAGAGAAAATCGTAGCGGCAGCCGATCATTTTGTGCCGCCGGCCACTGCCGAACGGGCAGAAATTCTCCAGCAATATTTGGATTTCACCTCCAAACTCAAGGGTATTAGGCGTAAACCCTTTCAGGGCATTTGCCACCAGATCCTGGTGGAAGATCCCGAGGTGGGGCCCGGCCAGTTCATCATTGGCGCTGATTCCCACACCATCATGGCGGGGGCCTTGGGCAGTATGGCCTGTGGCCTGGGTTCAACAGACATCCTCTTTTCCATGGTCACCGGCTACACCTGGCTCCCAAAGCCCCCGGTCTGCAAACTAGAATTAACGGGAAGCAGCGCCCCCTTTATTCGCGGCAAGGATGTGGCGCTGGCCATTGTCGCCGAAATCGGTGGCACCCGCGCCATGCCCGATTATGCCTATGAATGTTTTGACCGCACCACCGGCCTCCTGACCATGGATTCCCGTTTTTCCCTGGCCTGCATGGCTGCCGAAATGGGCGCTTCCTTTTTCATCATGGTGCCCGATGAGATCACCACGACTTTCCTGGCCAACAAGGGCAATACGACTCCACCACTCCTGCCCGACCAGGACGCGGCTTACGAGACGACCCTGGCCATAGCCATGCCCAACCAGAGCCTGGTCTCCATCCCCCCGGCCCCCTGGCATGTTGAAAAGGCAAGCGACCTGGGCGACATTATAATTAACCAGGCCTTTGTCGGCTCCTGCACCGGCGGTCGCCTTGAAGATATTGCTGACACGGCGGCCATTGTCCGGGGTAAAAAAGTAGCTGACAATGTCCGGCTGGTGGTTATCCCCGCCTCCCAGGATATCTATCTCCAGGCCATCAGGGCCGGCTATATTGAAGATATCATCAGAGCAGGCGGCATCGTCGATGCCCCCTCCTGCGGCCCCTGCGGCGGCATTGACAAGGGTATTATCGGCAAAGGCCAGACCATGATCGCCACCTCAAACCGTAATTTCCCGGGGCGCACCGGGCCAGGCGACACCTATCTCGCCTCGGCCCCGGTGGTGGCAGCAAGCGCCCTTACCGGTGTGATAACTGATCCACGAAACATTAAGTAGAGGGCGTTAGCAGTTGACAGTATACAGTTCATGGATGTTGTCTTTATCAAAATGGAGATTTCCACAAACCGGGAACAGTGAACTGTAACCCGTCAACCTTATTCGATAATCCATTAACACCAAGAAACTGCGGCCATACCCGCTGAAGTTCGATGGTAAATTAGACAAGAATATGACCAGCCATAGAGCCTATATCATCGGTGACAATATCTGCACCGACCTCATCCATCCCCCCAATTATTTCAGTCTGGATAAGAGCAGGCGAGAGAAGGGTTTCCTGCGCGGCGTTTCCACCAAATGGGCCGACACCATCAGGCCGGGTGCCATCATTATCGGCGGTGACAATTTCGGCTGCGGCTCATCCAGGGAAGTAACGGCCCAGGTCTTTCATGACCGGGGGGTCAAGCTCGTTCTGGCCCGCAGCTTCGCCCGTATTTTTTACCGCAATATGGTCAACTTGGGCATTCCGGTCTGCCGCTATCGAGGTGATCACCCCTGGCAACATGGTGAGGAGATCAAGGTGGAACATGATGGAAATGCCTGCCTGATCAGGAGCGACCAGACCTCCCTGACCTATGAGCCCCCCTCCTCCTTTGTCCAACACCTGGTGGCAAACGGCGGCCTCCTGCAGTCGATCGACATTCTCTTCAGCCATGCAGTGTAAATCGGCAGCAGAGTTTCCCTGGGCCGCCAGCCATCCCTGGGATGTGGACATTGCCATTGTCGGCGCTGGCCCGGCCGGTCTTGCGGCGGCCATCCGTCTGCGTTGGCTGAAAACCATGCCCCCCCTGCCCCTTTCCACCTGCCTGATCAACTCCGGCCCCCTTGGCGGCCTGGCCCGTCTCGGCAACTCAATTCTCACCAGCCCCGGTCTTGCCTTTCCGGCCGGCGACCTGGTTAAGCGCTTGGAGGGAGATCTGCAAAAATGGCCCCTGCCCATTCTGGGCGGCAAGGTTGTCACTGTTGAGCACAGCGCAGACCATTTCAGACTGACCTTGGAGGATGGCCGGGAACTGACGGCCTTGGCGGTCATTATGGCCTGCGGCATGTTGGATATCCGCAACATGGCAGATTTCTGGCGCCAAGGTGTTGTGGCCACCTTCGGCAATAGAGAAAACATCTTTACCATCCTCAACAAGGAACTACCAAACTGCGCAAGCCCGCTTGTCCTGGGTGGCCCCCATCTCAGCCACTTAACAGCAACCATTGTTGATCTTAATCCAAAGGCAACCCTACTCATTCCAGCCTCGTGCCAGGGAGTTAAGCAGTCAGAAGGTAATGTTATCGTTGGCGAACTGCAGGAAATTCGGGAAGATGCCGGAAAAATCACCTCAGCCGTCCTGCAAACAGCACAGGGTCTTCTTGAACGACCGACGGACAAGGTCATTATCGAGTTTAACTCCCTTGAACTTGAACGCTCCCAACTGCCAGCCGGAGTGCCCAGCCAGGAGAACGGTTTCATGAAGACCAGCAGAGATTGCCAAAGCGCGGTGCCCGGTCTCTATGGGGCCGGCGACTGTGCAGGCCCCCCCTTTGCCGCCCTGGTTGCCCTGGGCCAGGGTACAGAGGCGGCCTTTGCCGCCTACAGATTTGCTTATGAGATTAAATATGGCAGCAAACCTGCCCTTTTTGCCTATTTTGGCGATCGGACGGTGACCGATACCCTGACCGCAAAAGATGATTTCCCCCTCCATGGCGACTTAGTGCCGGCCAAACTGATCACCGACTGTCCGGTGCCGGAACTTCTGCCTCTCTGGTCCATCATTGACGGCCACCGCTCGCTCAGCAAACTCAGCCAGGAAAACGGTCTTGCGAAAGATGAGATCTATGGCCAGCTCAGCATGCTGCTTAAAGAGCGGGCCCTTACCTTTTGTCCCCTTTGACAAAGGGATTATAAGAGGTCTGCCACTTGCGCACCATCTGAAAGAACTGCATATTCATGCCGAGATAGAAGAGGGGATGAACCCGTGGCCCTTTAATAATCCGGCGGTAGATGGATGACAGGGAGAAGGTGTAGCGCCAGAGGCATTTCAAACCATCTTCAAGCTCGACAACGCTCATCTTCCCCGGCTTAAAAACACAGTGCAGGGTGTCATACTTTTCCCAATCGCGGACGGCTATGCGCCCCTCTTCCTCCATTTGATTATAGAGGCTGGTACCAGGATAAGGTGTTCTGATAAAGGTCAGCGACCAATCGAGCTGGTTATCGATGGAAAAATCAAAGATCCGGCGGAATATGCTGCTCTCCTCATCATCAAAACCGACGACAAAGGTGCCCATAACGCCGATATTATTATCATGGAAGGCCTTGATCGCAACAGCATAATCATGGCGGGCCGCATAGGACTTATGCATGGTCTTGAGGTTCTCCGCTGACAGCGACTCAAAACCGACATTCACCGCCAGGCAGCCGGAGTCATTCATCTTTTGCAAAAACTCTGGATC
>JBFFNX010000106.1:0-10334 GCA_041562995.1 Desulfurivibrionaceae bacterium
ATAGACCCCCAGCCAGGACTGGACAGGCACGCTTGATGAACCAATGCCAAAGGGCCAGTATTTTGCATCGTCATGATTATACTCCAGGCCGATTTTGTCAAAGGCAAGGAGCATGGCGTTTCGAACCTGCCGGTCGTTGTATAGCCTGGCAAAGATGGTATTTACCGATTGAACCTGGGCATCAAGTAAGGTGTACTTGCGCCCTTGGTAACGGTTGGCCCCTTTGCCTTTTGCATCGTAACCATACCAGTTTCTGGGCAGCCAGACATGCCTGCCCTCACTGTTGGAGAACTTGTACTCAATGGGTTTGTCTTCATATTTAGTCTGCAGGGTGGCGCCGTTTTGCAGCATATTGAAATAGGCGATCAACGGCTTAATGGTGGAAGACGGGGTGATCCGGGCCTCGGAGTTCATGAGGTCAATGATGATCCTGTTATCGTTGGCGTCCGATCGTTCGCTGAAAAATTCCTTGCCCCCCACATAGGAGATGATTTCACCCTTGGAATTGATCATAATCACCCCGACATTGAGATTCTTTTTCAGATATTCCATGAATTCCTTGAAGTCGGTATAAGGCGGGGTGATCTCCTTTTGCCGGTACCGGTCAAGGTCCTTTTCCCACAGGTCTTTATTGCGACGTGTGAGGATGTTTTGATACTTCGAACTGGAGAGAAAACGTTCGATAATTTCTTTAGTTTCCTGAATCAGGGTCAAATCAACCCCGGTTTCCACCACCACATCCCCTTTGACATCAAGAAGAAGCTGCGGGCCGGTGATGGTTTGACCCTCAATGGTATATTGCCGGGAGCACACTTCACGGATAACATTCCACGAGGTCCATTCTTCCTGGCCGTAGAGAGGAGATTCAAAATTACGCAGGCCGATCTGGCGGATGGAAGACTCGTTTATCAAGTACCACATGTCATACTCTTCGATTGATATCTCTTTGATATCTCGAAGGTATTTTAGGGAAAGGTTTATTTTGCCAATGGCGCTCAAGGCATGATGGCGGTGGCTTGCGTTGAGATCTTCAAAATTCTTGCCTGCTAAAATGTCATAAAAGGCGGCCTGGCGGTTATGGTTGGGGATGAAGGCGGCAATAGTCACCAGCTGCTGGTAGTTGAGCTCGGAAAGTTCTTTTTTGAAATAGCTTTTGGCTGCCGAGGAAAAGCCGTATAAATTTGCACCCACGGGCACCGTGTTGATGTAGAAAACGAGGTTCTCTTCCTTGCCAAACCGGGAGACCATCATATACGAGAGGATGATCTCTTCGAGCTTATTACGGATGTTCCGTTTTTCATTGCCAAGCACCTTCTTGGCATTTTGCATGATGATGGTGGAGCCACCCCGGGGTGAGCCCTGCAGGGTGTCCTTGATTGCACCTAGCAGGTTAAACCAGCTGACGCCGGGATGGATGAGAAAGGCGTTAACATACCAGGGGTGCTCGGGATGGGGCAGGAGGTAATGGTCTTCAGCGGCCAGTAATGCCTGTTTCACCTTATCCGGGATGTCGACGGTGACCTCACGTTTGCCGTAGGACTTGATGATGCCGCCATGGCTATCAACAATATTGGCCGAATGGGCGTAGTTCTCCAGGCTGTCGGGGAGGCGTTTGATATGGGCGGCATCGTAGATGGTGCGCGCCAGGACAAACTCGACAATATGTTGGGTGGGGCCGGGAATGTAGTTGATGGCAAAGAGGGCGGCAAGTCCCACCAGACACCATTTAATGGCCTTGGGTGCCCAGAAGGAAAGAAAGAAGAAAAACCGCCGAAACGGGCTGTCCCAGGGAAAGGGGATCTTCTTGGTGGGGTGTTTTTTCAGCTCCTGCAGATAGGTGAGATAGCTCTCTTCCAGGTTGCGTGATTCGCGGAGCCGTTTGCTTATTTTCTTGTTGTCCAGGCCATGTTCGACCTCTCTGGGGCTAAAGGTGTGTTGAAATGCCTTGTATTTAATGGCATTTTGCTTAAGCTCCTGCTGTCCCCTTGTCTTGTTATGTTGGCCTGGGGCGGCACCGTTTTGCTTGAAGTCCGGAGGTATGGGTTTTTTTTCGTCAGATGACACGTGATTTTCGCTATGTGAAAAAAGAAAAAATAATTGATAAAAAAGGATAAAATTCCGACAATATAGAGTGCGGGTTAAGGGCGCGTTATGGGCTCACCCGTTTTTTGCACAACTTCAAGAGAGGGAAATCCCCCACGGGGTTCCCTGATTTATTTCTTGTGAAAACACTATACTCAAGACTCTTCATGAACTCCACCGGAAAAAACAACAACCTGAAAGGGCTCTACGCCTGTTCCGCCTGCGGTTTCAGGAAGGTGTTGCCCCAGAAATATATTGGCCGAAAATTTCAATGCCCTAATTCAGAGTGTCGGACACCCGGCTTGGTTGTTCCTGCCAAGAGGAGGGAGGTGCCGGTTCGCGTCTCGACAATAGGTGTCCGCAGTCTTGCTGTCGCCTTACTCGTTTGTTTCCTGTTGGCATCAGCCGGTTATCTGGTGATCAGTGGTCAGACCACCACCCTCTTTGCCACTATTATACCCAAGAGTGCCCGCCAGCAGCCTTTACCCCTTGGCCAGGATTTTTTGGATAAATCCCTGGGCGCCGAGCGTCTTAAGGATCTTTCCCAGCGACTGCAAACGAGCCGCAGCCTACAGGGACTCGATTTGGCCGGTATTGATCTCTCGACACTGGACTTGCGGAAGGTTGACTTCCGGCAGGCCAATCTGACCGATGCCAATTTGAGTAAGGCAGATCTTGCCGGTGCTGATTTTCGTGATGCGAATCTGACCAGGGCCAATTTGAGCTCCGCCGATCTGAGTCAGGCCCTGCTCCAGGGAGCAATTCTTAAAGAGGCTAATTTGCAAAAGGTCACTTTGGTCGCAGCCCAGCTTGCCAGGGCTGACCTCAGTGGCAGCAATCTTGAAAGGGCCAACCTGAGTGGTGCCCACCTTCTGGATGTGTCGTTGGTCGGTGCCTTGCTCACTGAGGCAGATCTCTCCGGGGTCGATGGGCGGGGCGCTGATTTTTCCAAAACTGTTCTTTCCGGTACCAAACTCCAGGACGCCAATTTGGCTGGAATATCCCTGGAGGATGCTGATCTTTCCACCACCAATCTTGAAGGGGCGGATTTGAGTAATGCCAGAATGGCCCGGGTGCAACTTTCCCACTCTTCCCTGGTGCGGGTCATTTTGCTTAAGGCCGATCTCTCCGGTGCTCGACTTTATCAAGCTGATCTGCACGAGGCCGATTTGCAGGAGGCCAATCTTAGCCAGGCGGATCTGAGTCAGGCCAATTTTCACAAGAGCCAGCTGCAGCACGTCAATTTCAGCCAGGCCAATCTGCATGGCGCTGATTTGGGCGAGGCTATCCTTGACTATACTCTTTTCGAAAATGCCAACCTTACCAATGCCAATCTCGCCCAAAGTTCCCTGGTCGGCAGTAATCTGAGTCAGGCGAATCTTACCAATGCCTCATTGGTGGGTGCCACCCTCGTCGCCACCAAAATGGATCGCGCCAATCTCACCGGCGCCAATTTACATGGGGCTGATCTTTCCGGCGGGAGCAGTCTCATTGAGGCCAATTTGACCAATATTTTTATGGAAGGCGCTGACCTTTCCGGGGCAAATCTTCTGCGTGCGAACCTGTCCCGTGCCAATCTGGTGGAGGCCGATCTCAGTAAGGCGAATCTTGCCAATGCCTTCTTGAGTTGCGCCGATCTGACCAGGGCTGATCTGACCTATGCCGATCTCAATAATGCCGATCTCAAAGGGGCAAATCTTACCGGCATTAACCTGACATCCAGCCCCCAGATCCTGGCGCAGCTTAAGTCAAAACTCTTTGATGACGTCAGTGTTATCCGTTTTGATATGCGCAATGCCAATCTCAGCGGTGCCACTCTGGCCTACGCTGATTTGCATGGGGTGGATTTTTCCAATGCCGACCTGTCTCGTGCCGATTTTACCGAGGCCAATCTTGCCGGTGCTGATTTGCAATGGGCCAATCTCACCGACGCCCAGCTTCAGGGCGCCAATTTGCGTGACGCAAATATTAATGACGCCGATTTGAACAGGGCAGATTTGAAGGGTGTTGATCTTTCTGAGACCAGGGCCGATGGCGCCAAAAATATCGATAAGGCCAAGAATGTTGAGTTTGATCCTGGCCATCTTAAATCATCCCGCCTGGCAACAGCACAACAACCCCTAGCCCAGGGGAGACAGGATGCCACTGCTCGCAAAAATGGTGACCGAGACGAGGTCAAGATTTGGGGTGTGCAGGTGGAAAAATTTGGTATCGTTACCAAGTCCTTTGCCAACGAGAAGAGTCTAACCAAGCAGTTCTCCGGTCTCTCAGATGTGGAGTCAACCCTGCTCAGGCATCGGATGTTCGCGAGTAATGATATCGGTATTCCCGGCGGGGAGGGTGATACATGCGGCATCCTCTTTTTTGTTAACTTCATGCCGGCAAGTAGTCGTATTCCCATCGAGATCAGATGGTTTAATCCCCAGAATGAGATGGTGACTACCTCCACGGTGGAGAGCGGCTATTGTCAGCGTTTGGTGGCATCGCTGACCTTCCCTGAGGCCGAAAAAATGATTTTTGGATCCTGGAAGGTTCGGTTCTATCATGGCAAAAACAAGATAGGGGAGCAGAAGATCAAGATCCTCTCTCCCAAGCGTTATCAGGCCCGACTTCGTGCTCTCGACGAAAAGGGTTGAAGGTGCAGAAGTTAAAGAAGGAAGATAAGGGACAGGAGTAATCAAGGAAGCTATTCTTTATATCTGCAATAAAAAAAGGGATCCGAATTTCGGATCCCTTTTTTTATTGCAGATGGTTGCTTGCGCTTTGTTAAATCTCTTCAGAAAGGGCCATAACCATGGCACCTTTCGCAGTGGTATTAAGCGGATCAGCGGCAATGCGAACCTCTGAGATTTCAACCGGCAGGTTGACCTTGCGCAGTCCCTTCTCAAAGAGATCTTTGAAGCCTTTGGGCAGGACAGTTCCGCCACTCAGGGCGATGGGCAGGGGATTATTGATGTTGGGCATCTTGTCAGTGGTCTTCAGCACATGCTCAAGGGTGTTGAGGAGGTGGGAGACAAGATCAACGTAATAGATGTCCAGGGCAGTTTCAACACGACCCTGGGGGGTGGCGGCCAGGTTGAGAGAACCTTCCTTGATCATCTTGATGCGGGTGGCAGGCTCGCCCACGGAGGCGCCAACCATGGCGTCGATATAATCACCGCCCTTCTGGATGGAAAAGTTGAGCACGGGTACGGAGAGGTAGGACAGGCAGATATTACACATGCCGCCACCCATACTGATGCCGATACCGGTGAAGTTATCGTCAGCCAGCTCACTCATGATGGTGGCCAAGCCCTCGTTGATGGAGATGGGACGGTAGCCCAGAGAGGCCAGATACATCTTAATGATGGACTCATGGTAGACCACTGAGGCAGTCTCGCCTACAGGCACACCGGGCATGGAGAAACAGACAACCTCTTGCTGGTCGGTTTTGGCCAACAGGGAGCTGATAATGGACTGCAGAACAGTGATGCCCTCATCCTCATGGCTGGAGAGGATACCCTTCTCCATGGTGCGGCGGGTATTGGTGTTAAACATATTGGCGAAGTTTTCCGCCGAATAGCCGAGGATGTAAAATTGGTCACCCTTGGCGTAAAAGGTGATGTCGTTTTCAATCAGGATTTTCTTGGTGAACTTGGAGTAAGGGATGGTGAAGAATGCGTTGAGTTGGTGTACCGTGTTGATATGACGACCGGCATTCTGAGCCATGACAATATGACTGGTGCCGATATCAAGCCCCACTGGGCCGCTTGGTTTTTCGGCCTGCTCTCCGATTTCCTTTTCTCGGGAAACCACAGTTTTATGGGATGCCTCCATGGCATTTTCAATATTCTCCAGATCCGCCAACTCGCCGGCATTACCCCTGGATAGCTGATGGCTGCCCGTTTGTGGGGTCGAAGTGTGCCCTGGAAAGTTGCCGCTGGATTTTTGTAGTTTAGCCATTTTTCACCTGCTTCTTTTTCTTAATAAGTATTTGAAAAAAGATTGTCTCGATTCCCATTTTCTATTTGACCATAAAAATGGTACGTTCAGCGTCCATTTTTATGGGGATGGAGAATAAAAAAAATAACGTAAACAGACCGTTACGCAACATCAAAAAGCATTATAGCCAGAAAAGCGCATTATATCCAAATATTTTGATATATTTATTATGAATGGCCACATAAAAAAAATAAAGTATCCCGAGAACTTACCTATTGTTGCTGAACGGGAGGCCATCATTGCCGCCATACATGAGCATCAGGTGCTGGTCATTGCCGGCGATACAGGGTCAGGGAAAACCACCCAGCTGCCGAAAATGTGTCTGGAGGCGGGCCGTGGTGAGGGGAAAATGATCGGCTGTACCCAGCCCCGGCGTATTGCCGCCACCTCCATCGCTGCCAGGGTCGCGGAGGAGCTTGGTGAGCTCGGCTCCGTGGTGGGCTATAAGATCCGTTTTCGCAACCAGACCAGCGCCGCCACCCGCATCAAGTTCATGACCGATGGCATTCTTCTGGCTGAGGCCCAGGGCGACCGGTTTCTCGCCGCCTATGACACCATCATCATTGATGAGGCCCACGAGCGCAGTCTCAATATCGACTTTCTGTTCGGTATTATGCATCGCATCTTAAAGCGGCGCCCAGATTTAAAGTTGATCATTACCTCGGCCACCATTGATACGGAAAAATTTTCCAAGGCCTTTGGCAACGCCCCGATTATAGAAGTATCCGGCCGCACCTATCCCGTTGACACAAGATACTTAACATTCGATGAAGGCGGTGATGAAGGGGCCTATGTCGAACAGGCGGTTCAGTCTGCCATGGAACTCCTGCGCCAGGAAGGACCTGGCGACATGCTGGTCTTTATGCCCACCGAGCGTGATATCCGTGAGGCCGTGGCCCTCTTTGCCAGTCGTTTTGATCGCAACAAGGGTGGAGAGATTCCCCTGGTTTTGCCTCTCTACGGGCGCTTGGCAGGCCGTGAGCAGAATCAGGTCTTTCAGAATACGGGCCGGGTAAAGATCGTTGTTGCTACTAACGTCGCTGAGACATCCCTCACCGTACCGGGTATCCGCTATGTGGTCGATACCGGTTTGGCCCGTATTTTGAGCTATAATGTCCGGGCCCGGACCAGCAAATTGCCGGTGACCAAAATTTCCCGGGCCAGCTGTGACCAGCGGGCTGGGCGCTGCGGTAGGATAGGGCCTGGTATTTGTCTGCGTCTCTATGAGGAAGGGGATTACTTGAACCGGCCGGAGTTTACCCGGCCGGAGATCCTCCGTTCCAATCTGGCTGAGGTCATCTTACGAATGACCAGTCTCAAGCTGGGGGCACCTGCCAGCTTTCCCTTTGTGGATCCGCCCACCAGCAGGGCCATTGCCGATGGCTATCAGCTTCTCGCTGAATTGGGCGCCCTGGATGAGAAAAAACAGCTGACCCACTTCGGCCGTCTGATGGCGCGTTTGCCCCTTGATCCGCGGATCTCAAGAATGATCATTGAGGCCCGCCAGGAAAATTGTGTGCGGGAGATGATCATTATTGCCGCCGCCCTTTCCATTCAGGATCCCCGCATCCGTCCGGTGGACAAGGAGGCTGCCGCCGATGGGGCCCATGCCCAATTTAAGTCCGCCTCTTCTGATTTTGAGAGTTTTCTGAATCTCTGGGATCTCTACACCCGCACTGCTATCGCCGCTGGTAGCCAGGCGAAGCTGCGCAAGTTCTGCAAACAAAATTTCCTCTCCTATCAACGGATGCGTGAGTGGCAGGATATCCATGAGCAGATCCGCTCCATCCTGGCCGAAGAGGGCCGGGATAAGCGCCATGGCGCCCTGCGCTTTCTTGAAAATAGCGAGCCGGCAAGTTACGATCAGGTTCATCGCGCCATCTTGAGCGGTAATCTGCGTAATATCGGTCTTAAAAAGGCCAAGAATATCTATCAGGGCTGCCAGGACAAGGAGCTCATGGTCTTTCCTGGCTCTGGACAGTTTGGCAAGAATAACAGCTGGATCATGGCCGGTGAACTCATGGAAACCTCGCGGCTCTTTGCGCGCAACGTCGCCGGTATCAAGCCCGAATGGATTGAGCCCCTGGCCAGCCATCTCTGTAAACACACCTATCTGGATCCTCACTGGGCCAAGAAGCAGGGCATGGTGGCGGCCAAGGAGCAGGTATCCCTCTTTGGTCTTATTATTATTGCCGGCCGCCGGGTAAATTATGGGACGGTTGCCCCTGCTGAGGCCAGAGAGATCTTTATCCACGATGCCCTGGTGGCAGGCGAGCTGGGTGGCAGCTTTCCATTTCTGGCGGCAAACCACAAGCTCATCGAAAACATTGCGGAGATGGAACATCGTACCCGTCGGCGTGGCGTGCTGGTTGATGAACTGGAGTTCTTTGATTTTTATGACAAGCGTCTTCCTGCTGACGTCTTTGACCGCCAGAGCCTGGCCCGCTTTGTCAAACAACATGGCGGAGACGACATCTTGCGCATGACCGAGGCGGATATCGTCAAGGACAAGCTCAAGGACAGCCAACTTGCTGATTTCCCCGAGGATATCCATTGCGGGGAGCTGACCTTCAAGCTGCGCTACTGCTTTGATCCGGGGGCCAGTGAGGATGGCATTGCCGTGGTCATTCCCAAGAATCTGGCCGCCCATAGCCGCCGCGAGCATTTTGAGTGGCTGGTGCCAGGCCTTCTTCCTGAAAAAATAACCTGCCTGTTAAAAAGTCTGCCCAAGGCAATCCGCCGTAATCTTGTCCCCATCCCCCAGGCCACCGAAAGGCTGATGCCGTTCTTGACCCCGTATCAGGGTAATCTTTTCCGCCAACTGGAAGCGGCCATTTTCAAGACCTTTCATCTCAAGGTCGAGCCTGCCATGTGGAGCACGGACAATCTGCCCCGCCACCTTCGTATGCGTTTTGAGCTGGTGGACGGCGATGAGGTGGAGTCGAGCCGTGATCCCAAGGTGCTGGCTCAGAAAATAAGCGGCCGGGATGACGACTCCCAAGGCCTGGTGGCCTTGCGCACACGTTACGAGCGCGATGACATTACGGGCTGGGATTTTGAAGGCCTACCTGAGCGTCTGCAGATCAAGGACCGCCGGGGCAACCTCACCGGTTTTGCCTATCCCGGTCTGGTGGTCCAGGATAAAAATGGTGTTGGTCTGCGCATTTTTAATGACATCGCCACCTGCCGGCAACAGACCAGGGCGGCGCTGCTTGTCCTCTACGGCCTCCAGTTTGTTAAGGGTTTGCAGGGTCTGAAAAAGGATTTTGTCCTGCCCCGGGCCCATTGGGCGCTCTATGAAGGGCTTGCCAGCCACGAGGAGATCAACAGGGATCTCTTCTCCTTCATCCTCTGTGAGATTTTCTGCTGCCAGGATGGCCTGATTCCCAGCAAGGCCACCTTCACTGCCACCCTCGAGAGGGTAAAGGCCAGCGGTCCCTATGCCCTTGGCAAAAAGATCCTGGCCCAGGTGGTTGCCGTCCTCCAGGCGCGGCGTGCCACCCTCGACTTTATCAGCGCTCTGGAGGCTGAGTGCCGGGATAAAAAACATTTCGGCATCAGCGCCCAGGAATGCGCCTCTTTTCGGGCCGAGGTGGGGCGCTATCTGCCCCCTGATTTTCTGGTCAACATAAGTGCTGCCAAACTTGCCCAGGTGCCCCGTTATCTGAAGGCCCTGGTCATCCGCCTGCAGCGCAAACTCCAGGATCCTGTCAAGGATGCCGTCCGCCTTCAGGAAATATCCCCTTTTGTGGATTGGCTCGCGGAAGTTCGCAGCCGTGAAGGGCTGACGCCGGAAATTGACGAAGAACTTGATTATTTTGCGACCATGATCGAGGAGTTGCGTATTTCCCTCTTTGCCCAGGAGGTGAAAACTCTTTTTCCGGTGTCTGTAAAACGCCTCCAGAAAAAACAGCAGGAAATAGCGGTCTTGCTGCCTTGAGCTCTCGCCTCTTTTTTTTAAGTTCAGCTCAGAAGCCGTGACTCGTCACAAGTAACGCCCCTTCCCTTGCCCCTGCCCAATCTTCCTTTTTAGCAAAGCCATAAAAACCATTGACCAACGGACAACGTTTGACAAGATCGTAGATAATGCGGACAATATTGTAAAATTGTCAGGGATGAAGGCGTTCTTGAGCAAAGGATAGGAAATTTCTTTTCGATTCCTCGGCCACGAAGGAGAGATAGGCAGCGATGGCTACCAACGGCACCAACGATATTGATGACGAGCTCGGTCGGGATGGTCTCCTGATGCTGCTTGCCCATGAACGAGATCG
>JBFFNX010000107.1:0-10257 GCA_041562995.1 Desulfurivibrionaceae bacterium
CCTGTGTCGCGAGGGTACATAAGTGAGAAAAACAACCTCAGACCTCATAATGCCCTCCGCGTCCTGAATATCATTGGTCGCAGGTGGCAGTCATGCTATTATTCCGATATTATTCTATATTTTTTCCGTCCAAACTAATTTCCAGAGAAACACCGACTGCTGACAGCAATGGCCAAAAAAACAAAAACCACGCTTATTGAAGGCGGCAACATCGCCTGCAATAAAATCTGCCAGGCCATTAAGGATATCGGCCTGCCCCACAACTCCATCTGGCTCTATATCAACCATCTCGTCCACAACGTGGAAGCCGATCCAAATCTTAATGACCAGCAGCGCCAAACCATCATAGCCCTTTGCCATGAATATTTGGGCATCATCAAAGACCTTTCCAACCCCGATCTCATTCACAAGCAGGGGCTTCATCTCCTCGCTGAGATCACTGAAATCCAGCACAAAAAAATACATAATCGCGTCCATGAGGAACAAAAATTTTCAGAAGAGTTGTTAGGTGCCATCACCAAAAATCTTGAAAAATTCTATCAGACCCTGCATAGCCAAAACGCCTCCAAAACAGTGGCCCGCTTTAAGAACAAGACCTTAACAGCACTACGAAAAGCCACGTATAAAGCCACCATGCTGGCTCTTGTTGAAGAAGGTTTTGACAAGGTAGGAGAGGCGATTAACCGCAATATGGCCACCATTAAGAATTCCTTTGACTCCATGCTCCACCTCGAATCGACGGCCTTAATCGATCCCCTTACCGGTATTTTCAACCGCCGTTTTTTTGACCAGGAACTCCCGAAAATAGTCAAAACCTTTCTTGATATGGAGGGCGAAAAACCATTCTCCATGCTTGTCTTGGACATCGACAATTTCAAAGAGGTCAACGACAAATATGGTCATTTCGTCGGAGATTTCGTCATTCAACGGGTTGCGGAGATACTTCAGAAAAATTGCCGGGCCGGCATTGATTCTCCCATCCGCCTTGGTGGCGACGAATTTGCCCTTTTTCTTATTGCGGCGGATGACAAGGTTGCCACCTGTAAGGCCCAAACCATCCGCGAACAGATTGCCGCGGAGACCATCAATTTCAGCAAGCAGGATGATTCCGGCCAGGCCCGCAAAATCTCCTTCCCCATCACCGTCAGTGTTGGGGTCAGCACATTAAACTATGGATGGAAGGATGTTGAGCCCGAAAAACTCATCGACTCTTCCCTGGTCTGCAATCCTCACAATATTGAAACCCATTACAAACTGACCTGCAAAATATCAGAATCTGCTGACGAGGCCCTCTACCACGCCAAAGAACAGGGGAAAAACAGGGTCTGCATTTACCAAAACGACTAGCCGGCATTTCCTCCAAATCATTTTTTTCATGCCCTTATGGACATCTGTTCTGCCTGCCGCCAATTTTATTGCCCGGCACCGATTTCTTCCTGCATCCTGCAAATTATTGACCTCCCGCCTAAATGCTTTATGATTGTCTCTGTATTTTATTGATCTCCTGTTTCTTCTCCTAACAACAATGAGGTTTACCCATGTCTCTACAAGAACAGATACGCGCTGATTTAAAAGACTCCATGAAGGCGAAAAATACCGCAAAAACAAGCGCCATCCGCATCGTCCTTGGCGAATTCCAGCGCCAGCCCAAAAAGGAGCTTTCCGACCCTGAGGTCATCGCCATTATCAGAAAATTGATTAAATCAGAGACCGAGCTGCTTGCCGCCTCAAGCAGCAAGCCTGAAGACTCTGAGTATATCGCCATCCTTGCCTCCTACCTGCCCCAGCAGGCCACTGAGGCTGAGATCAAAGCGTGGATTGCCGCCAATATTGACATGGGCACCTTCAAAAATGCCATGCAGGCCATGAAACCGATCATGGAAAATTTTGCCGGCAGAACTGACGGTAATTTGGTTAAAAATATTCTCCAGAACCTCTAAATAAAACTGGCATAACCATGGTGCGTTTCTTCCCAGGCTTTTTTCCTTTCCAGCTCATTGGCTTTTTTGTCCTTCTATTTTCAGGCTCGCCCCTGTTCGCTGCAAGCTATGAGGACTGTCTGCTGCGCGCCATTCATAACGGTGCCGACAGCCTCACCATTGGCGAACTTAAAACTGCCTGCCAGCCTGAACAAAATGGTTCAGCCCAGCAGGCAGACCAAGAGCTCTCCTTGCCGACTGAGGAAGCTACTATGGTGGGCGCTGTTCCCCCGACCCATGCAAATAGCTTTTCGGTGAGCCCCCACAAGCAAAACTTTATCCTGCTTTATAGCCATAATACCGCGCCCAACACCACCCCCTACCAGGATGACCCCGATGTTACCGTTGATCACGATGAAATCACCTTCCAGATCAGCCTCAAATTTCCCATAGGCAGTTTTCAAATTGGCGCTGAAAGAACCTACTTCATGGCAGCATACACCGCCCAGTCCTTCTGGCAGGCATACAACAAAACCCTCTCCAGCCCTTTTCGTGAAACCAATCACGAGCCGGAGGTTTTTGCCCTCTACCCCCTGGATCTGAAAATCCCAGGGGCCCACAGAACCTATCTCATGGGCGGCTTTGTGCACCAGTCTAACGGCCAAAGTCAACCCCTATCGAGAAGCTGGAATCGTCTCTATCTTGATTTTGTTGTTGAAGGGGACAATTTTAAGATCAGTATAAAACCCTGGTATAGAATACCGGAGGCGGACAAGGAGTTCATCGGCGCCTCAGAGGGGGACGACAACCCGGACATTACGGATTATCTTGGTTATGGTGAGCTCAGCGGTGCCTTCAGGCTGAAAGATCACACCTTGAGTTTCATGCTCCGCAACAACCTTGACGCTCATGACAACAAGGGAGCTCTGAAACTTGGCTGGTCCTTTAAGATGCCTTTTCTTGAGTCAGACAACGTCAAAGGTTATATCCACTATTTTAATGGCTACGGCGAATCCTTGATTGACTACAACGCGGCCGTGGAACGTATCGGCATTGGTCTCATGCTGGCCGATTGGCTTTAGAATAGCGGCGAATGCCGATATTGTCTGCTCAGGATTCAAGGCTGATGTCGGCAATGGCGCCCTGATACGCTATATGCCTGATACCTTTCTTCCTGAGAACCCGGGCTGGTTTTTCCTTGATATGGGCTGAATAGACGAGATCACAGTCACTGATGATATCCGCCACCCAGTCCATCATATCCTGGTCAAAAAATTCTCCAGGTAACGGTTCAGAGGAGCGCTCGTCAACAAAGAAAGGATGGTTGTCTTCCATCTCATAAATCAAAAACCGGTGGGCATTACCAAACCAATCATCCACCCTGACCGTATCGCTCGACACCACAGCTATTCTCATTGCGCCCCCCTTCTTCTTCGCCCCGGACAGCAGCTTTTACTGAATCCCCCGCTGTTTGGGGTAGTACAATTAGCATGCCACGTGAGGGAACGTGATGATAAAAAGGCAACCAGCCGTTTTTTATCATAGATAATCTTCAGCAGATATTATCTCCGTCAAATTTGGGTACAATATTTTTTAATTGCACCATAATCAGTCCATTTTTTTAAACTAAGGGCCTATCTCTTCTTTTATAAAAAAGATTTTTTTAATCTTCGGCTTTAAAGTGTTAAACTTGACCCGAATTCCAGGCTGATAAATTCAATTATTTGCACAATAAACTATGCCCACCAATCAAAAGGCCCATCAACCAACAAGATTGCTCATATTTCTGTTAGCATTGGTCCTTTTCGGCTTTTTTGCGATCATTGCCAGCCAGATTGTTGTTCAGCGCTTCTCACAAAAGACGTCCCGCTGGGCCGCAGACAAACATGCCCAAATCCACATAGCCCGACAACTTGAAATGCTGATTAAGGAGATCAAAGCCGATTTTTTCCTCCTCCCTACCTTAAATAAGCGTAACGAACAGGAGTCCACAAAGAAAACGGCCCTGGCCCACATCGAAAAAACCCTGGCAACCCTGGACCTTCTCAAGAACGGCGGCAGCATCACCCCACCTGACGGCATCGCCTTACTATTCGACCTGCCGACCGACGCCCTCTTCCCCTTTACTCCGGAAAATAGTGCCCAGCGCCTGGAAATCTTAAGAACTGTCCACAAACTTCTCGGACAGATCCAACTGGATCTCCGCCGTATTGACCTTCTTTTGGTTATCCATCATATTGCTGGTACAGAGAAAAAGCAGACCAACACCAGCACTCTGAAAACCATCCTGCACCATGACATGGATATTTTTTCCGAGCTAAGCGACCAGACCGCTCTCTTTATCGCTTCCTCCCAACACCTCCTGGAAAACATCCAAAAGCAGAACAAGCAGCGGATTAATCAATACAAGGTAATCGGCTTTCTAGTGGCCGGGATCACCTTCATTCTCGTGGCATTTCTTGGTTCCCGCCTCATTTTACAAATCATTAACACCGACAAGCTACTTCGCATCACCCGCGACAATATGGCTGCTGACTACAAGAGGCAAAAGGCCCTTAACACCATTCTTGCCATTACCCACGAGCCCCTTACCCTGAAGGGCAAGCTCACCAAATCATTAGCTATCATTCTCGACTCCCTTTTTTCAAGCACCCTTGGCGAAGGAGCCATTTTCCTCTGTGACCACAGCCGCCAGAAAATTATCCTCCAGGTGCAACAGGGGATGAGCGATAAGTTGCAATGCCTGCAACAGAACTCTTCTTTTGGCTCATGCCTCTGCAGTATTGCTGCCGTCTCAGGAGAAATTATTGAGTGTGACAGCAACGATCCGCGCCACCGCATAAACTATGACGGCATGGAGACCCACAACCATTATTGCCGGCCCATAACGGTTGAAGATAAAACCTTGGGGGTTCTCCTCATCCAGCTGGGAAAAGATATTGCCCTGCCCCAGAGCGACAAGAATTTTCTCGGTGCGGTGGCCCATTCCATGGCAGCGCTGATCAGGCAACAAATGGCCGAGGAAAAACTGGCAAAAAGCGAACTCGACCGCCTTGCCCTTTTTGAATCCTCCAATGAGGCGATTTTACTGTTGCGAAATAATGAGATCATTCAGTGCAATAAGGCCGCCGCCCTCCTTTTGGAACTAGAGAGCCCTGGGGAAATCATCAGCACCTCGCCCACCGAACTTCTGGCGTCCAATGATGAAGGGGCGTCCGTACAGACGTTTCTTTCCCTGCTCAATATTGCCATGCAACAAGGTACCGCCCAGAGCGAGTGTCTGCTGAAAAGAAGAGACAACTCTACCTTTGAGGCGGCCCTGACCTTCACCCCCATCCTCCTCTACGGCAGCCATATCTTGTATCTTGTTATCCGTGACATAAGCACCAAGAAAAAAGAGGAGCAGGCCCTTTTAACGGCCAAAAAACAGGCTGAACATGCCAGTCGGGCCAAGTCCGTATTTTTGGCGGCCATGAGTCATGAAATCCGCACCCCCCTCAACGCTATCCTGGGCATGACCCATTTGAGCCTAAACAAGGATCTTGACCCTGAAATCCATGAAAACATAGAGATAATCCACACAGCGGCCGACTCCCTCATGTCGCTCATCAATGACACCCTCGACATCACCAAGATTGAGGAAGGCCAACTGCTGCTTGAAGAAAAACCCTTTTCCCTACAGGATCTTGTCGCCAAACTTAATGCCATCTTCGCGGAACAGTTTCGCTGCGCCAATATCGACTTTAAGGTGGAAATTGTTGACGGCACACCTCTCCATCTGATTGGTGACGTCCTGCGCATCAACCAGATACTTAACAACCTGCTCACCAATGCCCTCAAATTCACCGAGAAAGGAGAGGTCTCAGTCACATTGAGCTCACCGCACCATGATGACAAAAACGCCGTCATCCAGTTTACCGTGCAGGACAGCGGCATTGGCATCTCCGAGGATACCCTGCCTATTGTCTTTGATGAATTTACCCAGGGCGGCGCCTCCAGACAATTTGGCGGCCTGGGTCTGGGACTTGCCATCTCCAAAAGACTGGCAGACCTTATGGACGGCAAATTATGGGCCACCAGTATCCCCCGCCAGGGTTCTACCTTCTATTTTGAGATAAAAATCCCCCGCTCCGCCGAACAAGGCGTCCTCAGCCAAGATGACCATAAGAGCAAAGGTGTTTTCCCCAGACCTGACGCCTTACAAGGTGCCCAAATATTGGTGGTTGAGGATAATGACATTAACCGCAAAGTCGTTATGCAAATCCTTGAAACAGTGGGCGCCCTGCCGGATTATGCCCGTAATGGCCGTGAGGCAATCAGCAAAATGTCTAGCCAGTACCAGGCGGTCCTTATGGACGTCGAGATGCCGGTTCTTGATGGTATCCAGGCCACCCGGGAGATTCGTAGGAATAGGCGTTTTGCCGATATTCCCATCATTGCCATGACTGCCCATGCCATGGTTGATGACCGTAAACGTTGCCTTGAATCTGGGATGAATGACTATCTCACCAAACCCATAGAGCCGATTTACTTCATCGATGTTCTGGAAAAATGGCTCGACCCTGAACGCCAGAGCCAGCCCTTACCCAAAAAAGAAGAATTATTCACCAGTGCCGACAGCCACATCCAGTCCCTTGTCCCGGACAGGGTAATTCTCGACATGGGAACCGGTATTGTCAAAATGGGAGGCAACAAGAATCTTTACTTGGAAATCCTGGCCGACTTCCTGACCCTGCACAGCGATACCATCGCCAAAATCAGCAATGCCCTGGCCCAGGGCAACAGGGAGGAGGCCATGGCCACGGCCCATCTCTTAAAAGGGGTAGCATCTACCCTACGGGCCTACGACCTGCAGGCCCAGGCCAAAGACATGGAACAGATACTCCGCCAGGGCGTCACGGATGAAGAAGAGATCCAGCAATCCCTGGCTGAGCTGACCACCTCTGCCAACCACCTTATCACCAGGATCAAAGAGGTGCTGGGCAAGAAGTCAGATGTAAGAAGTTGAGAATAAGGCGCCCGGCAAGAGCTAGGGGAGCGAAGAGTTCGAGTACCCGTGGTATCCTTTTGTTAATTACCAATCTTCCCACTCCTTCTTGCCCAAACTCGTACGTGTCAACTTCCCTAAAACAAGCGGCTGCCCACCTGATAGACCAGCGATGAGAGGAGAAAGGCAAAGAGGGTGTTGAAGGTGATGGAGAAGACGCCCCATTTCCAGCTTCCGGCCTCTTTGATGATACAGGCCACGGTGACAAAACAGGGGGCGTAAAACATGACAAAGATGATCACGGCCAGGGCCTTCACCACATCCCAGCTCGGGTCGTTGGCCAGGGTGGCACCAAGAGAGTCGCTGGCCTCGGGATCCACCTCGCCAAGTGAGTAGGATGTACCCAGGGTGGAGATGATGACCTCTTTGGCGGCAAAACCACCCACCAGGGCAATATTTGTCCGCCAGTCAAAACCGGGCAACCAGCTCACCTTTTCCATGGCCGTGCCTATCTTGCCGGCCACTGAATAACGCAGGGCCGCCTCGGCCTCAGCACCTCCCACAGCCAACAGATCCCCCATAACAGCAAGGGCTTCCGGGCTGGGCTCGTCAGGCCCTTCCAGCTCAGCAAGTAACGCCGGTGAGACCTGGGCTGAAATTTCCTGGCGTTCATCCTCAAAGACTTGCCGATCGGAGTCGGGCAGGCCGGGAAAGGTCATCATGGCCCACAGCACAATAGAAATACCGAGAATAACAGTGCCCGCCTTCTTAATATACTGCCAGGTCTTTTCCCAGGTATGGATGAGCAGCCCCTGGAAGGTTGGAAAACGGTAGGGAGGGAGCTCAAGGACAAAGGGCGTGGACGCCCCCCGTAAAACAGTGACCCTGAGCAGCTTCGCCGCCAGCAGGGCCATGACCCAGGCCAACAGGGTAAAGAGGAACATGTACTGGGCCTGATTTTCGCTAAAGAAAGCACCGACCAGCAAGGCAATAACCGGCAATTTGGCGCCGCAATTCATAAAGGGCACGGTGAGCAGCGTTGCCATCCTCTCCTTGGGGGAGCGGAGGGTGCGGGTGGCCATGACCCCTGGCACAGCGCAGCCCCCGGCAATACCACCGGAAATAATATAGGCCATCACCGAGCTGCCGTGGAGGCCGAAGACGCGAAAAACCCTATCCATCATAAAGGCGACGCGGGCCAGATAGCCGGTGTCTTCCAGCAGGGCAATACCGAAGAACATAAACATGATCAGCGGCACAAAACCCAAGACCCCACCGATACCGTCAATAACGCCGGCAATGAGCATGGATTTAAAATAGCCATCAGGAACAAAGATATCTGCCAGGCCGGCGAGCCATGAGAAAAAGGCGCCGCACCAGGCAACCGGCAGGGCGGAATAGGTGAAGGTAAAATTATAGAGGCCCAGCAGGACCAGGAGCATAATCAGCGGTCCGGCAAAACGATTGGTCAGCACCTGGTCAATTCGATCCGAGGCGTAGAGGCGATCATGATCCATGGTCCGGTGCACCACGTTCTGCTTGAGGATCGATTTAATAAAGCCATAGCGGTGATCGGCGATCATGGCATCCGGCTCAGAGCCGACTGTCTGTTCAAGATGGCGGGAAACCTGCTCCACCTTCGCCACGAGCTGGCTTGACAGCTCAACATCAACACTGTCACCGATACTGAGGTGGCGGTCATCCTTTTCAAGGTATTTCAAGGCGGTCCAGCGCGCCGGGTAGTCGCTGGTGAGAAAGTGATGGCTGGCAATGATCTCAGTAAGGTCAATCATGGCCGCATCAAGATCCTCTCCGTAGGAAATCTTGGCCGGCTGCCACTTGCTATGCTCGCGGGCATGGGCGATGGCGGTTACCATCAGCTCGGTGATACCTTGGCCGGAACGGGCGACAATGGGGCAGACCGGCAGGCCGATTAATTCGCTGAGCCGGTCAGGGTCTATTTCAATGCCCCTCTTTTTAGCCACATCAATCATATTGAGGGCAATCACCATGGGCACCCCCATTTCCATAAACTGACAGGAAAGATAGAGATTGCGCTCAAGATTGGCGGCATCAACTATATTAATGATGACCCCGGGCCGCTGGTTGACCAGATAGTCCCGGGCAACAACCTCCTCCTCAGAATAGGGGGAGAGAGAATAGATGCCGGGCAAATCAACCAGTCGGCAGCTCAGGCCATTTTTTGAATAGTGGCCTTCCTTGGTGTCAACGGTCACCCCTGGATAATTACCAACATGCTGCCTGGAGCCGGTAAGGGCGTTAAAGAGGGTTGTTTTGCCGGCATTGGGGTTGCCAGCCAGGGCAATGGACAATTCGTTACTCATCTTCTACTTCCACCTCAACAAAATCAGCTTCATTATTGCGAAGACTTAAAGTTCCCCCCATGACCCGTAAAGCAACAGGGTCATAGAGCGGGGCACGGCCCTGGATCGATATCTCCGTGCCTGGGACCAGGCCCATGTCACGGATGCGCTGACCAAGTTCGCCACCAACCTTAACAGCGGTGATCACCCCAGACTGATTCTTTGCCATTTGCCGTAAAAATATTTTTGCCATCTCCTACCCCTGCGACTCATCATTCTTTTTACCACGAAGATCTTCCAGGGGGGGGTATTGCCCATCCTGGTTCTCGCACCCGCAGCCTTTTTTCGCACAACTGAGACAACCAGGCTTCATGAGTTTGCGAACTACGTAGATGAAGGCCACCAGGACAACAAACACCGTGAGCAAGATATCGAGATTCATTTTATCACCTTAGGTCTGATTATATATCGTTACCAGAGCTTGAGAAAATAACGATGCCACCCATAAAAAGCAACATTTTTTTTGGACACCCAACACTTTTTAGTCTCCCCTAACTCTTGGAGCCGTTTTTAGCTTTTCCGTTTGACAGGAAAGCAGTTGCTGTGCTGATAATAACAGGGTGGTTACGTAATGAATCTTTAAGAAGGAGGTCCGCTCATGTGGGAAGTCGTGGTCGATCCAGACAAATGTACAGGCGCTGAACAATGTGTTGATAACTGCCCCACCGGAGTTTACGAGATGGTGGAGGGCAAAGCCGTCCCGACTCAGGCTGATGAATGTATTGGCTGTGGGACATGCATGGAGGTCTGCCCCTCCGGCGCCTGCCTGGTGACGGAGATAGGCTAAAGACCAGGGGGGTATGGCCCTAAGCAAAATTGTGCTGTCATCCCCTTATCACCGCAATCGTTGTGATAAGGTCATCAAGCCGCAGCGAAACTCCCAAGGTTGGCAGCCGTAGAAATCGAGAAGTGGCTGGGGGGCAGATAAAGAAAGCAGAGCACCGCCAGCGCTGGCCCTCTACACAAC
>JBFFNX010000108.1:0-10191 GCA_041562995.1 Desulfurivibrionaceae bacterium
GGCACGGGCTGGCGGCCGGCGCCGGTGATAATCTGGCCGTCTGTCACCTCAATCACCTTGAGCTGCCCGCCTCCTGCTTTGACCTGGAGCTCCTCCACCGTGATCGGCGTAGCAGTGAAGTGGTTGATCGGCGTGGTCTGGTCGCTGGTAAAGAGGGCCTGGCCCTTGGTGCTGACCATGTCGCCATTGATCCAGGTGGCGCTGACCTCCATATCGCTTATATCATCAACGACAATGAAATCAGCGGGATCACCCTTTTGCAGCAACCCGACGTCAAGAGCATAATGACGCACCGGGTTGACGCAGGCGCATTGCAGGATGTCAAAGAGGTCATGGCCTAAGGCCAGGGCCTTCTTGACCAGTAGGTTGATATGGCCGCGGTCCAGATCAGCCGCCTTCAGGTCATCGGTGCAGAGCATGCACTGCCCCGGGTGACTGGTGATGAGGGGATGGAGATCGTCAAGGTTGCGGGCGCTTGAGCCCTGGCGCAGCATGATTTTCATGCCCAGGGCCAGTTTTTCATAACACTCAGCCAGGGTGAGGGATTCATGGTCGGTGCTGATTCCGGCCTGGACATACGCGGCCAGTTCGGCCCCGGCCAGGGCCGGGGCATGGCCATCCACCTTTTTGCCCAGATTTGCTGCGGCCTGCAGCTTGGCCATCACCTCTGGATCCTGGCCAATGACCCCGGGGAAATTCATCATCTCGGCCAGAAAGGCGATGTCGTCACGAATCAGCAGCTCTACCACATCCCGGGCCGCAAGCGTGGCCCCGTTGCTTTCAAAAGCGGTGGCAGGCACGCAGGAGGGTGCCCCGAAAAAGAATTTCAGCGGCACCTGGCGGCCGCATGCGATCATAAAATCAATGCCGGCAATGCCAAGGACATTGGCGATCTCATGGGGGTCAGCCACCACAGCCACCGTGCCGTGGCTCACCGCTTTCACGGCAAAGGCGGCCGGGGTCAGCATGGAGCTTTCAATATGGATATGGGAATCGATCAACCCCGGCAGGATAAAGGGGCCGCGCCCCTCTGGATTGGCCAGGATGTCAACAATGCCGCCCTGATCGATAACCAGGGTCCCTGGAAATTGCCGGCAAGCCACCGGGTCAACAATAATGCCGGATATCTTTTTCATCGCTTCTCCTGAGAAGGGCAACGCACAGTTAGAGCTGCCATTGTAAAAAGGCAGGAGCTGGAAGGCAACCATTTGCTGACGGCGGCGTTATGTAATACAGGAAGGGCGAGCGACAATTTGCCTAGCTGACTTTCTTCGAGTGCCCAACCTATACTGCGGTATGGAAATGATGCTGCCAGCCTGTAAATCTCGTCGAACAACGCTGCGTATGGGCGAATTCGAGTCACAATGTGTACAGGAACCAGGGGCATGACCATGGGCGGGTGCGCGCCACCCGGCTCCGGAAGACTTGAGCCGGGTGGCTGGCATCTTAGTTGGTAAAAAATAACAAAGGTGGGAATGATGAAAAAACAGCAATCAATAGGCAGTCTAATGTTGGCGTTATTGTTCGCTCTTATTTTGCTGGGGGGAAGTGCTGATAAGGCCCATGCCGCCTTGAACCCTGCCAACTTCACTGATGACCTCAATCAGCTGGTCGTGGACGGCAACCTGCTGCTGGCAAGCATGGAGAGTGTCACCCTGAAGTCCTTGACCATGACAAGTCAGCTGGCCACCTTGGAGGATTCAACCCAGCTTTACCTGGACAATGTCGGTGCTGTCTATAGGACGGTGTCGGCATCAACGGACAACACCACCATGAGTCTTACCAATGAGATGCTGGTGCCGTTGCAAACGCTGTCAACCATAACCGCGTCGCTTACCCAGTCCCTTACTGGACTTGCCGGTCAAATTGCGGTGCTTTCATCTTTTACCTCGTTGTCCACCTTGGAGTCATCGCTTACCTCCATGCTCCGCCTGTCTGATGATATTGGCGTCATGGCTGATCGAATCCTTGAGATGTCGGACCAGATTCTCATCATGGCCGACAATATCGGCATCATGGCGGACCGTATTCTGGCCACTCAGATTATCCAGGGCGACAACCTGCAGGTGATCGTCGATGCCAGCCTGGCGACCCAGAAGAATATCTTGCTGTTGTTCAGCATGTTTTTTTAATGATGTTGGCTCGTTGCCACGCTCAGGGGCCGGTCTCTGGGTGTGGTAATGGGTGTGCGTTTGCGCGCCCGCCTCAGGCTTTTTTTTGGGCGATATAGACCACATGGCGCCGTCCACCGCGGCCTGGGCGTTGACGGTTAACGGTGAACCTGGCCGCCTGCAGCCGTGTTTCAAAGGCCTTGTCCGGATCTTCGGACCACACGGCAAAGACGCCGCCGGCCGTCAGGGCGGCACTGCTTGTCTCCAGGGCCTTCTTGCCGTAGAGATACTTGCCCCGGCCCTGATCGCCCTCATAGGGGCCTTCGTAGAGGTCAAGGATGATGGCGTCAAAGCGCTGGTCCTTGCCCTTGCTGGCCGCCTCACGAATCACCGCGGCCACATCGGCAATAACCACTGTCACCCGCGGGTCATCAACGGCGCCGTCGGTCAAATGGCTAATGGGCCCCTGGCACCAGGTGACCATGATCGGATTGAGCTCCGCTACGACAACCTCGGCATCAGCAGGCAGATTATCAAGGGCCGCTTTCAGGGTGAAAGCCATACCCAGGCCACCCACCAGCACCCTGGGCTTCTTTTTTCCCTTCAGGGGCGCACAGGCCAGCTCTGACAACACAATCTCGGACATATTGGCCGACGAGTTCATCAGCACCCGACTATCAATGGTGATCAGAAAATCCCGCTCGCCCCGCTGGCGGAGATCGAGAAGGCCCTCATCGGTGTCAATACTGTCCACTACCCGCCATGGCTGTGCCATTTAACATCCTCTCTTTCTTGTAGTATCTATTCTTCTCCGCGTCATTGCCGCCTGGGCGGCAATGACCTCAAAGCGGATTACTTTTGCTTGTCGCTGTTCGGCGGCACAGCAGTGGTCGGTTGAATTTCCTTAACGCGCCCGACCGCGCCGCTTTCCAGGCGGACCTTAATGCCGTGGGGGTGGCTGGGGGATTTGGTCAGGATGTCTTTGACAATGCACCCCAAGGGCACTTCCTGCGGGGCGCCAGTCGTCAGTTTGCCGGAGCGCTGGTCCTGTTTGAGGACGATGGCAACCTGCAGGCCGGGTTTGATGTCACAGCGTTTTGAGCCAGTCATGGTTGGGGGGCCCCATAATCTCTTGTTGAATAAGCGCCAGCAATTCTGCAAAGGTGTCGACGAAGTAATGGGGCGTGGTCTGGCCCGGGCTGTTGGGGTTTTCGACGTTTACCCCGTACTTTAAGCCCTGGTCACTGAGGGCCTTGTATTTTTTCATCTTACCGGCATATTTGGAGCTGGGGCGCTCTTTGTCCAAGAGTAGGCCCATGGCCACCAGGGTCTTGTTGGCCTTAACTGTCGAAATTTTAACTTTATGTGATTTCAGCAGATTGGTCATTGAGTCCGTGTTTTCCACAACATCCTCCTCTCAGGTTCGCTAATGAAAGAGTCAAACTGAGGCTTGATAAGTATGTTTTGTGTCCCCGAAGTGCGAAACTGGCCCGCGGGTATAGGGACAATAAGAATGAGGGATATCTTTTTAACATGTTCGACTGAACATGGGAACGGGGCGCTCCACCTGTTGCCATCATAAAGAGACATCAGGTGGAGCGCAACCCTTTAGAGGGTTGGTGATGAGGCGTAAAATTCATCACCCAGGAGGAAGACTTTTGGCGGCACAGATTTTCCTGACCAGCTTAAAGGAGGGTGTGTTTGTCTGGTGGCAGGTTTCCTTCATCGCAATGAATTTCGGGCTTGCGTAATTTATGCCTCCGAAGGCAAGAGTCGAAGTGCCGTGTTCCCTGTGGGGTTTGAGTGGGTGCCTCCGTGGGTTTTGGCACCGTGAATCATGTTGGCCATCTCATGGACATAGTCTTGGGTCAGCTCACTTTGGGCGCTAAGTTCTTCAGAGGCTGCCGACGATTCCTCCGCCGTAGCAGCAATTCTTTGAGCCACAGCCTCCATCTCTGTAACCCCTTTGTTGGCCTGGGAGACTCCGTGGGCTTGTTCGTTGGAGGCCACGGTTATTTCAGCGAGCAAGGTGACCACCCCGGAAACCTTTTTGTGAAGGTTGGCAAAGGCTGTAGTCGTGTCTTTTAGTTTGCTGGTCCCTCCCTGGACATTGGTAACAGTTGCCTCAAGGAGGGTTGAGGTCTCATGAGCAGCAGTAGCAGCACGCATGGCCAGATTCCTGACCTCTTCGGCGACCACGGCAAAACCAGCGCCGGCTTCTCCAGCCCGGGCTGCTTCAACGGCGGCGTTGAGTGCCAGTAAATTGGTTTGGAATGCAATGTCATCAATGGTCTTAACGATCTTTGACGTTTCTTGGCTCGAGGCTGAAATTTCAGACATGGAGGTGGTCAGTTCATTCATGTGGAGAGAGGCGGTTTGTAAAATATCATTAGCCTCCTGCATGTGTGCATCGGCAATCTTTGAATTTTCCGCATTTTGGCGGGCCATGGAGGTGATTTCTTCCATGGAAGAAGAGACCTGCTCATTGGTGGCCGCCAGCTGTTGAGCCGAGTCTGCCAGGGTGTGGCTCGAAGTGGCAATATGTTTGGAGGCTAGATCCACCTCGGTGGAACCCTGCTCAAGCCCGGTAATGGCTTTGTTGAGTGGTCGGGAGATGGCCCGAATTATGAGGAAAGCTGATAGGGAGCCAAGGGCGATGGCAAGAAATGAAACGCCAATAATCAGGAACACGGTAGAGTTGATTTCGGTGAGCACTGATGCGGAAACGTGCTCGGCATCGGTGCCGGTAATTGTGACCAGAGATTGCAAAATCGATTGAGTATCTTGTAAGGCATTTTTGGTGTCCGTGTTGAAGACGGTATGGGCCGTCTTGTTTCTCTGGCTGTTAGTGGTAATCCATTTCTGACTTTCAAGGTAGGCATCTTCAAGTTCAGCAAGCAATGGTAATGTTTTTTGCCTATAGATGGTGGCCGCTTGAGAGCTGTTCTTTTTCGTTTGCGCTTGCACAATGGCGCTGGCACTGGCGTGCAGTTGCCTATGAGGTTCTTCCCATTTTACAAGAAGAGTGGCAAACGCTTGATTTTTCGGGGTGTATGAGTGGTACCACTTGCCGAAAGCGCACTGGCTGGGATCGAGTCCTCCCTCAAATTGTGATCCGGTCAATATGGAGTTGTTTAGGTTCTTGATCCAATTGAGATGATCAATCCAGCGCGAGGCCAGGAGGATATTGAGTTCGGGGTCAAAGGCATGGTATGTTGCCGCAATTTTTTTGGCAGACTCATGAAGCCTGGCATGGGGTTCTTTGATTTTTTCTATGAGTTCAGCATACTGTGGATCACGCTGTGCCAATGCGGCTGATTGCTCACTGTAGAGCCATTTGCCGAGGCCGCATTTATGGTCATCCGTTTGGACCGTAACCGAGTTTACATGTTCGTCCCAAAACAGGGCGCTCAGTTCCGACATCCAATTGAGATGATCAATCTCCTTTTTAAGCATAAAGGCATGGTCGTGCGTTGTTTTGGTGGCGTCGACAACTGAGGATTTGGCATGTTTTAGGTAGAGGCTTGAGACAATGGCCATGCAGGCAATTAAAATAAGGCCGCTGCTGAAGCCGAGGGTGATCTTTTTACCGATTGAAATCTTGCTTAAAAATCCCATAGTTGCTCCTTGCGTAAACTTTTTGGTGGGTTGCGGATTTCTCTTAAACTTTTTTGAAGATTTGTGGCCGAGGCCTGATTTGAGGAAAATCTTACATGTGGCATTATGTCGCATTGCAGCACGCGGGCCAATCGATAAAAACGTAGGGGGAATATAGATGATAACCCTATGTTTTCTAAGGAGAAGAACTGATGGTGTTTGCTAGGTGAGGCTATGAAAAATTGCTTTGGAGGTAGGTCACGAGATTAACTTTTTCGTTCTTGATCTGTAGCTTTTGGCGAATGTTGTCCCGATAGGACGACACGGTTCCCGGGGTCAGCTGTAAGAGCTGAGCAATTTCTTTTGAGGTCCGGCCTTCTTTGATGAGGCTGGCAATCTGAATCTCACGCGAAGAGAGGCCAAAATGTTTGGAGGAGAGAGTGGCTGAGAATGATGAACTGAGATGGCTAAAGTGTAATTGCAGGGTCTTGACCAGACCCTCTTCGGGGGTACCGGCAAGTTTCATCTCCAGATCGTGCAGGGTCGGGGCGATGAGTGCTGAGATGGAGGTTAGTATCTGCTCTTGAAATTCTTTTTTAAAGCTGTCGGTTTGGGCCAAGAGGACCTTGAGGGCGGTGTTGGCCTCTTCAAGAGAGACCCTCTTTTTTTCTATTTCCCTATAAGCCTTTTCGCGTTTGCTGGCCTCCTGCTGGAGTTCAAGGTTGACTTCTGCCAAGGCGAAGGTCCGCTCCTTCACCTGTTTTGTGAGCAGATTTTTTTGCTTGAATAATTCCTGCTCCGCTGCATGTCTGTCGGTGATATCAGAGGCGAAGATCGCCACATAGAGGAGCTCGTTGGTTTCATCATCGTATATAGGCACGACATTGCAGTCAAAGATGTATATATCTCGCCGTTCATTTTTGGACAGCAGAGGCTTGCCTGAAGTAATGGCTTCCTGAATGACGGATCTTCTCAAAGCGGCAACATCTTCAGGCAAAAAAGAAAGAAAATCCTTGCCGATCATGTCGGCTGGCTCATGGTTGAGCCGGGCGGCACCGACCTCATTGATGGCAATAATGCGATTGTTTTCTCCTAAAATAATAATCGAATCAAAGGTGGCCTGAAAGGCGGCTTCGCGCAACAGGGTGCTCTTTTTTAATTCGTGCAGACTGTTTTTAAGATCAACTGTCCTCTCATCTACCAAGCGGTCGAGTTCTTCATTTTGTTGCCGCAGCTTATGTTCCGCCTCGGTTTTTTGACTGTCAAGGTTGAGGAGTCTCCGATAGCTCAAGCGGATGCCTGCTACCCCCATGAACCAAATAGCAAAGAATGTCCCCAGGAGTATGTTCGCATCGTCCGCCTTATGTTTTTCAAAAGTTGTCATGGGTAAGGTGATGCTTATCCCACCTAGGACCTCACCGAGCTTATAGCCCTGGTGAGCATGGCATGGAAGACAGGATTCCTCTGTAATGAAGGGTTCCATGTAGCGAAAGGCAGCCTCGTTATTGAAATCAACGTATTGGCTCTCGGCAACTCCCCCCTTTGCAAATTTACGGAGAGCTTCACGCTCCCAATCATCAGGGACGTTGGCCGGGTTGATGGGCTTGAGGTCAGTCATTTTAACCTTGGCCTTCCATATAGTACTGAATTGTTGCCTTGTTTTATTGATGAAAGAGGCGTGGTTCAGCAATGTGTACTGTCGTCCTGCTAGAGTTTTTATGGAATGTGGTTGGGTAGTGATAAGGGGGTCTGGCAGTAAATCAGGCGTTGTTGGAACAAGGATGCCACCGTGATTTATGAGCCAACTGTTGAGGTCTTTGGTTCTTATGACATAGGATAGGGCCTGGTTAGAGGCTAAATGCTTGATGTTGTGGTTCTGCAGGTAAATCGAAAGGGCGGCAAGACATGCAATTAACGATGACCAGGCAATAAATCCCCAGGTGAAATAGCGGGTGAGGGTTTTATTTAAAAGGAGGTGGTGGTGAGCGTCCATGGGTTTGTCCTTTACATGTTCCAATCGTAACCGAGATTTTTTAATTGCCCCATCTTCACCCCTCTTTCATGGACAGCGAAATCCTTTTCCGCTTGGCATCAACCTCAAGCACCCGGACCATCACCTGTTGGCGGACCTTGACCACGTCGCTGGGATCCTTGACAAAGCGGTCAGCCAGCTGGCTGATGTGGACCAGGCCGTCCTGGTGGACGCCGATATCGACAAAGGCCCCGAATTTGGTGACATTGGTGACAAGGCCGGGCAGCCGCATGCCCTCGTGCAGGTCCTTGATGCTGTTAACCCCGTCGCTGAAGGCGAAGGCGGTGAAGGTCTGCCTGGGGTCGCGGCCCGGCTTGGCAAGCTCTGCCATGATATCGTTCAAGGTGGGCAGGCCTACCGAATCTGTGACATAACGTTTGATGTCGATCTGCTGCCTGCGCTCAGGCTGGGCCATGAGGTCACTGACCTTACAGCCGCAATCCTTGGCCATCTGTTCGACGATGCCGTATTGCTCGGGGTGGACGGCGCTGGCATCCAGCGGGTTTTTGGCGTCCCTGATCCGTAAAAAGCCGGCGCATTGCTCAAAGGCCTTGGCCCCCAAACGCGGCACCTTGAGGAGCTGTTTGCGGCTGCTAAAGGGACCGTTGTCGTTCCGGTATTTGATGATGTTCTGGGCCAGCACCGGCCCCAGGCCGGAGACATGGGCCAGCAGCTCGGCGCTGGCCGTGTTCAGCTCAACGCCGACATTGTTGACACAGCTGGCCACCGTGTCATCCAGGCTCTTCTTCAAAGCGGTCTGGTTGACGTCGTGCTGGTATTGGCCGACACCGATGGCCTTGGGGTCGAGCTTTACCAGCTCGGCCAGGGGGTCCTGCAGGCGGCGGCCAATGGATACCGAGCCGCGCACGGTCAGGTCATGGTCTGGGAATTCCGCCCTGGCCGTTTCCGAAGCCGAGTAGATGGAGGCGCCGCTCTCGTCCACCATGGTGATGATGATCTCCGGCCCCAGATTCAAGGCGCGGGCAAAGGCCTCGGTCTCGCGGCCGGCCGTGCCGTTGCCAATGGCAATGGCCTCAATCTGGTATTTCCGGCATAACTCAGCAACGATCTTGCCGGCCTCCTGGCTCTGGCCGGCCGACAGGGTGGGGTAGATGGTGGCGTGGTGGAGAAGCTTACCCTGGGCATCCAGGCAGACCAGCTTGGCGCCGGTCCGAAAGCCCGGGTCAAGGGCCATCACCCTTTTGCGGCCCAGGGGCGAGGCAAGCAACAACTCCCGCAGGTTGTCGACAAAGACCTTGATCGCCTCCTGGTCGGCCTTGTCCTTGAGGCTGGTGCGAAGCTCGTTTTCCAGCGACGGGGCCAGCAGCCGCCTGTAGCTGTCCTGGACGGCAAGCTTGATCTGCTCGGCCGCCGCCCTGTCGCCCTTGACATATCTCTTGGTCAGCAGCGCCAAAGCGGCTTCTTCGGGGGGGCGCAGGGCCAAGGTCAGCACCTTTTCGTTTTCGCCGCGCAACATGGCGAGCAAGCGATGGCCGGCGATCTTGGCGGCCGGTTCCTGCCAGTCGAAATAGTCGCGGAATTTGCTGCCCGCCTCCTCGTTTTTCTTGACTCCCTTGGAGATGATCACGGCCTTGGCGCTAAAGAGCTGGCGCAACCCGGCCCGGGCCGCAGGATCTTCGTTGATCCATTCGGCAATGATGTCGCGGGCCCCGGCCAGGGCCTCGTCAACGTTGGCCACCCCTTTGTCCGGGTTGATGAATTTCTCGGCTGTGAGCGGCGTCTGATCCTGTTTGAAGATGGTGCGGGCCAGCGGCTCCAGCCCCTTTTCCATGGCAATGATGCTTCTGGTCCGCCGCTTGGGGCGGTGGGGCAGGTAGATATCTTCGAGCACGGTCAGGCTGGGGGCAGTAAGCACCGCCTGGTGCAGTTTGGCGTCCAGTAAGTCGCGCTCGGTCAAAGAGGTAATGATCGCCTGTCGCCGTTTGTCCAGTTCGGCCAGCTGCGCCAGCCGGTCGCGGACAGCAGTGATCTGGGTTTCATCGAGCAGGCCGGTGGCCTCTTTGCGGTAGCGGGCAATAAACGGCACTGTGCCGCCGTCAGCCAACAAGGTGGCCACAGCCGCCACTTGGCCGCTCTTGATCTGCAGTTCCCTGGCAATTATTTCCTGATGTTCATTCATGATTGTTTTTTTATTCGTATTTTGCCGGCAGCGCTCATTGTTTTTTTGAGTGAGGGCCAACTTACCATGAATTGGTTTTTTATGACGAAAAGACCAGCCCGGCTCTTTGCCGCCTAACGAAAAGGAAGAGACAAAGTTTGACGCGGCAACTGCGGAAGAGGTATTGTCTATAAATGGGTGATGATAAGGGGGTGGAATCAAAGTGCAACCTCTGGCAGAGATCATTCCACCGACGGCTTCAGCCATGGAATCTGCCGGGATTGCTCACAAAAACACTATCCAGATTTTTTCCCAAAATCGTGCGGAAATAC
>JBFFNX010000109.1:0-10177 GCA_041562995.1 Desulfurivibrionaceae bacterium
CTCAGTTTCTCGGCGCGGTCCTGGCGGCTGCAGAGATAATGGGTGGAGGGCGTGTGGGTTAAGGGCAGCAGGCCGAGCTGGCTCAGTCTGCTGTCAGGGTCAAAGAGCAGGATCTCCTGCGGGGCAAGATCATTAGTTTCCTTGGTGATGAGATGATAGAGCCGGGGCCAGATCATCATCCTCTCAAGTAATGACCCTTGACGACTGAAAGGCAGTTCGAAATAGTGCAGACCATCATTATAAAAAAGACGGTGAAGATGATCCGGGCCGACGAGGAATATCTCTGCCGCAGGTAATGCCTTTTTGAGCCGCGACACAATAAGTGAGGTAATGGCAATATCAGCGCCCAGGGTGACCCGAGAGAGGATGAAGGCCTTTTTTACGACCTGCCTGTTGTCATGGCTCAGGGGGTGGGGCTTGCTGATTTGCCGGTGGCGGGCCAGCAAGCTCTCCGGGCTGGTCAGTTGCAAGTCCTGGAGGATCTGACGAGCCTCGCGGCCCTTTTGGGTGCGGCAGAAAGCCTGGATCATGGAGATGAGGACCGAGTTTGCCATCTCAACGCCGTGGCTGGTGAAATCGTCACAGAGGGGCAGGATGATTTGACCATAGAGGCTTGCCGAAGCACTTTTAGCCAGGTCAATATCGGTGCTCAGGGCCATTTGGCTGAGCAGAGAGATAAGATCAAGGGGCGGCCTTCTCCCCTGGGCAACGGCATCCATGAAAATGGTGGCCATGTGCTCTGGCAGGCAGGCTGTTTTCTGGATGTTCTGTTTGGTCATCTGTGCCGACCTTTACTCAATGGGCAGTCCTGCCCGGACCCAGTTGATCATACCACCGTGGAGGATGGCAACATCATGGTAGCCCATTTTGTAGAGAAAGCGGGCGCAAATGGGGGACTGTTTTTCTGCATGATCAATAAGAATGATCGCTTTATCCTTTGGCAATTGGCCATAGAGGCGGTCCATATCATCCAGGGGAATCTTCACCGCCTTCTTGATTTCGCCCACCTGACTCACCTCCTCACCACGGATGTCGACCAGAACAGCGGAGTCGATATTCTTGTAAACCGTCAGCGGCTCAAGGACCTTTAGTTCGATGTCTGGATAGGGGGTGAAGTAGGTAATTGGCAGGTTGCGGCCTTTCCAGGCGGGCAGGCCCGCGGTATAGATTTTCACCTGCTCATAGCCGAAATCCATGGCCGAGCGGGCGGCGCTCCGGCTCTTGGTGCAGCGCAGGCCCTTACAGTAAAAAATGAGCAGGGTGGATTTGTCCTGCGGCAGCAGGGGATGGTCGGGGCGCATGTGGCTGGCCGGGATGTTGACGGAATCGCTGATTGTCTCCTGGTTGTACTCAATGGGGCTGAGGGCATTGATGAGCAGGAAGGGGGCATCCCCTTTTCTGACGGCCAGCAGTTCGTCAGTGGTGATGGTTTCAAAGCGTTCAGCATGGGCAAGGGAAGCCAGAACGCCGAAGATGAGGGCTGTCATGGTGCAGAATACCGACAATCTGGTTTTCATGGGGTCTCCTTTTCCGACTTTTTCAGACGCCAGTTGAGGGCCTGTCTGGTGATGCCAAGCATGTCAGCGGCAATGGCCTGGTTGCCACCGGAACGCTGCAGGGCCTCCTGGATGAGAAGATTGCTCGATTCCTTCAGGGTCGGCAGCTGTTCCAGGACATGAAAGGGCGTGGCATCGTCAGCACTGACGGCAGCATTATCAACGGTGTGGTCAAGTGAACTGCTTTGACTGTGGATATACTTTCTGAAATTGTCCATGGAAAGCATCTTCCCCTTATGGGGACTTAAGGCGTCAAAAATAATATGGTTAAGCTCCCTGACATTGCCGGGATAATTATAGGTCGCCAGCAGGAGCGGCAGTTGTTGGGGATAGGCGGGTTTCTTTTTCGATAGTCTTGCGGCCCCTTCAGCCAGGAAAAAGTCAAAGAGCAGTGGGATGTCATCGAGGCGTTCGCGCAGGGGGGGGATGTGGATATGGTGGGCCCGGAGACGGAAAAAAAGATCGGTGCGAAAAGCCCCTTCTTTCTGCAGGGTGTCCAGGTCGCGGTGGGTGGCGAAGATCATCCTGGCATCGGTCTTTCTGGCCAGGTCGCTGCCGAGCTGAAAATATTCTCGTTCCTGAAGGAGGCGGAGAAGCTTGACCTGGGAGGCCTGGGAGAGGTCGCCGATTTCGTCAAGAAACAGGGTGCCACCGGCCGCTTTTTTGATGAGGCCGTCGCGGGCGCTCTCTGCCCCGGTAAAGGCCCCCTTGCGGTGACCGAAAAGGGTGTCGGCGAACATGGTGTCATCGAGGCCGGCGGCATTTGCCACCACAAAGGGGGCATCGCCATGGCAGAGCTTATGGAGGGCATGGGCAAAGAGCTCCTTGCCCACCCCGGTCTCGCCGGTGATAAGGACCGGTTCGCAGCTGGTGGCAATGGCCTCCATGTACTGGAACAGGGTCCTCATTTTTTTGTTGTGGGTGATGATATGGGCAAAGGCCTCAGGGTGGTCGAGCTTATCCTCGAGAAAATGCTCTTTCAGGGACGAATTTTCCCGCCGTAGTTTCCCCACCTCAATAGCCCGTTCCACCCCGGAAATGAGTCTATTTTCCTCAGAGACCTTGGTGAAATAATCAAAGGCGCCCTGTTTGATACAGTTAACCGCGGTATCCACCTGGTCGAGGCCACTGATAATGATCACCGGGATATGGGGAAATTCCTCCACTGCCTTGATAAGAATTTCCGCACCGTTGATATGGGGCATGGTGAGATCAAGCACCATCACCGAAATGGCTCGGGCGCTGAGGATATTCATCACCTCGCGGCTGTCCTGGCAGGTAATTATATTATTGATGCCGGACGAGCGCAGGCTGAGGCTAAAGCTGTGCAGCCACACTTCTTCATCATCCACAAGGAGGATGGGTTGGAGGGGGTATTGATTCTTACTCATTGTGATTACCAAGGGCTAAGGCAGGGCTGTCGGCTGGTTTAAAGGTCAGGAGTACGGTGGTCCCTGTGCCGAACTCACTTTGGAATTGGATGGTGGCGTCATGTTCCTTGATGATGCCGGCAGAAACGGAGAGGCCAAGGCCCGTTCCTCCCAGGGTCCTTTTTGAGGTGTAAAAGGGGTCAGTGACCTTGGTAATGGACTGGGGATCAATACCGCAGCCTTCATCTATAACGGCAAGCTTAATCAGATTTTCCTTTTTATCAAAGAAGGAGGTGATGGTGATACCTTTTTCAGGGCCGCTGAGGGATTCGCAACTGTTTTGAATAAGATTGATCAATACCTGTTCCAGACGCTGGCTATTGCCAAGAACGGCAGGGATCTCTGCAAGTTTGGTGGAGAAATGGTTGGTGGCGTTTTTAATCTTATTAAAGGTAAGACGGCAGGCAGCCTCGACAACAGAGTTCAGGTCAATCCGGTCGAAATGGGAGGCGCTGTCCTGGCGGGCATAGTCTTTGAGATCCATGACAATCTGTTTAATCCGGCGGCCACTGTCTTCGATCTCATCGCAAATTCGAGGGATCTGGGTGCGCATCTCTGGATAGTCGAGACCGGCGACCAAGAACTCGCCATTCTCCTCATGAAACTCATCAAGGATCGGTAGAATAGAGTTCCAGGACCGGGCCAGCAGCGGGGTGTTGAGGAGGACAATGGAATTGGGGTTATTTATCTCATGGGCCACACCGGAAACAAGAAGGCCCAGGGAGATCATTTTATCGGCCTGAATGAGTTGTTGTTGCTGTTCACGGGTTTTGACCTCGGCTCGAATGCGTTCGGTAATATCGCGGACAATCCACAGGGCATGCCAGCGGTCATTGATATAGGCTGCTGACAGGGAAAGTTCCAGCTGGATTTCGGTGCCGTCCTTTCTGGTGGCGGTCAGGGCGATTATTTCGGGAACAGGGGAGCCCTCACTGGCAACGCCCAACGGAAAAACACCTTCACCGGTTTCCGGGCGCCGCGGACTGATGAGGATGTGGATGGGCTGACCCAGGGCCTCGGAGCTCTGATAACCAAAAAAGGTCTCGGCGGCCTTATTCCAGAAGGAGATGTCGCCATGGTGGTCCATCATGATAATGGCGTCATGGGCTGAGGTGGTCAGGTTGCGGAAATTCTCCTCACTCTCCCTCAAGGCCGTTTCCGCCTGACGGCGGGCCGTCTGGATCTCATGGTAATGGTCGGCCATGCTGGTGAGATCCTGGGCCAGGTATTTTAACTCCCGGGGGCCCTGCCAGGAAAATTGCACCGGTTGATCATGGTTTAAGATGCTATCGACGCCATGGACAATCTCGTTTCTGATCGTCACCAACCGGCCGGCGATGAAGTGGGCAATGCCAAAAACCATGAGACCGGTGATGGTGACGATAAGAAAGATGTTTCTGGTAATGGCGGACTTCCAGGCCAGGGTGGCTGACTGATCCACCGGGCTGGCAATCCACAGCAGGGGGCGGTGATCAGGGTTGAAGGAGAGGGGCAGCCATGCCACTTGGCTACCGGTGGTGGATTCGATAATGGAAATATCCACCGGCTGACTGAAATCTTCGGCGATCGAAGGTGGTGGGGTGTACGGGGGGATATTGGCCGGGGCATAGAGGACCTGGCGGTTGGTCAGAAGCCACAGAGAGTCATCGAAATCCTGTAAAAAGGTGGTGAGGTCAACCTGGATCACGGCCAGGCCAATGACCTCTTCAACTCGCCGACCTATGGGGGTGACCATATAGAGGACATACTGTTCCTCGCTGCCAATAATGCCGCCTGCCTGATTTGCTATGCCGACAAATACCTTCTGGGGGGTCAGCTGCAGACCTTGGAGAAAGGAGGGATCCTGCTCCCGTGTTTTAAGCTCAGTGGCCGCAATTTTGACCAGTCCGTGCTGGCCGCGGCTCATCCGGAAGGTTTCATTGCCGACAATGTCGATGAACTGAACACCATCAATCTGCAGGTCGTCGGCAAACCAGTCGGCGATGAGAAGTTCCATGCGGTTTTGCTGATCTTTGCTGCCCTCATTAATAATGTCTTCGCTGACCGGCACCGCTGCCAGTCGGATGATGGATTTTTTTAGACATTTGACCTTGGCATTGAGCTTGGTGTAGCGGTTTTGGGTGATGGCCACTGTTTCCAGGCGGGCTGCATCATCCAGCTGTTCCATGGCCTGGGGCAGACTGGTAATGAGCAGGACAGCCAGGGGCAACAGGCCCAGGGCCGTAATGGTGAAAAAAATGAGATAGCGTAGATTCATGGCTGTAAAAGGGGTGCAAAGGAAATTGCGTGGACAAATGTACTTGTCGGTAAAATTGCTGTGTATCCAGCATGTTACAGTGAAGGTCTTGTAAATGTCAAATAAATTTGCAGGGGTTGCTGGAGGTGGTGACTCAGCGGATTGCTCAAGCTTGTTATGCCTAATATCCCGAAAAATCGTAGTTTTTTAATGTCTTGGTAGTGGGGTTGTGTGGGTGGCGCGGTGTGGCACATAGATTGCTCTATAAAGTGGCAGAGTTTAGCGCCACGTGGCGTTGTTATGCGTCCTCATTCACCTCACATTTTTTAAGGAGTTGCCCATGAATCACAAAATCCTAAAACGCCTGATCCCTCTGGCCTGCGGTGCGGCATTATTTGTCACCGGCTGCGGTCAGCATGAGTCGGTGCAGGCTGAAAGTCTAGCGTCACCACAGGTAAAGGCAGAGGTCAAGAAGCAAGAGAACGTCCTTAAGGGGAAAATTGTCGGTAAGTCTAACAAGGCCAAGACCATTGCCATAGAAGTTGGCAAAGGTGACAAGGCCAAGACCATGATGGTCAAGTTCGACGATAACACCAAGGGCATTGAGCATGCCGTTGTTGAGCATGCCGCCATCATTGAATTCAAGGGTGAAGGCAAGGATCGTCTGGCCACCGTTATTAAGCCGAAACTGGCCAAGATGCCCAAGGGCACCTCGGAGATGAAGCCTGCTGAGCTCACGGCGTTGATCAATTCAGGCAACAAATTTGTTCTGGTTGACTCGCGGCCAGCCAGCCGCTTCCATGAGGGAACTATTCAAGGATCCATCAATATCCCTGTTCCTGTCATGAAGAAAAATGGCGCAGCGCTTCTGCCCAAGGATAAAGATATCCAGCTTGTTTTTTACTGTGGAGGGCCCACCTGAGGTATGTCAACTGCTTCCGCCGGTCTGGCGGTTAAATTAGGATATACCAATATAAAGGTAATGCTTGACGGTGTTCCTGGCTGGAAAAAAGCTGGTAACTATGTAGTAGCGAGCGATGATTTTGTCAAAAAGGGCAATATTGTCCTTGTTGACCTGCGTTCCAAGAAGGAATACGAGGCTGGTCATATTCCCCGGGCCCATAATATCCCCATGGCCGATCTCGCCGAGGCTGAGGAAGATTTCCCGTCTAGCATGGTGGCGCCCATTGTTATCTACGGTAATGGTGACGATGCCCAGAAGGCCTATAAGATTATCAAAGGCTGGGGCTATAAAAAAGGCTCCATCGCCGGTGTTGATTTTGCCGCCTGGAAAAGCGCTGGTAACCCCATTGAAACCGGTGCCACTCCGGAAGAAATTGTCTGGAAGCGTGAGCTTGGCAAGAATGAGATCGCCATCGCTGAGTTCCTGAAGATCGCCGAAGGATCCAGCACGGCACTTGTTCTTGATGTCCGGACCATGGATGAGGCTGCTGCCGGCAAATTCGCTAATGCCCGTCATATTCCTCTGGACGATCTTCAGGGCCAGATGGATTCCCTTCCTAAGGATAAGGAGATTGTTGTCCATTGCACCACCGGTGCCCGGGCTGAAATGGCCAGCACTGAACTGCGTAATGGCGGTTACAAGAGCCGATATCTTGTCGCCAATGTCGAGTGTGATGGCGCGGAATGTGAGGTGTCTGAGTAAACAATATTAAGAACTGCCAGACTCAGGTGATCAAGAGGCTCTCTTGGTCAACCTCCTCCTGGGTCTGGTAGCTTCTTGATAGGCCCAGGACATGCAATCATGAAGAGGGGTGACGCTCTGTCGTCACCCCTCTTTTTTTATGGACAAGCTGGAGGTGAGATGTTTATTGATCGACTCTAGCTGTGTTTTTACAGACCTTGTTGTCGGCAGCGGCACCCCTAAAATGGAGATGCTGACAATTGACTTTAATAACCCTTAGGCGAATTTAGCGGTAGAGGGTCTTGTGCCCTGGCGGGGGCTCATCAACGTCCATTTGCAGTGGGCCAGGAGGTTTGGTGGTGGCGGAAATCATTCCCATAACGGGAGCGGGTATGGAAAGCATCGCCATTACCGTTGACGGTGCTGGGCTGGACTGGAATCTTGCCCGGTCTCTGGCCTATGCCATCGCCAATCGCCATGACGAAGACCCTATGCTCATGGCCTGGTTCGATAAGATTACCGGAAAATTTTCACCGTCATGCTGTAAGTGCGACATTGCCGATGGGCCGGCCTGGGAAATCTATGGCAAAAATCATGGTGGTCGCTTCCGAATCAGTGTTAACGACGACACCTATGTTTTTATTTATAGCTAGCTTACTTCCGAGCTGGTAAAATTCACTGTCTCAGTCTGTGCTTCTTGACCGACCCTTTTTCTTCTCCAGGAGACAACCCCGTGCTTAAAAAAGAACTTCTCGATATCCTTGCCTGTCCCAAATGTAAAGGGCCGGTGTCTCTCACGGATCAGGCTGACGGTCTCGTCTGCCCTGTCTGCAAGCTTATCTATGCCATTAAGGACGATATTCCCATTATGCTCATTGATGAGGCCAAGCCCTTTGATGATTGATAAACTGCTCAGCAGATAGTTTGTGGTTGGCGGTATCTCTGCCCCTTGTTTTTTATAGACCTTCTTCGTTTCGAATTCTGAACTCTGAATTCCTGTCCATGGCCTTTTCCAAATTTAAAAAATGTAGCTTTGTCTCTGTTCCTTTCCTGCGTCTTAAACAAGATCTGGAGAGGATAGTTGCGCAGGGGATCCAGCCGGAAATCGGCCTGGAGGGCACTGTTTTATATGAGGCGAGTGAGGATGATTTCATCTTTGTCGCCGAGGCCCTGCGCCGGGCCGGCCTCAGATGTACCCTCCATGCCCCTTTTTTTGAACTCTATCCAGGCAGTCTCGACCCCTATATCCGGCGCTTAAGTCGCTATAAGTTGGAGAAGGCCTTTGCTCTTATCGAGATTTTCCGACCCGTCTCTGTGGTCTGCCACCTTTCCTTTGAGGCTAATAAGCATGGCTATAAAGAGAAGGAGTGGTTTAAATACTCACTGGAGGCCTGGCAATATTTCCTGGAAATTGCTGCTTCCCACCACACTCCCTTTATGCTGGAAAACACCTACGAACAGAGCCCCCACCAGCTAAAACGTATGCTGACCGCCTTGGATTCGCCCTATGCCCGCTACTGCATGGATGTAGGCCATGTCATGGCCTTTGCCAAGAGTCGCTGGCAGGATTGGTTGCCGGAGATGTCACCTTGGCTCGGCCAGCTCCATCTCCACGATAATGACGGCAACCTTGATCTTCATCTTGGTCTTGGCGAGGGGATTTTTGATTTTGAAGATTTTTTTGCCTATCTGGTCAGGGAAGAACTTCACCCCCTGGTGACCTTGGAGGCCCATCATCCCGGCGACATGGAAACGGGCTTTCAGTTCATGGAAAAGGTTGGTTTTCTGCCGCGACCTCTGTAGTGAGGCTGCCAGCCTCTCGTCCCTCAAAAGGCATTTTTTCACCACAGAGGATACAGGGAGATATTTTCATAAAGCCTTTACCGCTGTGATCTCTGTGGTGATGCATAGTTTTTATAAACCACTCATTAATACGGTTCCCACCACTATAAATTATGGAAGCACAACAGATTCCCCCAGCCAATTTTGTCCATCTCCATGTCCACACCCAGTACAGTCTCCTTGACGGCGCCATCCGGCTGAAGGACCTGTTTGAAAAGTGTACGGAGTACGGCATGGATGCGGTGACCATCACCGATCACGGCGCCATGTACGGGGCCTTGGAGTTCTATTGCAAGGCCAAGGCCAAAGGCCTAAAGCCGATCATCGGCTGTGAATTTTATATTGCCCCGGATTCACGTTTTAAGAAGAAGGCCAAGAGTGCCGGCCGTGCCGCTTTTCATATCGTGCTGTTGGCCATGAATCATGCCGGCTATAAGAATTTGCTGAAGCTCTCCTCCATGGCGCAACTTGAGGGCTTTCACTATAAACCCCGTATTGATAAAGAAATTCTCGAATCCCATAGCGAGGGCCTCATTGCCCTCACCGCCTGTCTCCATGGCGAGATTCCCTATTACATCGCCAAAGAAAACAATATGGATATGGCCCGGCAGAAGGCCCTGGAGCTGAAACGTATCTTTGGTGACCGCCTCTATTTCGAGATGCAGGAAAACCATATCCCCGAACAGACCCTGGTCAACAAGGGGCTGATGCAGCTTGCCAAGGAGCTTGATGTCCCCCTGGTGGCGACCAATGACTGCCATTACCTCAACCGCAACGAGGCCGCGGCCCACGAGCTTCTCCTTTGTATCCAGACCGGCAAGACCCTCCAGGACACCAATCGTTTCCGTTTTTCCACCGATGAGCTCTACTTCAAGTCGCCTGCCGAGATGCGGGAGGCCTTTGCCTATTGCCCCGAGGCCCTGGAAAACACGGTGAAGATTGCTGAGCGCTGCAATCTTGAGATTGAATTCGGCAATAATTATTTCCCCATATTCGAGGTGCCAGAGGGAGAGAGCCTTGACTCTGTGTTCGAGAATCTGAGCCGCAAGGGCTTCAAAAAGCGCTTTGCCGCCATTTGTGCCAAGGAGGAGATCAGTCCGGAGCTTGAGGCGACCTATCGTCAGCGTCTTGATATGGAGCTTGGCGTCATCAAGACCATGGGGTTCCCCGGCTATTTTCTCATTGTTGCCGACTTTATCAACTGGGCCAAGGATAATGATATCCCGGTGGGGCCTGGGCGCGGCTCCGGGGCGGGATCCCTTGTCGCCTATGCCATGGGCATCACCGATATCGATCCCATTAAGTATGGTCTTATCTTTGAACGCTTCCTGAATGTCGAGCGCCAGTCCATGCCTGACTTTGATGTCGATTTCTGTCAGGAGCGCCGCGGCGAGGTGATCAAATACGTCCATGACAAGTATGGCGGCGATACCAATGTCTGCCAGATCATCACCTATGGTTCCATGAA
>JBFFNX010000110.1:0-10165 GCA_041562995.1 Desulfurivibrionaceae bacterium
GCGCCAGTAAGACCTGCCGGTAATGTGGCGTCAGCAATCCTATAATACATCCACACACCTCGCCGTGTTCCTGTAACCCAGCCCGCATTACGCAAATAGGCAAGATGTCTTGAGGCCGTTGATTGCGGCAGAGCAAGAACTGCCATAATGTCACAGACACACCGTCCCCCTCGGCAAAGAAGGACAAGGATACGGAGCCTTGTTTCATCGGCACGTGCCTTGAATATGTGGACTGTTTTCTTCATGCCTTCCAGCATATCCGCATAGGCGGATATGCTGGAAGGCATTTTTAAAAAAGAATTATTTTTTCAACAGGACAAATGACACAAAAAGGCATCCCTAATGCTGTAATTACCTTGGGTTGCGGCGCCAGAAAAAATATCCAGCCACCTGTGACTTATGTCACTGATAACCCTTCGCTCCTTCAATACAATTGCCGATGGAGAAAAGAGAATTCTTTCTCAGGAGAAATCCATAAAAATCTCAGGGAGGAAAGGACATGAAAAAAAGATTTTCAAAGGTGGCGATCGGTGCGTGCATTCTGGGACTTGGTTTACAGATGGGGGCGGCACAGGCCGGGCCGATGATCGAATTTGGCGATGACGGCTATCTGCAGATTGATGTGAAATTTCAAGGTATTGCTGAAAATACAGATTTTGGTTCAGGGGTAGCAGGGGATGAAAACCGCACCGACATGAGCCTGCGGCGAGCACGGATTGTCTTAACAGGAATGATGAATGACACCTGGGGAGCGAAATTCCAGACCTGCGCAGGCACCAGTACCAGTAATAATTTTGGGGCAGGCGGCTATGCTCTTGCCCTGTCAAACTCCAAACTCAACTCCAATATCAGACTGACCGATGGCTATCTCATTGGCCTCATTAACGATGCCTTTAATGTCAAACTGGGCCTGAGCAAGATTCCTCTTACCAGGGCAAATTTGGATGCCTGTTTTTCACCCCTTGCCACCGAAAGATCCGCCTTTGTCTATTCACCCTATGGCACAGATGCCACCAAGAACAGCAGGGACATGGGCATGGTGGCCACCGGTAATTTTTTTAATGACCACATCAAATACTGGGGGGCAATCATGGAGGGCCGGGAAGGGTCAACTCAATTCTATAATCCTATGGTAAATATGACCTTTACCTCAACCCCAGAGCCTGAAAGTAATCTCACCTATATTGCCAGGATGCATTATTCAGTTCTCGATCCGGAGAACAGCCCCACTGCCATGGGCTACAAGGGTACCTATTTAGGGAAGAAGGGGCGGATACTTACCCTTGGGGTTGGCGCGGCATATGAGGCAGACGCCGTCTATAAAAACACAACGCCAGGCGGAGCCATGGGTACGCCTGGTTTTTTAACGGGCGTTGTTTCGGGTAATGAAACCGCTGATTATACGGCCCTTACCGCAGATATATTTTTCGAATACCCCTTTGACAATGGCGGCGTTATCACGGCGACAGCGCTCTATCTTGATGTAGATTTTGATGATGCCTACTTGACCGCCACTGCTGTGGCTGATCAAAACACTATGGTTGGCGGCATGTTGGGCCAGAGAGAGGGTTATTATGTCAAGGCGGGATACATACTGCCTTTCACGGTGGGAGATGAAGGTTTAATTCAGCCCTTTGCCCGCTATGAGGAATGGGACCTGGCCTCACTCATGGGAATCCAAGATCAAACTGTTCAGCAGACTGGTGTTGGCGTCAACTATTATGTGAATGGGAATGAGAAATTAAGATTTTCCCTTGAGTACTTTAAAACAGAGTATGACACAGACACAAAATTGGGCGACTATTTAAGTCAAACAACCAATACCTATTACGATGGGTACGAGACCATTACTGCCATGTTCATGGTTCAGCTCTAATATCTTTTAATGTCCATCAACCTCCTGCCCGATGGGGCAGGAGGTTGATGTGCCGGAGTACGCATGAAAAAAATAGCCATTTTTATTTTCTTTACCCTTGTCAGCAGCACTTTCGCCTATGCCGAAGAATTGGTGGTTGACCTCAAATCAGGAAATTCCGTCATCATCGAATATACCGGTGTTATTGAAAGTGTGTCCCTGATTGGTGAAACCGATGCTATAAAAACGATGAACTTCCAGAAAGACCCCAAAAAGCAGACGCACCAGATTACCACACCACCCAAAGTCGTCCCCTCTCCCCCTGAGAGGACAGAGGTCAAAGACAGAGAAAGCGGCTGGGTTCGCATGAAAATGGCTGAACCACTCTCAGAAGATTAAAGTGGCCTTCAATATCTAAACATGGCACCTCTGATACATGATCAATAAGACGCCAAAGAGTATGTCCATCGCCTGGAGCCGTTATTGGTCCACAGCCAACCCCAAATCTTCTGGTTGCCTCCCTGAGGCCCCAAAGGCTGTGGAAGATCGTATCCAGGAAATATGGTCCTCTTTCCTCTCCACCCTTCCCCAAAATGCCCGATTACTCGACATTGGCACTGGTGGCGGTGCTGTTCTTAAGTCCGCGCTGATCAGTCGTCCAGATCTACAGTTGACCGGTATTGATTACGCTGCATCATTACCTGATCTAGGCAAACAGGTAACAATGATCCCAAAAACAAAACTCGAGCAACTCCCCTTTCGAGATGAAAGCTTTGAGGTAATCACCAGCCAATTTGCCCTTGAATACGCCGCCCTGCCAAAGGCACTTGCCGAAATAAAACGAGTTCTGGTGCCAACCGGGTTTTTCTTATTTCTTTGTCATCATGCTGAGGGAATCATCATAGAGCACAATGTCTCAAGACAAGCAGCAATCAAAGACCTCTTGGCTGGTTCAGGTTTACTAAACAGTGCGATCAAGATCGTACAGGGGAAAAAGAACCATGACCCCAAGAAGCTCAAACTCCTTGCCAAACTCCTTCAGGCCCTGCAACTCAAACACCCCGATCAAGCTATCATTAATGAAGTTGCTGAAATGACAGCGAATATGACGCAAGAGGCAGGTGGATTACGTAAATTATTGTCCCTGAGGCAAGACATAGAAATGGAATACAGGAGGATATCGGCATTGGCGGCAGCCGCTTTAGATCAGGGCCAGGTAGAGGATATTTTGCGTCAAGTCGCTCCCCCCCAGAGAGAGGTCGCCTTTGAACTGATTGCTGTGCCTGAAACCAGCACCCCGTTGGCCTGGAAAATCAGCACGGTTTCAAGCTAAGAGCTTCAACGAACCCCTTAGGCTGCCCTTAGGAAGATTCGCTTATCTCTTGGAGCTTATCAGGGTTCGTTACGATAATAAGAGTACCTTTCCCCTTGGCTTCTGAGTCAATCGCGCCCTCTTCTTTCAGTTTTTTGACAATGCGGGCAACGACCTCCCGGCATGTCCCCAGCATTGAGGCAATTTCTCCCTGTGACAGGCTACAAGTAGCTCGGTTTTGTTCATCCAGTCTCTGTGAAATGAGAATAGTTTTTGCAACCCTGGCCGTCATTTTCAAAAAGGCAAAATCATCTATCAGCTCAGAGTACACGGCAAGTTTTCTAGACATGCACTGGATAAACTGCATGGACAGCTCATTGTTGGAAGCGAGAATTTCCCCCAGCTTCTTCTTGGCCAAACAATAAAGCCTGGTGTCTTCAGCGCAGCAGGCATTGGCAAATGAGTGCTCCGCATACATATTTGCCAGGCAAAAGACATCGCCAGCCTCAACAAACCACAAGGTCAACTTCTTGCCATTTGCATCGCTTTTGAATATTTCCATTTTTCCCTTTTCGACAAAATAGAGATGATCAACAACCTCACCCTGAGAAAAAACGAAATTTCCTTTTCGGTAACTACGCTTTATCAGCTCGCTTGATAATTGTTCCAGAGTCTGATCTGATAAATTTCCCATCATCGCCAATGATTTTATAAAACTAAATTCCACCTCACCCATATCTCATCCCCCGTTTTATTTTTTAATGAATCAGTAATTTTTCTAAAAAATCTCAAACAAAGGGAAGCACGATAAAATAAACCCCTAAGCCCCCGATCACAAACCCTGCCCCCTTTCTAAACCAGGTGGCACCTTGGCTAAAGGTTGAATTTGCCAGAAGTCTCTTGACGGTGGCCGTGGAACTGCCGGCCACGGCAATGGGAATGCAGTGGCCGATACCAAAGAGGGTGATCAGCATCATGCCGGTGGCGATTTTTGCCTGCACCGTGATAATAGCCAGGATGGGGGCGATGAAGCCAAAGGTGCAGGAGCCGGACAGCACGCCATAGGCTAGGCCCAGGATAAAGGCCCCCAGACCGCCCTTCACCTTAAGTCGGCTCAACAGAGCGCCCGGAATAGCACATTTGGCAAAATCCAGCATGTCAACGGCCACCCAGACGAGAATGGCCCCGATCAGGATTGTCCAATAGGAGCCGACATCACCCAGCATGCGCCCGAGCAGAGCGCAGACCACACCGACAATGGCAATGGTGATAAAGAGACCGCTACTGAACAGCACAGCAAATTTTGCTGCCTGTCGCCCCTGGACGATTTCATCCTGGCCTCCAACATAGGCGACAACCAGCGGAATGGAGGCCATGTGGCAAGGGCTGAGCAACACACTGATCATCCCCCAAACAAAAGCACCAAGGGCGGCAATCCAGGTGCCACTGCTTATCCAGGTGTTGACCTGAACAAAAAAAATGTCAAGCACGGTCATTTCTCCTGTGGGGATTGGACGCCCATTGTGCTTAGTTGGCCAATGATCGCCTCTTCATTCATAAATCCCACGTGTCGAAATACCTCATTGCCGTCTTTATCAAAGAAAACCTGGGTGGGAATCACTGAGACCTTGAATCTTTTAGCCTGGGAGGCATCTTGCCAGACATCGATAAAGACAATGGCCGCCTTGCCTTCATACTCGATGGTCAGTTTCTCCAGGATAGGGGCCATCATTTTACACGGGATGCAGGAGTGGGCCCCCAGGTCAACCATGGTCACCATCCCTGGCTTCGGCACTGCTGTAGGTGTGGCCGCCATAACCGGAACGGTAACAAAGAGCAGGCAACAAACAGCAAAAATGAGCGCTGTACTTTTCATGATGATTTTCCCTTTATCTTGTTTGTTCAGGCCAGCACTTACGGCCCTGTTGATTTCTACTACGACATTTGCCGTCCTTTTCGATTTGGATAGTGGCGTGGTGGATCTGAAAATCGTGGCGCAATAGTTTCATAGTTTCTTGCAAAAAATCATCACTACCGCCTTCCGGCATGATCAGGTGGACTGTCAGCATGTTTTCGGTGGTACTCCCGGCCCAGATATGGAGATCGTGGACAGAGCCTACCCCCGGCAAGCGACCAAGGAAGGCGAGCACCTCTTCTGAATCAATATGGCTCGGCACGCCGGCCATGGTGAGGTGGAATGAATCCTTCAACAGCCCCCAACCGGCTATAAGAACGACGATGGCAATCGCTATGGACATCAGAGGATCGAGCCATTGCCAGCCAGTGGCGGCGATGGCGAATCCGGCCGCCACCACTCCCGCTGAGACAACGGCATCGGCCGCCATGTGCAAAAAGGCGCCCTTGATATTGAGATCGTGCTTTCTCTCCGAAATAAAGAGCAGGGCCGTGGCCGTATTGATTACCACGCCAATGGCCGCCACCACGATGATGGTCATACCGCTTGTCGGGGCCGGCATCCTGAACCGCCCTATCGCCTCCCAGAGGATAATGCCCATGGCGGCATAGAGAAACATGGCGCTGAACAAGGAGGCCACGATGGTACCCTTTTTAAACCCGAAGGTATGCCTGGCCGTAGCGCCACGAGTGGCGATGGCCATGGCGCCCCAGGCCAGGAGCAGGGTCATGACATCACTGAAATTATGGCCGGCATCGGCCACCAGGGCCAGCGAGTTGCCGACAATACCATACGCTGCCTCAATCACGACAAAGGCCAGATTGAGGATTATGGCACTGGCAAAGGCCCGATTAAAATCAGGGGGAGTATGCTCATGATCATGGGCCATCCGTGTCCTCCCTCAGCGTGTAGCCCACAGAGAGTCGATTCGATTTCTTGGGCATGTCGTTGGCCTCGTGGAGATTTTGATTATTTTGTCGTGCTGTCCACAAACTCTTTGGCCCGATCTCCCCGGAGCAATTCGGCAAGACCGAGCAGGCCGTCTTCAAGATATTTGGCCTTGTAGCCCTTGGTGGCGAGATACATGCGGGCCAGGGCAGCCCGATCTTTATGGGGACAGGCGGTGACAATGATCTTTAACTTGTCAAGCTCAGCCAGGCGGCTGGGCAGCTCGTTAATGGGGATATTGACGGCAATGCCCATGCGCCACGCGGTAAATTCCTCTGCAAAGCGGATGTCAACGAGCTGGGCCTCGCCTTTTTTGAGGAGTTCCACAAGATCCTTACTGCTGATCTTCATGTCTTTTCGTTCCTGGTAGGTGAAGGCGCTGATATAGTCATCCAGGGCATCGGCGCAGGCCACGGCGAAGGGGGCGGCCAGCAGAAGCAGGCACAGAAGAACAATTTTAATTTTATGGCTAGTCATCGCCATCTCCTTGTGAAAAGAGTGTTCGTTTCTTCCTTACAGTGTTGTAAGTCCGGATTTACCCAGCACCTCGTCCACCACCTGGCGGACATCGACAAGGCATCACCTACCCTTGGGGTTGTTTGTCTTGCAGTTACAGTTGCCAGCTTTGGAATCGGCAATGATCTGCTCCATAATGGTTGAGCGGCCATGCCTTGTGGCATCCTCCACCAGCGCCTCTTTGCTGTGCTTGAAGCAATAGCAGATGTATTCCTTGCTCATGATGAGAGCCATCCCAAGACCTCTTTCTTTGAGGGAGTCTTGCCCACGCATTTGGCCTTGCCATCAATAATCACCGCTGGGGTGGAAAAGACACCCATCTTGGCTATTTCATTAAAGTCAGTGATCTTTTCCACGCTGGCCTCAACGCCGGCTTCGGCCACCGCCTCTTTGACCACCCGCTCCGCTTCATGACATTTGGCACAGCCCGGTCCGCAAATCTTAATTTCCATGATCGATTCCTCCTGGTTAACTAAAGAATGTTCCATATAAGATGCCGCTGGTCGTTGCCATGACCACTACCAGAGCGACAAAGACGATTGTTTTCTTGGTGCCCATAATACTGCGGATGACCAGCATATTTGGCAGGGAAAGGGCGGGGCCGGCCAGCAGCAAAGCCAAGGCCGGGCCTTTGCCCATGCCGTTACCGATAAGGCCCTGCAGAATCGGCACTTCGGTCAGGGTGGCAAAATACATGAAGGCCCCGGCAAAGGAGGCGGCGAAATTGGCGGCGATGGAGTTACCGCCCACAGCCCTGCTCACCCATTCTGAGGGAATGAGTCCTTCGTTGCCCGGACGGCCCAGGAGCAATCCGGCAATAAGCACACCAAAGAGCAGCAGGGGCAGGATCTGTTTGGCAAAACCCCATGATTCCCTGAACCATTCACCTGTCTCATCCTCCCTTGGGCTGATGAGAAGCGACAGGGCAATGACCCCGGCAACAAAGGCCACCGTGGGCTGGCCTGAAAAAAGAAAGACCATGACAATGGGCGGCAGGGCGGCAAGGACAACCTGCCACCTGGGCAGATGAAACCAGAGCATGAGGCATATGCCCATGGCCACTGAAAACAGGGAGGTGATCAGCCACTTGTTCGAATAGATGAGAAACCAGAGGCCGGATGTCTCCTCGGTCTTGCCCCAATTGGCAAAGATCAGGATGCCCACCATCATGGCAAAATAAAGACCATTCTGCCACAGCGGCCTGCTGACCTCCTCTTCAGGCATGGCCATCTGGGCCTCTGCCTTTGCCATTTCTTCTTTTCGGAAGAAAAAATGCATGAGCAGGCCAATGATGACACTGAAGATGACAGCCCCCAGGGCCCGGGCCATGCCAAGTTCTGGTCCGAGAATACGGGCCGTCAGGATAATGGCCAGAATATTAATGGCCGGCCCGGAGTAGAGAAAGGCCGTGGCCGGCCCCAGCCCGGCACCCATGCGATAGATACCGGCAAAAAGTGGCAAAATAGTACATGAGCAGACGGCAAGGATCGTTCCGGAAACCGAGGCAACACCATAGGCAACCACCTTGTTTGCTTTGGGCCCCAGGTATTTCAATACGGAATTCTGGCTGACAAAGACAGCAATGGCCCCGGCAATAAAAAATGCCGGAACCAAACAGAGAATTACATGCTCCTGGGCATACCATTTGGCCAGGTGCAGGGCCTCCATCACCGCGTTATCAAAGCGGCCACTGCCCACCGGCAGGTAATAGCAACCGATAAAAATTGCCACAATCCAGGAAAGTGGCTTCCACTCTCTCTTCCATTCCATCTCTTTATCCTCCTGCCGCCTTAATGATGCTAAGCAGCACAGATCCGTCCCTTATCGACATCGGCAATTTTCATCAGCATTTTCTGGAGCTGCTGATCCTCAGCGAGCTGCCATTCGGTGAGATGACCGAGCATTACCCGGGCATAGTCAGACTCCTCGCCTTTGGTCAGGTTGTAAATAATCCAGGATCCTTCCTTGTGGTAATCGACCAGACCGGCCTCTTCCAAGATCTTCAGATGTTTGGAAACTGTTGATTGGGCCAGGCCGAGGAGCTCTTTTATCTCACAGACACAAAGCTCTTTGACGCCAAGCATTTTCATGATTCTGACTCGATTGGGGTCAGAAAGGGCCTTCATGACCCGAATAAAGGGTTTCATAAGCATCACCTGACAAAGTATTAATCGCCATATGGCGATATGCAGTTATGTTAGATAGAATCTCCTCCCACGTCAAGGGTAAATTTCAGCAGGGGAGACAAGAAGGGCTCCAAATATTGCCGAAATAGCCGGAATCCTGTGGGGAAGCAGCTTTCCCTGCCTTGATTGGCCCGAAATCCAAATTCGCCACCAGGAGAAAATGCGCCGATTTGCGGTCGATTAGGTCGCCCCTAACGTAAATGGTGCGGAGCAAAAAGCATGACCAGCCCCAGCACCACCAGCACCACTCCGCCCACCAACTTGCCGTAGCGGTCGTACCCATGGGCAATGGTTGACTGCAGGGCAAAGGCGGCCAGGGCAAAGATAATCAGATCGTCCAGCATGAAGAAAAAATCATAGAGCAGGATATAGCCGTAGTAATGGAGGGACGGCATGGACCGTAGAGAAAGGGCATGGGTAAAGATGGCAGGCAGGGCCGCGGAGCAGGCAAATTCGATACTGTTAACCACAAAGGCCAGGACAATGATGCCAAGCAAAGTGGCCAGCGAAAGAGGGGCTGCCACCAGTTTCTCCATCCTGCCCATGGTCCGCTGCTTGAAGGCGGCGTTTCCCACGGTGCAGACCGGGGCGGCGCTCCGGGTGGTGATAAAGGAGCGCAGGTCCATCACCCCGACCACCAGGGCACCACAGCCAATGGCGATGGTCAGCGGTCTGAGAAAACCAATCAGGAGAAAGACGTTAAGCCAGGCGGTCATAAACAGGAAATAAAGTACACCCGAGGCGACCACAAAGGAACCCACCAGCAGCCAGATCTTGCGCCGGTCCTGCAGGGAGACAAGGAGCGAGAGAAGATAGACCAAGGCCCACATGGCGCAAGGGTTGAAACCGTCTGCCAGGCCCAACAGTATTGCCAGAGCCGGCAGGGAAAGTTCCGCGATTCGAACATCCCCCACAAACGGCAGCGATACCGATTCCGGTTGCCAAACCATTGGAGCGCTCATCTCCAAGGCGCGGGCAGCGGTCCCAGACTGCTGCCAGCCCCAGGCACTGTTCAGCCCCCCCGCCATGATCAGACAACACCAAATGCCAAACAGAACTAAACGTGATGACTCCACCATGGTAAGCCCTCCAGGGTGTGATTTCATTCCCCTAGTCCCCATCGGGAATTGCCGGATGAGAAGAAGCCACTTTTTCCAGGTAGGAATAAAAAAATTTGGTTTAGGCCCGAATCATTACCCACTCTAGCAATGCCCTGGCCCGTTCGCAAATTCTTTTCAGCAAACAGAGCTCAACCATATAGCGCCGACACTCCCAAGGCATGGCAATCCTTCCCCCAGAAAATGGGTTCAAACTCTGTCAGGCAAGGAAAATCATCTTGATGAAGATATAGATGGGATATTAACGTGGGCTCCACTGGGCAAAAAAGAGGGGCGGAAAATCCCAAAGCCCAGAGCACGACCAGAAACGAAAAA
>JBFFNX010000111.1:0-10110 GCA_041562995.1 Desulfurivibrionaceae bacterium
CCGCTTCCACCACGGTATGGGGCGGCTTCCCTGCCTTTGACGGCACCTCCACCCGCCAAGTTGATGATAATTCCCTCAGGGTTGACCGGGTCTTCATGAACTGGAATAACATCGCTGGCCAGCCTATCTGGTTCTCCATTGGTCGTCGTCCCACCACTGATGGTGCTCCTTCCCACATCAGGATGAATTCCGACAAACGGATGGCCACCCCCACCGCATACATGGATTGGCCCTTTGATGGTATCTCCATGGGTTATGCCTATGCCAACCTGTTCGGCATGGATGATGCCCCTGGTCGTGTTCGGGTCTGTTACGGTCGCGGTTTTGAAAACGGCGTCAACGAAGAAGATACCAACTACACCAGCGACACCGACTTTATCGGCGTGAGCTGGGATGTCTATTCTAAGGGTCCCCGTCTTGCATACGTGCAGTCCTTTGCTGCCATGGACGTCTTCAACTATCCTGATTTCGATGGCATGCTGATGGATATGGGCTTCGCATCTCTTGTTGGACCCAGAGACAATATCGGCAACATCTACCACACCTCTGCTGTGTACATGGATAAGATTGCTGACTTCAACTATTTCGCATCTCTCGGTTGGAGCCAAACTGACCCCAGCGATGAGGGTATGTTCAACGACGTCGTTGGCATGATGATGGGAACCGCCACCGCAAACCTCGACGAAGAAAACGGTTACAACGTCTTTGTTGGTGGTCGTTACGACTTCACCGATCTTGGCCTGAAGATCGGTGCTGAGTATAACTGGGGTTCACAATACTGGATCGGCATGACTCCTGGTCATGATGACATGTACACCGCCAAACTGGCGGCTCGTGGTTCCGTCGTTGAGGCCTACATGATCTATGACCTGCCATCTGGCGAGGCCACCTCTAAATTCGGTTCTGCCTTCATCCGTATTGGTTACCAGCATTATGAGTTTGATTATGCCGGTGGTATGGATTGGAACATGATGCCCTACGAACTTGATGACAATGTTGAGTCTCTTTATGCCGCTGCTCTGGAAGCTCAAGGCATGATGGATACCATCACCTCAAAAGACCAGGTATATGTAACCTTCGAGGCCACCTTCTAAGACGTTTGTTGCATAACAAACACTCCTAGAAGTCAAAAAGGGGAAGGATCCAAATGGATCCTTCCCCTTTTTTTGTTGGTTCAGTACAAATTACCGCTGAACCTAAATAAATAATCATCCCTATTGCCCTTCCCCCCTCCAGCCCTGAACGAGCAGGGAGCTGGACAAGGGAAGAAGCATTGCGGCCTGTCTGAGCGAAGCGAGTTTCCGCAATGCCCCTTGCCCGGCGGAAGGCGAGTGGTGCCGAAGGCCAGGGCTGTTAGGGGTGTCCTTTTTCGGTTCATTTTTGGACAAGCAAAAAGGAACAAAGAGAACAACAGGCAAAGAAGCAAAAACAGCAACTACGGCTGACCAGTTACCTGAATCTTTTATAGTTCAATGCCATTTCAACGAACTGCGTGAACAATATTAATCAAAGTTCTGCCCCCGCAAAAAACCCCGCATAATCCGCGCCTCATCATAACTCACCTGCCCCCCCAAGCCCTCCACCACCGGACTCAGATAGCCAAAGCCATGGGCCTCAAAGGCCTTACCCAACAGCTCCTGCTTTTCGACACTGACAAAAAGCCCCAGATCAAGCTCCTTACCCTGCTCCAGAAAGGCCTCGAGATGGCCGGCCACGGTGATCTCCTTGATACCCCGCTGCTTGGCGATCTCAGCCAGAGAAAGACCCGCTTGGGCCAAGGCGCCGCTCTCCAGCATGGTCTTGCTGACACCCTTGCTCTTGGTGCCCTTCTTGCCCTTTTGCACAGGCGGCGTCAAGGCCGGCAAGGGCGGCTTGTCGATTTCCGGATGGTCGGCCAGCCAGCGGCCAATCTCAGCAAGAAAGGGGGCGCCGTAGCGCTCGAGCTTGACCATGCCGACGCCGTGGATGGCCGGCATCTCCGCGGCGCTGGCCGGGAAATACTGACACATCTCGCGCAGACTGCGGTCGGAAAAAATCACATAGGGCGGCACCCTGTCCTGGTCGGCCAGGTCGCGGCGAATGCCGTGCAGAAGGGCAAAAAGATCCTGGTCATACTCTTTTTCCTCTCGCCGGGCGGCCCTGACATTGTCATCCGGCAGGGCAATAAGCTGGGAGAAGGCAAAGGAGGCCCGGCCAAAGAGGATATCCTCGCCCTGGCCGGCAATGGTCAGGACGGGGAATTTATCCCCCACCGCCTGCAGGCTGCCACCGACCAGCAGGGCATCAACCAGACGGCGCCAATAGGGTTTGGGATGATGCTTGCCCACCCCGTGGGTCTTGAGCTCGGTGTGGCCCAACTCCTTTATTCTCTTGGTGCGCGCTCCCACGACAATATCAATGATATGGCCGGCGCCAAAGCGGCCGCCGGTGCGATAGATGGCAGACAGCACCATCTGGGCCTCGGTGGTGGCATCCACCGCCTCGACGCCCTGGAGGCAGACATCGCAGGCCCCGCAATTATCTTGAGCATAGACCTCCTCAAAATAGCCCAACAACTGGCGGCGCCGACAGCTGTGCTTCTCGGCAAAATCGGCCATCTGGCCCAGCTTCTGCCAGCCGGCATTTTGCTCTTGCCGGTCTTCGAGCTGGCTGATGAAATTGCCAAGGCGCACCATATCGCTGCGACTGTACAAGAGCAGACAGTGGGCAGGATCACCGTCGCGGCCGGCCCGGCCCGTCTCCTGGTAATAGCCATCGATATTCTTGGGCAGATCGCCGTGGATGACATAGCGGACATTGGACTTATCAATCCCCATGCCAAAGGCCACGGTGGCGACGATCACCTGGATCTCATCGCGATTAAAGGCCTCCTGGTTTTGATGGCGCTCCTCACTGCTGAGGCCGGCATGATAGGGCAGGGCCACAATGCCCAGCCCCTGCAGATGGAGGGCGGTGTTCTCCACATCCTTGCGGCTGAGACGGTAGACAATACCGGCCTCCCCTGGATGCCGGCGCACCTCCCGGCCGATCTGGCCTAAGACATTGTCCTTGGCCAGCACCTTGTAGATGAGATTGGGGCGATCAAAGGAGGCCCGCACCAAAAAAGGGTCTTGGAGGCGAAGGCGTTTAATGATATCCTCGCCGACCTGCCTGGTTGCCGTGGCGGTAAAGGCCGCGATCGCCACCTGGGGCAGGATATCTTTCAAGACCGAGAGGGAGAGGTAGTCGGGACGGAAATCATGGCCCCATTCCGACAGGCAGTGGGCCTCGTCAACGGCGACAAAGGAAATGGCTATTTCCTTAAGGAGCCGGGCAAAACCCTCGGTGGCCAGGCGTTCCGGGGCCAGATAGAGCAGATCATAGCCGCCATCCCGCAGGCGGCGTTCCACGGCGCGGCGTTCACCGGCAGGCAGTGAACTGTTGAGATAGCCGGCCTTGATCCCGACGCTCAAGGCATGGTCCACCTGGTCCTTCATCAGGGAGATCAGCGGACTGATGACCAGACAGGTGCCACTCAAAAGCAAGGCCGGCAGCTGGTAACAGAGGGATTTACCGCCGCCGGTGGGCATGACGGCAAAGGCGTCACCGCCACCCATAACAGCGCGGACAATTTCCTCCTGGTTGGCGCGGAAGGAGGAAAAGCCAAAGACATTTTTCAGGGTCGTCTGCAGACCAGGGGCAAGGGGAGAATTCATCGGCCCAACCTACACGGTAGGCTCAGCGCTGACAACAAATCCTTCCCCCCGGCACCTGCCGATGGTACATTATCAAAGATTCAACCACCCTAACTCTGCCCCCTAATTATGAGCCCTTTACCTTCGCCAGCCCCTGCCGCCCCAGCAAAACGGACCCTGAGTATCGCCTGGAAGATATGGCTTTCCATGGCCATTATCCTGGGCGGCTTCATCCTTGTCATGCTGCAGGGGGCCTGGGTTGGCCGTTATACCCAGAACAAAAATCATCTCGTTACCATCCATTTTTTCCCGGCCGCCCTCCGCGGCCAGGAAATTCTCGCCGCCTACAAGGCCCAGCTGGTGGAGTTTAAAGAGGCAATCGCCAAGGCTGAGCCACAAAGTCTCAAAATTGCCGCCGGCCATTCCGACGATATCATCCAGGGCCTGGAAAAGATTATAGCTCTTTCCGAACTGCCACCTGCCCTTATTAGCCAGGCCCAAGAAAATCTTACCCAATATCGCCACTTTGCAAACACGGCCTTCACCCTGTACAGCCAGATGCTGGAGGATCCGGCACAGGGGAGTCTGCCCGGCACGTCCACAGATCTTGATCGCCTCTCCCAAGGCCTTGTCAACTCCCTCACCCTTCTTGCCAGCTCCTTGAACCAGGTGGTCAGTGATGAGCTGCTGAGCATTACCACCCTTTCCCAGCATCAAAACAACAGAAACCTGATTATTTTTTTGGTGGTTATCTTCATATCGTCACTCCTGGTGGCCTATATTCTCTCCCACTCCATCATCATCCCCCTTAAAAAAACCGTGGCCCTGGCCCATAGGATGGCAGCAGGTGATCTTTCCCAGAAGCTTGACATCAAGCACCATGACGAAATAGGTGAACTGGGCCATGCCATGAACACCATGGCCACCCAGATAGAGGGCCATTACCAGGAGCTGAAAGATGCGGTGACCGAAAAGACCATCACCCTCCAGAAGGCCAACCAACAGCTGCGCCTGGAGATAGAACGGCGCGAGGATGCCCAGCATGAACTGTTAAACGCCATGGAAGAGGCTGAAAAGGCCAATCGTGCCAAAAGCTCCTTTCTGGCCATGATGAGCCACGAACTGCGCACCCCCATGAACGGCATCATCGGCATGAGCAGCCTGACCCTTGATACCGCCCTCAACAGCACCCAACAGCGCTACTTGACAACCATCCGCAACAGCGCCGAGACCCTGCTTACCACCATCAACGACATCCTTGATTTTTCCAAAATAGAGGCCAATAAATTGGAGCTTGAGGCCGTTGATTTTGAGCCGCGCAAGGTCATGGATGATATTAGTGAACGGCTGGCCATCCATGCCCACCAGGCCGGCCTGGATTTTTTTACCCTTACTGATCCCACCCTTCCTGATTTGCTGCACGGCGACGCCAACCGTCTCAGACAGATTCTCTTAAATCTGGCCGGCAATGCCGTCAAATTCACGGAATCGGGCGAGGTGGCCATGCGCATGGAGGTGATTAACCGCACCCCCAAGACCGTCACCATCCGTTTTTCCATTAGCGATACCGGCATTGGCATCCCCCAAGACCGCCTGCCCCAGCTCTTTGAGCCTTTTATCCAGGCCGATATTTCCACCACCAGGAAGTTCGGCGGCACCGGCCTGGGGCTGTCCATCAGCAAACGCCTTGTCCAACTGATGGGCGGCGAAATAAAGGCAGAAAGCGCGGAGGGCAAGGGGTCGACCTTCTGGTTCACCGTTACCCTTGCCATCTCAGACCACGCCAGCCAAACCATGTCCGGCAAACAGGATCGCCCCCTGATCTATCAGGAAGGCACGGTACCCTCCCCGCGTCCTTCGTTCCAGGGACAGGACAAACGCATACTGGTGGCTGACGATGACAACACCATTCTCGTTGTGGCCCAGGCCATCTTGGAATCCTTTGGCTGTCTCGTTCACCTTGCCCGCACCGGCCAGGAGGTTGTTGAGCGCCTGGAGACCACTGAATACGACCTGATTTTTATGGATGTCCAGATGCCTGTTGTCGACGGGATTGAGGCCACGACAATAATCAAAGGCTGGGCCGCATCCCCTGAAGCCGATAAACGGGCCAAGAGTCACACCCCCATCATCGCCCTCACCGCTGATATCTCTGCGGTGACCAGCCAAAAGTTCCTGGCCGCCGGCATGGCCGATTATATTGGCAAACCCCTGCGCCCTGATAGCCTGGCAAACTGCCTGCAAAAATGGCTCCCTGATCGTCAGAAAAAGAATAAACAGCTTCCAGCCACCGGCAAGTTCTCCAAAGAACGACTCCTCCAGGGCCTGGGTGGTGACCTCCAAAAATTTACTGAGCTCACCCTGGCCGCCCGCATCGCAATTCCTGGCTACCTTTCTGACTTAGATACTGCCTGCACAAACAACAACTGTCAGCTGGCAGCAAAAATCTGCCAGCAGGTTAAAAAAATGGCGGCAAATCTGAGGGTTGCCTCTCTCCAACACCAGGCCCTCCATCTCTGCCTGGCCATGGAAAGCACCGACATGGCCCAGACCAAGGAGCATTACCAGAAGCTGCGCGCCCTGCTGACTGAGCTCCTCCAAAGCCTGGAAGGCTAAGGGGCCTTTCCTCGCTGCCATCTCCTCAAACCCAGGTGTCTTCAGGCCATTAGGTGGTGATCATCCTTGCCCCTGCTCAAGGTGCCGTCGCCATTTTTCGAGCCCCATCTTCTGTGCCAACTCCAAAGGCGTAAATTCAGCCCACCATCTGTGGTATAAGCCTTTGGAGCTCAGGACAAGAGTTGGGATTTATGGGGAATTGGCTCGCCAAGGCAACAATTTTTATTGAACAATCAACCCAAACATGATAACCCTTCCGGCTATTATATGAATACCTATTCATCTTTTGTGTCGTGCTTGGGAAAGGCATCTCTAGCAGGGCGCTCGTACGAGGAAAACACAGCATGAAGCTTCAAGAGCTGCTTACCACAAAACGCGATTATCTCCTGGGATGCTGGGAGGATATCATCCTGGGAGAGTATCAGAAGGATACCTTTCGCATTTTCAAAAAGCAGAAAGACCAGTTTGCTAATCCTGTGGGCCATAAGATCCGAACTGGATTGGCTGAACTTTACGATGTTCTCTGTGACGAAAGCGACAACGAGGTGGCAACGCCGGGCCTGGACGATCTGCTTAAAGTTCGTGCTGTCCAGCCTATTTCTGCCTCCACAGCGGTGTCCTTTGTTTTCGACCTGAAGTCCCTTGTCGAAACCCAGTGCCAAAAAGAGGGAATGGATAGCTTCTATAAAGAGTTTCTGGCCTTTTGTGCCAGAGTGGACGCGGCTGCCTTAGCGATGTTTGACATCTTCAGTAACTGCAGACAGACGGTATATCAGATTCGGATGAATGAGTTTAAGACCGGTAGACACATCATCACTGATTCCGCCCGATGTTCTTCGCAGATTCTAAGTGAAGACATGGCTGACAGCATCCGTAACAGAACAACCAACACCAAACCTAATGAAGAGAGGTAACGGTTAATGAAAGTCCTGAGACCCATCATCGCAGTCTTAGCGCTGATCGTGGCTGGAGGGGTACTGGGTTTGTCGCAAGGCACCCAGATGCTGGTCGGTGTCATCTTACCCAGCATTGCTTTCTTGGTGTTCATCGTGGGTGTTATTCGCAAGGTCGTTGACTGGGCGAAATCTCCGGTGCCATTTAAGATTCCTACCACCTGCGGACAGGCGAAATCTCTTTCCTTTATCAAGGAAGATCGTTTCGATTGTCCCACTACCAAGTCTGACGTCATCGTTAGAATGTTTCTTGAGATCTTCCTGTTCCGGTCATTGTTTCGCAACACCAGTGCAGATGTGCAAAGCGGGGATCTTCCCAAGCTCCATTACGGCCCAAGCCTCTGGCTCTGGCTCTTTGGTATTTTGTTCCATTATACCTTTTTGACCATTGTCTTTCGCCACCTGCGTCTCTTTACCGAGCCTGTGTTGCCCGGCATTGCCCTTCTTGAATATTTTGACGGTTTTGTCCAGATTGGCGCTCCGGTGCTCTATCAGTCAGACCTCATCTTCATGGGAGCCCTCACCGCCCTGTTTGTCAGGCGGTTGATCATGCCTCAGGTCCGTTACATCTCCCTGGGAACCGACTATTTCCCCCTGCTGCTCATCTTCAGTATCGGCGCCACTGGTATGCTCATGCGCCATTACTTCCGGGTGAACATCACCGACGTCAAGCAGCTGACCATGGGTATCGTCACCTTGGATTGGACCAACCCCGGCAATATCCACCCGATTTTCTTTATGCATGTCACGCTGGTTTCCACCCTGATGATGTACTTCCCGTTCTCGAAACTGATGCATGCGGCAGGTATTTTCTTCTCCCCCACCAGAAATATGGCAAACGACTCTCGGGCCAAGCGCCACATCAACCCCTGGAACGATCCGAACATCAAGCCGCATTCCTATGCTGCCTATGAAGACGAATTCCGTGAATTCATGGTTGAGGCCGGTATCCCCGTTGATAAGGAACTTCCTCCTGCGCCAGCAGCTGAAACGAAAGAGGAGGTCACTGAATAATGGCTATTCCAAAAGTAGAAGATCTGCGGGTTGCTGTTGCCACAGAGCCCAATATGTTTACTGGCGCCATTCCTAAAAAGGATTGGCAGGACACCTTCACTGAATTCAAGGAAGGAAATTTCGCCTATCCGGCCAAGCCCGAGATGGTCGAATATCATCATTTCCCCAACCCCCGCATCTGGTCCCCGGACGAAGATGACTGGAAACTGCCAGACGGCTGGGAAGATATCATTTTAAATGGCCTCAAGGAAAGACTGGATAAGTTCCGCTCCCTCAAGGTCTTTATGGACATCTGTGTCCGTTGCGGCGCCTGTGCGGACAAATGTCATTTCTTCCTCGGCACCGGCGATCCCAAGAACATGCCTGTTCTGCGCGCCGAGCTGCTGCGTTCCGTCTATCGCAATGAGTACTCCGTTGGACGCAAGATATTAGGCAAGTTGCAGGGCAACCGTCCCATGACCGTTAAGGTTCTTAAGGAATGGTTCATGTACTCTTATCAGTGTACTGAGTGCCGCCGCTGTTCCGTGTTCTGTCCCTACGGTATTGATACCGCGGAAATCACCATGATGATGCGCGAGCTTCTTCATCTGGTGGGTGTGGGCATTAACTGGATCCTGGAACCGGCTGCCAACTCAAACCGCACCGGTAACCACATGGGTCTTCAGCCCCATACCTTTAAAGAAAATATCGGTTACCTGGTGGATGACATCAAGGAAATCACCGGCGTTGACGTTCACCCGACCTTTAACAGGAAGGGCGCCGAGATTCTCTTTATCACCCCATCAGCCGACGTCTTTGCTGAGCCCGGCATCTACACCGCCATGGGCTACATGCTGCTGTTTGAGCATATCGGCCTTGACTATACCTTTAGTACCTATGCCTCTGAGGGCGGCAACTTCGGTCTCTTCACCAACAATGAGATGATGAAGAAGCTGAACGCCAAGATGTATGCCGAGGCCAAGCGTCTGGGTGTCAAGTGGATCCTTGGTGGTGAGTGTGGCCATATGTGGCGTGTCCTCCATCAGTACATGGACACCATGAACGGCCCTGCCGACTTCCTGGAAGTACCGAAAAGCCCCATCACCGGCACGGTCTTTGAGAATGCCAAGTCCACCAAGATGGTCCATATTTCGGAGTTTACTGCTGACCTGATCAAGCATGGCAAGCTCAAGCTTGATCCCCAGCGTAACGCCCACCGCCTGCCCACCTTTCATGATTCCTGTAACCCTGCCCGGGCCATGGGTCTCCTGGATGAGCCACGTTACATCCTCGACAATGTCGTACCGAAATGGCACGAGATGAACGAGAACTGTATCCGTGAAAAGACCTATTGCTGCGGTTCCGGAACCGGCCTTAACACCGGTGAGATCATGGAACTGCGGATGCGTTCCGGTCTGCCGCGCGCCAATGCTGTTCAGGATGTTAATCAGCGCTTCGGCGTTAACGCCCTGGCCAATGTCTGCGCCATTGATCGGGCAACCCTGACCCCGCTCATGGAATACTGGCTGCCTAATACATCTGATGATCCAGCGCGGACCACGGATGTTGATGTCATCGGTCTTTCTGAGCTGGTCGGTAACGCTCTGGTTATGGACGGCGAAATTGAAAACAGGGAACAAGGCCTGCGCTTTGAAGAACTGGTAACTACGGAAACGGAGGGCTAATCAATGTACGATAAAGGCAAAGTACTGATCGGATTGGCTATTTTTCTGGTTCTGGCCCTGTCCGTTGTTGGTTACAATATGACCGCCGGCGACAATAAAAAGCCGGAACTGGAAAAGCCCAAAGGATACACCGCATGTGTCAAGGATATTGACTACATGCAATCAAGCCACATGGTTCTGTTGAACGAG
>JBFFNX010000112.1:0-9988 GCA_041562995.1 Desulfurivibrionaceae bacterium
CGGTATGGGCTATCTGGCCGGGGCGGATATTGAATTTGGCGATTCAAAAATGGCATCGGCAGGCGACACCATTGAGGCCCGGGTAAAAATCATAAAATACTGGGGGCAATTCATCATGGCCCAAGGCGCCCTTTTTATCGATAACGACAAGCTCTCCCATGGTCGCTTCACCCTTGCCCTGGCAGAATCGCCAGCCACCTAAAGAGTACTGGCTCTTGACAGGCTGGATATAATGACCCATTGATTTTTTTAATCCCTTGATCTAGGTCAGGGATTTCCCCCTCAGCCCAAGATATTCGGATATCCATGCCTGCAACCACTGACAAAAAAGAGCTCATAGGAAAAATCTCTTCCTTTATATTGGATGCCAGGACAGATGATTTCAACAGCCTCGCCTGCCAGCTCTTTGCCTATCAATTTGAGCATATCGCCGTTGCCCGGGCTTATTTTCAAAAATGCGGCATCAGCCCTGAAAACCTTACGGGTTTCACCGATATCCCTCCTATTGGCCTCAATATTTTCAAACGCTATGAGCTCTTTGACGGTACCAGCTGTCAAAAGACTTTCCACACCAGCGGCACCAGTGGCAAGGGCCGCGGCGCTTCCTGTTTTGCCGCTGAAGATCTTCAGCTCATGACCCTCTCCATCCTTGAGAATGCCAAGAGCACCCTCTGTGCCGATGGTCAAAAGACCAGATTCATGATGCTGGTCCCGTCCCCGACAGAGGCCCCTGATATTATCATGGCCCACGGCATGGCGGAAATTGCCGGGAAATGGGCCACGGAGCCGGCTTTTTATGCCATCAGCAAGGGCGCTTTCTTAGGCACGGAGGCCGTTGCCTATCTACAAAAATGCATTGCCGACGAGACGCCGGTTACCATCATTGGCGGCAGCTTCGGCTTTGTTAATTTTATCGACAAGGTGGCCCCGCACCTTGGCTCTCTTCCCCTGCCAGCCGGCAGCCGTATCCTGGATGCCGGGGGTTTCAAGGGTCGGAGCCGGGAACTGACCAGGACAGGATTTTTGCAGATGATGGCGGATTTTTTCCATCTTCCAGCCGCGCAATGCCTCAACCTCTATGGTCTTACCGAACTTGGCAGCCAATTTTACAGCCGCGGCCTTGAAGAAAAAAAACCTCCCCACTGGACCCGCGTCCGTATCTGCCAGCCCTTGACCTTGCAGGAGGTTGAAGATGGCAACGAGGGCATCGCCCTTCTCTATGACCTGACCAATGTGGCCCGGCCCATGGCAATTCTCACCGATGACCTTGGTCGCCGCCACGGCAGCGGTTTTGAAATTACCGGCCGCGCCTCAGGGAGCGCGCCCAGGGGTTGCAGCTTGAGCCTGGAGGATATCCGATGAAAATCAAGGTGGACGGTTTCCATATTCCCGGTTTCAAAGGCGAGACATATACCCGATCCATTGCCTCCACCCAGGTTCTGTTGCCGAAACTGACTGCCGATGATATCAGCCGGGCCAGTGACCATCTCCTGGGCCGGGGGCGGGAAATTCTCAGAGGCTACTCCACAGACGATCTGGCCGAGATCTTTGGTATGGCCGCTGATTTTTGGCAACACGACAGTGATATGAAGATGGAAATCATTGTCGCCATCAGCGACCTTACCGGTCTAAGTCGGATGGTGGTCTGCCAATCGATTTCTGTTGAGCAGGGTAATAGTTCCAGCGCCGATATCCTAGCGGCCATGGATCGCGACCTCGGCGACCATCACTGCCTTGACGCCTTCTGTCATGACCCCCATTTACAGGGCAAGGCTCGGGCCTATGGCCCCCAGCTGACCAGCGCCGTGCTGACCGCCAATGTCCCGGGCTTGAGCTATCTGCCCATGGTCCGTGCCCTCATGGTGAAAAGCCCCCTGATTGCCAAACTTGCCAGCAACGAACCTATCTTCGGCCCGGCCTGGCTCAAGGCCGTGGCCGCCATTGAACCGCCCCTTGCTGAATGTGTTGCCCTCTGTCAATGGCCAGGCGGCAATGATGATCTGCAAAAGGCCATGTTTGATCCGGCAGATGTTGCTATTCTCTACGGCGGTGAACAGACCTGCCGGACCCTCCGCGATTTTATCGGCCCCCATAAAAAAATCATAGAACACGGTCACAAGATTGGGCTCCTGCTTGTCGGCAGCGAGGGCCTCAGCGACCATGCTGCGGCCAGGGACCTGGCTGGCCGTATCGCCTTGGACGTTGCCATGTTCGACCAGCGGGCCTGCGTGGCGCCACAGATTGTCTATGCTGAAAACAACGGCGCTGTCACCACCCTGGAGTTGACCGCCCTCATCGAGGAGGCCCTCATTGAACTTGAAAAGGATTTGCCGCCCAGTGAGATGAGTATTGACACCGCTGCCTCCCTGGCCATGGAACGAAACATCGCCCTTTTTGAATCGTCCCAACATGACAACATGGAACTTTTTGCCCGCTCCACAGCCACCCTTATCCATGAAAAGGATGCCAGCTTTAACACGGTGCTGCCCACCCGTTTCCTGCGGGTCTGCCCGGTGGATGCTTTAACTGATGTCATCGACATTCTGCGCCCCTTTAGCAGCTATCTCCAGAATGTCGGTATTGAGGCGAGCCCTGAGAGACTTGCTGATCTGGCCGAGCAACTCGGGGGTATCGGTGTTTCCCGTATCACTAAGCCCGGCCTGATGCACCGCCCCTCCATGCGCTGGAAACATGACGGCTTATCAACCTTCTCCGAACTGGTCCGCTGGACCGATATCGAACTTGAGGTGTGAATATGACCCTAGACAAAAAAACTATCCTTATCACAGGTGGAGCCGGCACCATCGGTTCTGCCGTGGCCGATCTTGCTTCCAACAATGGCGCCAAGGTCCTGATCTGGGACAAGGATGTTGCCGCCATCCGCGATCTGGCCAGTAAAAAACAATGGGCCGCCAGCCAGGTGGATGTCTGTGATGAACAGCAGGTGACCGAGGCCTTTGAGCTTCTCATCTCCAGCGGCCGGCTGCCCGACATCGTGGTCAATGCCGCCGGCATCTTCACCCATCTTCGCCCCTTGGAGGCCTTGGAGCTTGCCGATTTTGAAGAGGTCATCCACACCAATCTGGCCGCCGCCTTTCTCACCAGCCGGGAGGCCATTCGCCACTGCGGCAATAACCTGATTATCATTAATATTTCGTCGTCCCTGTCGCAAAAACCCATCCCCATGGCCGCTGCCTACGCAGCCTCCAAGGCCGCTATTGATTCCCTGACCAGGTCCATTGCCATTGAATATGGCCCTAAAGGGGTGCGGGCGGTGGCCATCAATCCCGGGCCGGTGGAAGGCAGGATGCTTTGCCAGGGTCTCACTGAGATTGCCTTGGCCATTGGCGCCCCCAACGAGGCGATCATGGAAAAGATTATCCAAGGGCTGCCCACCGGCAAGGTAGTCACTGCAAGTGAGGTGGCGGCCCTGGCCATCTTCCTGGCCAGCCGCGGTGCTGATTCCATTAATGGCCAGTCGATTAATCTCGATGGCGGTTTTGCCGTCTAGAAGATGTTGACGGTTTACCGTTTACGGTTTACAGCTTAAGAAAATGTTTTAATAGTAATCGTTCCTCAAACTTGAATAGTGCTGAGCAGCAATGCGCAGCAAATCTATAGAGAAAGACACATATGGAAATACGCGTATCAACCAATTGGGACCCGAAACTGCCGGCCATGCTTAAAGATTTCCCCGTCACCCATGTCTATGGCAAACTTGCCGATGACGTGGTGGGCGGCTGCCGGCCCTCCTTCCTCCTGCCCCAGGTAAGCCGTCAGGAGATTGCCGACCATGTGGCGCTGCTGCACGAGCAGGGCATTAAATTTTCGTATCTGCTTAACACCTTGAGCCTGGCCAATGTCCAGTACACCAAGGAGGGCTATGCCCAGATCCGCGAGCTCCTCGACTGGCTCACCGAGATCAAGGTCGATGCCCTGACCATTGCCATCCCCTACCTCATTCGCCTGGTCAAGGAGCATTATCCCCATTTCTTCATCAAGGTCTCCTCGGTGAGTCGGATTAACACGGTGACCCGGGCCAAACAGTATGAGGACATGGGCGTTGATGAGCTGATCATCGACGAGATGCTCAACCGCGATTTCCAGACCCTGGCGGCCATCAACGAGGCAGTCAAGACACCCTTGGAGGTCATTGCCAACCCCTGCTGCCTATGGGAATGCGCCCAGCAATTCGAGCATGTCAACCATGACGGCCATGCCTCACAATCCCAGAGCCACAACAACTACTGCTACCTGCAGCTGCCCTACGTCATCTGCTCCAGCCAGAAACTGGAAGATCCGGTCAACATCCTCAAGGCCCGCTGGATCCGGCCTGAGGATCTCCATTATTATGAAGAGATCGGCATCACCCGTTTCAAGGTGGTGGAACGCTTTAAGACCTCCGGCGCCCTGACCTCAGCGGTGAAGGCCTACAGTGACCGCAGTTTTGACGGTAATCTCATCGACCTGCTCACCCTGCCCAATAAGGGTTCCTTCCTGCCGCCCAACATGGCCTATTTTAACAAGCCGGATCTGGTGGACATGGCACAGGTCCAGGCAGTGGCAGGGCTCATGGACTTCTCCTTCAATGACGCCATCCAGATCCCCAACAAGCAGCTCGACGGCTTTTTAAAGTTTTTCAGAACCAACGACTGCCGGCGCATGTCCTGTGATGACTGCGGCTATTGCCAGAAGTTCTTTGACAAGGTTGCCACCTACAACAAGGATGTGGCTTTAGACCAGGCCGGCAACCTCAAGAATTTCGCCAAGGTCATCACCGACGGCAGGATTTTTGGTTCTGAGTAGACAACTAATGGTTGATTGACCACAAAGACATTCTTCTTAATACCCCCTTGAGGGGTACAGAGATTACCTAGGTGCAAACCTTTGTGTCTTTGTGCCTCTGTGTTTCCTGATTTCTTGATAGATGACTCCTGATTATGAAAACCCTTTTTCTCCACGTTCCCAAGTTTAACAACAGCTACAAGCCCATCGGCGATTTTATCTGGATCAACTACATGCCCATGGGGTTGATGGCCATCGCTGATTATGTCGAAAAGAACGGCTTTGCCACCGAGATCATCCATATCGGCGTTGAGTGGGTGGAAAACCCCCTCTTTAAAATCGACGAGCTGGTGGTGGATAAGCCGGAGATCAAGGCGATCGGCATGTCCCTCCACTGGCATTACCAATCCCACGATGTCATTGAAGCGGCCCGAAAAATAAAGGAGCTCCGCCCTGATATTTTCATCTTCATCGGTGGTTATACCGCCTCCTTTTTTCACGATCAGATCATTGCCGACTATCCGATGATCGATGCTGTGGTGCGCGGCGACGGCGAGGTACCGGCCCTGGAGTTGTTAAAGGCCCTGGAGGCGGGCACTGCCCTCGACCAGATTGCCAACCTCACCTGGCGGCAGGATAGCGCGGTGGTTGAAAATGAGCACGCCTATGTGGGTGATGCCGAGATGGTATCAAGCCTCAACTACAGCAATTACTCCCTGCTGCGCAATGCCGACACCTATATCCAGTACATCGGCCTGCCCTTCTTCTACGCCAAGGGCTTCACCAAGCAACAAAACTTCAAACAATTCACCATCCAGTCTCCCCTGCTGCCTTTAGCCATCGGCCGCGGCTGTCCCTTCAACTGCACCTGGTGCGGCGGCTCCCATATCCCCCAGCAGCGCCATATCAGTAAACGGGTGGGCTTTATCTACCGCAGCCATGAATCAGTGATCCAGACCATTAAGGAGGGCATTGCCGCGGGCTACAAGACCATGCACACGGCCACTGATCCGGAACCGGTAACCCAGGAATATTTCATTGAGCTGTGGAAGAAGATCCGCGCCGAGGGCATCGAGACCAACTGGATGTTCGAGTGTAACGGCCTGCCGGCTGACGAGTTTATCGACGAGTTCCATAAGACCTTCCCGGGCAAGGATTCCATCATTGCCATGTCGCCGGAATGCGGCAACGAGGAGCTCCGCCTGCGCCACAAGGGCCCAGGTTTTACCACCGAGGCCTTCCTGGCCAAGATGGATAAGCTGGACTCCATGGGCATCTCCACCGAGATCTTCTTCACCTACGGCCTGCCCGGTGAGAACGAAGAGATCATGGAGGACACCTTTGCCCTACGCCGGACTATCATGGAACGCTACAAGCATGTCCGCGGCCTGCGCACCCTGTCCATTGAGATGGAACCAGGAGCCCCCTGGCAGATAGATCCAGACCACTACGCCATTGTCACCGACCGCAAGACCTTCAGCGATTTTTACCAGGCCCACGCCGAGCATGGCAACTCCACCTACACCTCCTTTGGCTATTACCTCACCAACTTCTTCAAAAAGCCGCTGGACATGAGCCGGCCCTATGATGATTTTGCCGAGCGGCTGCAGAAGATAAAATGCAAACGCCTCTGCTTTCTCCATCCCAACCCCAAGAAATACGGCAAGCCGTGGCAGGGCCGCCTGCTCTGCACCGTGGCCTCCACCCTGCTCAAGCTCAAACCAAAGAATTACCAGAGACCTTTTTAGATGGAAGGCCTGCTGCGTTTAATAACCCAACGTCCAGGCAGGGTGCTGGCCAGTTTCGGGGCGGTGATGCTGCTCTCTATATTGCTCACCGGCCTTCTCCATTTTGAACAGAACATCCTCGCCCTGCTGCCCCAGGACAACCGGGCCTTCAAGCTCCTCTCCCACACCGTGACCGCCTCCAACGGCCAGGACAAGCTCTACATTCTGGTCAGCGGCAGCGCTGGCAAGGAAACGCTGCTCTCCCAGGGCAAAAAGATTATCACGGAGCTCAGCGACCTGAAGATTGACGATAAACCGGGCTATAAATCGGTGACCATGATGAAGGCAGAGGCGGTGAGCTCGGCTGATTTTGTTGACTTGCTCACCACCTACCTTAAAGACCCCGCCCTTTTTCTCACCAGCGCTGATCTGGCTCAGCTAAACACCTTTCTGGCCTCACCTGGCTCCTTAAACCAAGAGGTCCGCCGATCCCTGGCCCTGCTTGCCACCCCCGGCGCCCCCATGCTGACTAAAATCGTCAGCATTGACCCCCTGAACCTGCGCCGCTTTTTCATCGACAAGCTCCATGCCATGCAGGGCTCCATGGCCTTTGCCGAGGGGGCGGAGATGTTGAGCGCCGACCACAAGGCCGTCATCCTTATTGCCAGCCCCAGTCAACCGGGCTCCGATAAGGCCTTCGCCCATGCGCTCATGGCCAGCAGCCATGCCGTGTTCAGCACCTATCCGGAACTTAAGATCGGTCTCACCGGCGGCTATGCCATTGCCGCCCAGGAAGAGGCCCTGATGCGCGGCGACATCCTCAACTGCCTGCTTGGTTCGGTTCTCGGTATTGGCCTGCTCTTTCTCTTTGCCTACCGGCGCCTCACTGTGCTGCTCTTTATCATCATTCCCCTGGCTGTCGGCCTCCAACTGGCCCTGGGCTTCATGGCCGTCACCTTCGGCCAGGTGCACATGATTGCCGTGGCCTTTGCCGCCGTGGTTCTCGGCCTGGGGGTGGATTTCGCCATCCATGTCTATGACCGCTATGCCTCGGAACGGCTCCTTGGCCAGCCCCCGGCCGAGGCCACCCGGCTGGCCGTGATGCGCACCGGTTCTGCGGTGCTGGTGGGCGGACTCACCAGCCTCACCGCCTTTGCGGTTCTCACCACCACAGCAAGTCCCGTGTTGCAGCAGATCGGCTGGCTGGTGAGCCTGGGCCTGTTTTTCTGCCTGATCACCATTCTCTGGGCCCTGCCGGCCTGGCTCAACTGGCTTGAAGGCCGGACCTGGACCCATAGCCTCAAACCGTTTTCTTTGCTCGGCATCACCTCCGTTGGTGCCTTTGTCAAAAGAAAACCGGTTCTCTGCTTAGCCCTCAGCCTTCTTATGCTCCTGGCCTCCTTACCCGGCCTCCAAAAACTCCATTTTGAACGCAATCTCGAGGCCCTTCACCCGGAAGGCTTGGAAGCGGTGCAGGTACGCCAGGATATCCACGACCATTTCAGTAATGGCGTCATCCCGCTACTCGTCTCCTGGCACTCCCCGTCCGAAAAGGCGTTCTGGCAGGAGTCGCGGCAGATCGACAATCTCCTTGCCGCCCTTCCCGCCGCTGACCATAAGGGCTGGGCCTCGTTAACCACCATGAGCGGCGGCACGAATCTGCAGCTCGCCAATGTCGATCGAAATTTGATCGACAGCGCCTTTGCCACCTATGGTCTCAGCCTTGACAGCTTTCCGACCCTGATTAAGTTTTTGAACTCTCTCGACAAAAATGAGCTGCCGACCAACTCCTTCTTGGCTCGCCTCCTCCCCCTGCATCAGCGTTTTTTCTTTACCGACAAAACCGGCATCACCGGCGTTACCTGGATCAATGTCCTTTCTGAAGATGCCGCACTCCGCCTTGAACAGAAAATGGCCGACCATGACCAGGCCATCATGGTGGTCAGTCTAGATCGTGCCTTGGGCAGCCTGATGGATTCGGCCAAAGCAGGCCTGTTCAAAACCGTTATCCTGGCGGCATTGCTGGTGGTCGTTATCCTGCTCATCTTCTTTCGCAGCATCAAAAAGACGTTCCTGGCCCTGCTTCCCACCACCCTGGCCCTGATCACCACCGCCGGAATCATGGGCTATATGGGCATTTCCATTAACCTGATTAACTTCATCATTATCCCCATCCTGATCGGTATCGGCCTTGATGATGGTATCCATCTCATTGACCGCTTCCGGGAGACCAACGATATCGGCCAGACCCTGACCTCCACCGGCCGCTCCATCTTGCTGACATCCTTAACCACCTGCCTGGGCTTCGGCTCCCTGGCCCTGGCTAAGTACCATGTCCTGTCTTCCATGGGCCTGCTGACCATTATCGGCGTTTCCAGCTGTTTTATCTATTCAGTGATTACCCTTTCCGCCCTTCTCCACCTTCGAGGTTCCCGTGGCTAAAACTTCCGTTATCATCATGGGCGGCGGCATGGCCGGCCTGACCGCCGCCGCCTTGCTCAGCAAACGCGGCCAGCAGGTTACCCTGCTCGAAAAAGAGGAAAAAACAGGGGGCTACGTCACCGGATTTTGGCGGCACGGCTTTTATTTCGATGCCACTGGCGCCTTTCTGGCGGCCTGCAAACCCGGCAGTGAATTTCATGCCATCTTTGCTGAGCTTGGCATTGACAAGGACCTTGATTTTCTGGCCATTCCGGCCATCCGTAATATCTATCCTGGCTTTGAGCTCCAGCTTGATTACCGCAACCCCGCCGCCTATGTGGAGTCACTGGCCGAACGTTTCCCGGAACAGAGGGAACCCTTAGCCGCCTACAGCAAATTGACCACGAAACTGGGTCGCCAATTTATGGCCTTTGAAAAGGCGCCCATCTGGAAGAAGGTACTCATACCGCTGCTCTACCCCACCCTGTTTCGCTGTGCCCGCCACTCCCACGGCACCATTCTGGATCGTTTCTTCAAGGGCCACTCCGACATCATCCATGCCCTGTCCGCCTTACCCACCACCCTGCCCCCCAGTGAGCTGTCCTATATTTTTGTCGCCGTACTCTGGGCCAAGGTCCTTAAGGATGGCGTCTTCTATCCCAAAGGCGGCATGCTCAAAGTTACCGACATGCTACGCCAATCCATCCTGGATAATGGCGGCTCCATCTGTACTGAGCAAAAAATAAGGTCGATCAGAACTAACAGCAAGGATGTTGAGGCGGTGGTGAGCCAAGATGGCACGGTCTATAAGGCTGACTGGTTTCTTGGCGCCATGAATCCCTTTCATGGCCAGGCCATGCTGCAAGGCGATGCCCTGCTGTATGGCAAGGTCTTTAATCTATCCCGCTACACGGTCTCCCCTTCCGCCTTGCTCTTTTACGTGGCCCTGCCTGAAGATGCCCTGCCCGCCAACTGGCCCTACTTCGTCTCCCTGCATACCAGCGATGACCCCGAACTTGAGGCCCAGGCCATCGCCAAAGGAATTTATAAAAACG
>JBFFNX010000113.1:0-9882 GCA_041562995.1 Desulfurivibrionaceae bacterium
CAAGCCGTTCGGGGGTATCCCTATGCCCCCAAACCACTCCCCGAAAAACCCTGCGACCATTCGCCTCACCAGAAACTGGTGCCCGGAGCGGTCAGCTTCGACGCAGAACAACCTGGCCCTTCCGTGGAACCCCAAAAAAAAAGGCCCTCATCTTCTCAAAAAGACAAGAAATTCCCATTTTTCGGCCTTTCCACAGGCCCAACACTGATTCCAGGGGCACTTAGCGCCAAAAAAACAATACCAACCTCTGCCGCCAGTTTCTGACTGCTGTCCGCCAGAAACTGGCGCGAAAAGCAGCCTTATTGGCAACGGTTGACAATGTTATAATCAGAAATTTTCTTACGGAGGGTGGTGGGGGAAATCTCCAGCTGCTTGGCGGTTTGGGTAATATTCCAGTGCTGCTGATTAAGGATCATTTCCACATGTCGTTTTTCCGCCTCAGCCAGGCTAACCGGCGCCTCCGGAATCGGACTGGCATGATCGCGGTGGGACTGCTCCAGACATATATCGGCTGCCGTGAGCACGCTGTCGGTGGCCAGGGCAGTCGAGCGCGTCAGGACATTTTCCAGCTCCCGCACATTACCGGGCCAGCTATGGTTCATCAATTTCTGCATAGCCTCGTCGTTAATCACCGGCCGGGGACATTGGAGCTGGCGGGAGATTTTTTTCAACAGGGCCTCAACAAGCTGGGGGACATCGTTTGGTCTTTCACGCAGGGGCGGCAGATAGAGGGTGGAAACTGCGATACGGTAGAAAAGATCCTTTCGAAATTTTCCTTCTTTGACCAGCTTTTCAAGGTCCCAATGGGTGGCAGAGACAAAACGAGCCCGAAAAGGAATGGTTTCAAGGCCGCCAACCCGAACAAACTCCCCCTCCTGAAGGACGCGCAAAAGCTTGCCCTGCAAACCCAGGGGCATATCGCCGATCTCGTCAAAAAAAACGGTGCCGTCGGCCGCATACTCCAGCTTACCTATTTTCAGGCGGTCGGCGCCGGTAAAGGCCCCCTTTTCATGGCCGAAAAACTCAGACTCCAGGAGGGTGGAAACCACGGCAGAACAGTTTATATCAACAAAAGGTTTATCCGGGTCGCGAGCACCATGAAGAATCCGGGCCGCCAGCTCTTTACCAGTACCGCTTTCCCCCTGAATCAGAACCGTTACCCTACTGCGCGACAGGAGACCTATCTTCTTGTGCAGATCAATAATATCCGGATGGGTACCTATCATGTTGGGATAATTTTCATCACCAAACAAGGCGGCCTCCGGATCCGGCAGATTCGGCTCCTGGCCACGATGCACTTCCACCCTGGACAACATGACATAGATCTCATCAAGCTCCAGGGGTTTGCGCAGATAATCAAAGGCGCCGCTGCGCATGGCCTGCACAGCAATAAAATTATCAGTCTCACCCGTCATAATGACCACTGTCGGATTGCACGGCAGCTCAACAATACTGGGCAGGGCCTCCAGACCACTCTGGCCAGGAAGATTAATATCAAGAAACACGACGTCTGGCCGGAATTCGGCGGCCTCGCTAATGCCCTTCTCTGCGGAGCAGGCCATATGCACTTCATGGCCCTTAAGGCTGAGGGGTACTTGCAGAGAACGACAGAGCGCCTGATCATCATCAACAATCAGAATTTTCATTGAGGCCACCCTGCAAAGCTCATAGCTATTAAATTTTTCATGGGGGCTACCTGGATGATTAATACCATTATCTTTCTTCCCTACACCTTGAGAAACAGGGGTATCCAGCGATTATCGGTAGGTTCAACATCCTGAAACTGTACCGAAACTCGTGGACTTGGTCAATGCCGGCCTGATTTTGACAACGTGCCACACGCCATATTCCACCGAAAAAACTTCATTTCAGGCACTTACTCATATTTTCCGTTTGACAGCATGGAACGCTATCAGGTAAGAGGGTATGTAATGGAAACCCTCTCTCCTCCATGATTTGTATGCAAATTATGTTCCATTTTGCCCCTTCCTCACCATCTCTCCTCACACGCTCGCCGTCACAGACCTGTCACATTGTCTTGTCGCGCCTGCAGCCTGATCCTTTCGTGACTCCACAAAAATACGACAGTTAGCTGTTAGAAACCCTTTTTTACCATTTTCCCGCTCCACCCGTCAGTGTGGCCCGAAATTTGCTTTTTTAATAGTAGTTTTATATCTTGAGATAGGCCCTTTCCCGCCAAACAGCTGAAAACCAAGGCAGGGTATTAGACAACAGATAGCACCAGGTATGATCGTCGATCAATTCCTGACAAAAAACTTTAGCCACTGTAAAAATACCTATACCAGCCAAAAGATTGATAGGCACACAACGCAAAGGATGATCCTATGAACGTTCGCATTTTCTGCAAAATACTGTCGCTGACCATTCTTCTTTCTCTCTACACCTTTATTTCCTCAGGGGTAGCCGAGTCTTTCCCTTTCCGGACGCTTGCCGTGGGGGAGCCGATCCCCGACGTAACCCTGACCAAAGCCGCTGACAACAGCAAACTCTCTCTTCATGAACTCCAGGGTTCGCCGGCAGTTCTGCTCTTCTGGGGCGGCGATGTGGCGGCCAAGAAAAAAAGGGCTATCACCGCCTTGACCGAGTTGCAGGAACTCCTGCCCTTTTTCGCGGAAAAAAATGTCGCGTTTACAGCAATCAACGCCCAGGGCGACTCAGACGCAACCATCGCTGAAATTGTTCAGACCGCCGGCCTCACCGCCCCGGTCTATCTAGATTCTAGCCAACAGGCTTACGGCTCTTTAGGCATCTACATCATGCCATCCGTTCTGCTTATTGACAAAAATGGTATGACCGTTGCCGGTATGGGATACAGCAAAGACATGACAGCCACCCTCAAGGGGGAAATTGAAATTCTTCTAGGCGAAAAAACCCGGGCGCAGGTGGAAGCTGAACTCCATCCGGTGATGAAAGTCAAATCCACCGAGGAAAAGGAGGGCAATCGCCGCCTGGGCATGGGCCATCTTATGGCGCGCAAAGGCCAGCTTGAGGCGGCCGAGCGCGAATACCAGGCCGCCCTCGCCACCAACCCCAAGCTCGCTGAAGCCCATGTGGAGCTTGGGTGTCTCTACTTCCAACTTGGCAAGATTGAGGAGGCCCAGAAAAGTCTTGATAGCGGCCTAGACCTCGATCCCGATTCCCTGCGCGGCGAGATATGCTCTGCCCAGGTTATTGCAGCCCAGGGTGATGTCGATACAGCCGTGGGAGACCTGAAGGCCATGCTCTTTCGCAATAGCCGCAATGCCGAACTCCACTACGTGCTTGGCACCTTGTACGAAAAAAAGGAAAATCACAGCATGGCCGCCAAAGAGTACAGCAAGGCTTACGAGCTTCTGCTTAGAAGCTCCAATCTCGAAGAGTAATCATATCAAAAAATTATCGGTGAGCCAATGCGCTCCCCGGGCTACCCCACTACCACCACCGAGTATATCCCATGACCAAGGTTTGCCTATGAAGAGCTTGTCAACCATTCCCCCAACAGGACGCCTGGCGGTGACCCGCAGCCAAAGAATCATCTTTGCCTGCGGGCTTGCCCTTGGCCTCAGCCTCCAGCTCCCCCAGGGCAAGGCCTGGGCAGCGCCGGAGATCCTCGTCCCGCCACCTGCTGCCACCATCTATGCCCGGCAACCGACAACCCATCTGGTCGTCCGTCAGCAGAAAAATGAGAGCATCAGCCGGACACGGGTACGCAAGGACGATCTTCTCTTCTCGCCCCAGGGCATCTGGCAATCGAAAAAAGGGGAATACTACCTGCACTTTCGCCTGCCACTGACACCGGGTAAGAACGCCTTTGAGCTCATTCCGTCGGGACAAGATGTCAATGTAAAGTACCGGCCGTTACGTTCCCTGCTCAACGTCAATTTCAATGAAAAGGGGGTTTCCCTCTTTCATCGCAATGAGCTGTTGCCGGCTTCCTGCAAGGAATGCCATCACGAAAAACCGGCCGCACTAAGCAAACCCATCGACCAACAGGCCCAACCCCTCTGCTTCGGCTGCCATAAAAATATCGTCGAAAACAACTGGAAACACAGCCCGGCCGTCACCCTGCAATGCCGCGCCTGCCATCAGGAAACCACTGATCCCAGCAAAATTACCATCCCGGTGGGCAAGGTGGAAACCAGCTGTTTTCAATGCCATGTCAGCAAAAAGAGCTGGCTCAAGATGAACCATATCCACGGCCCGGTGGGAACCGGCGACTGCACGGTCTGCCACAACCCCCATGCCGATCAGAATCGTGCCCAGCTCTGGGCAGCGGGTAAGGATGTAATCTGCGTGGCCTGCCATACCGACAAAAAAGACCTCCTCGCCGAAGACAGCTCCACCTATTATATCCACGGCATCATAAAGGGTGGCGGCTGTATAGCCTGCCACAGCCCCCATGCCACCGACCACCGTTTCCAGCTCTACAAACCGATCAACGAACTCTGCGTGGGCTGCCACACCTCCTTTAAAGATGTGGTAAAGGGCCATCCGGTGGGCGGTCACCCGGTGGAAGGAGTTAAGGATCCTCGCCGTCCGGAACGCTCTTTTTCCTGCACAAGCTGCCACAACCCCCATGGCTCTGATTATAAATTCCTGCTCATCGGCGATATTCTCGGCGGCCAGGTATGCAGCCAGTGCCACTATTAACAGACAGGCCTAATGATGTTTTCAGTCACCATACAACATAAGAGGACAATGCCGGCACAGCCCAGGCGCAGAGGGACAGCATCTCTGATGGCCCTCTTGCTCCTCTTCTTTCTCCTGGCATGGAACATGAGCTCACCATGGGCCGAGGAAGAAAAGGAGAATGTCGAAGAGCAGCAGAAGGGCACGCCCCGGGAGGTCATGCGCCTGGTCGCCATGCTCGACAAGGACGACCAGGGCAAGCCCCTGCGCTTTCCCATGAACATCACGGCCGAGAATGATGTCCAGGAAATCTATGTCATTAACGGTGGTCAGAGCAACATCCTCATCTACGGCCACGACTTTTTCCCCCATCTGGTGCTCGGGGCCGGCCGGGGCATTGACAGCCCGCAATGTATCTTCTTTGACATGGAGCAGGGCCGCGTCTATATCGGCCAGAACCACACGGCCCAAAAGCCCAGCAGGCTTAGCATCTTAAACGCCGCCTTCCTACCGGAAAAAGAGGTGGTCTTTGCTGCCATGCCAGGGGCTGAGAAATTTTCTATCACCAACGGCATGGTAGGAAAAAACGGCAAGATTTACCTGATTGGCAACCAGAGCCGTGGTGTCCTTGTCCTTGACGCCCTGGGGAATTTTTCCCACTGGCTCAAACCCATGGACAAAATTTATCTGGAGGCGCCGGTGAAAACCACTGACAGCGCCGAGAAGAGGATGGATTACCTTGTCGAGCTCCAAAAAGATGCCGCAGCCCCAAAAGAGGAAGTCCCAGCCGTGCCACTCGGATTACCGGCTGAACTGCTCCCCAAATCACGGGGTACCATTCCCACGGACAAGAACAAGGGCAAAGATCTGCAGCCCGTCCTCCTCCATGACATCGCCATTGACAGTGACGGCCGCATTTTTCTGCTCAGTGAGGAGACGAGTAAGGTCTATGTCTATGGCCCAGGGGAAAAATTCCTCTTCTCCTTTGGCCAGAAAGGCGGCTCATCGGGCAAGATGAGCCGACCCAGGGGACTCTGTCTCGACGAGAAGAAAAAATGTATCTACATCGTTGACTATATGCGCCACACCATCTTGGTCTTTGACATGGCGGGCCGCTTTATCTTTGAATTCGGCGGCAGGGGTACAGGACCACTTTGGTTCAATTTCCCAAACGCCATTGATGTTGACCGCCAAGGGCGGCTGATTATTGCCGATCTTTTTAACAACAGGGTCCAGATCCTGGAGAGTGATTTCAGCATCAGCTATCCGGTATTCGGCAACACCAAGGGCAATCCGCCCAAGAAGAATGTCCCCAGCGAAGACGAGCCTAAGCAGCCTTAATATGACCGGCAACACCTATCTATAATATGAGTTTGGCAAGGAAGACGACTTGAGTCCTTTTAGAATCACATACATACTCACGACAGCCCTGGCGGCTCTCCTTTTTTTTGGGGAACCGGTCTGGGCTGAAACGGAGTTTATTGTCGTGGTTCACAAGAGCAACCCCATTAAACAGTTGCCGGCGGCCAAGGTCAAAAGCATCTTTCTTGGCAAGGAACCTTCATGGCCAGACGGTTCACCCATCACCCTGATCATGAACAAAAATGACGATATCCACGAGTCTTTTACCCGGATAATGCTCCAAAAATCACCGGCCCAGCTCTCCGTGTACTGGAAAAAGATGCTCTACAGCGGGGCCAGCATGCTTCCCCTTGCAGTACAGGACGATGAGGCGGTAAAATCCTATATGAGCCTGCATAAAAACACGATCAGCTATATTGATGCCGACTCCCTTGATAAACAGGTGCGAAAGCTGGAGGTTCTACCCTGAAAAACCGCTGGGGAAGTATTCGCACAAAAATCTGGCTCTGTGTTCTTGTCTCACTGGCCGGCTATTTTATTGCCACCATCGCCAGTTTTTACTCGAATATGGGGCAGTACGACAGGCTCTCCCACCTGGAGTCGACCTGGTTTCCCATGGCCTCGCTGGGATCGGACATGCTCCACACCTTCAAGGCCCAGATCGAACGTCATGAGGAGGCCTTTCTCACCGGCGAGGAAGATCTTGCCGAGGTGATCGACGCCTTCAGCACCGCTCTCCTCGACAAATTTTCCCAGGTGGAAGAAATCCTCCTCAGCCAACCCCAGATCCCCCTGAAACTGGCGACCTTAGAAAAGCTGAGACAGGATTATATCTCCTACCTTAAGGTTGGTAAATCCATTGAGACCTGGGCTGATGAGGCCATTGAATTAACCCCAATGCTGCAAAAGGAAATCCAGCAACATGGCCGCCAGCGGCGCGATCTCCTTGAACGCTTCACCACCCTTAACAAGAATTTATCCGCCTGCTTCATCAAGGAGATCCAAGACAACAAGACCAAGACCCTGCACTCTACCTTTTTTCTCGGGTTCCTTTTTCTCCTTGTGCTGCTCTTTGCCACGGTAATCATTGATAAGGTAGCGGATCGGCTGCTCATCAAGCCCCTGGCCACCATCAAGGACAATGTCCAGCGCTTCGCGGTCTCCCAGGATATTATCGAACCCCAAGGCACAAGCCCCTCGGACGAGGTGGGCCTGCTGGCCTCGGCCTTTTGGGAAATGACCCAGAATCTCAAGGCCTCCACGGTATCCATAAAATATGTGGACAATATTATTCGTAATATGTCCGGCGCCTTGGTGGTGCTCAGTCCACAGGGTGTCATTGAAAAAGTCAACCAGCGGGCCACGGAGCTCTTTGGCTATGAAGACAAGAGCCTTGTCGGTCAGGAGGCAACCGTTCTGTTGAGGGCTGGCAAGGAAAACCCCCTCAAGAACCTCAGCCTCCTGGACAGCTGGCCCCTCAAAAATGTTGAGGTGGAATGCCGCACCAGGGACGGCCGCATTTTTCCGGCCCATTTTTCCGGATCGGTCATGGATAACGAGGTGGGCAAGGTGGTTGGCCTTGTCTGCGTTTTAAACGACATAACAGAGCTGAAAAATTCTGAACAGAAACTCAAGCAGATGGCCCTCCATGACGCCCTCACCGGCCTTGCCAACCGCCACCTCTTTTTTGACCGTCTTGAGCTTGCCATCCACGAGACAGAGCGCAGCGGCAATAAGTTTGCCCTGCTCTTTCTTGACCTTGATAAATTTAAACCTATTAATGATACCCTGGGCCACGATATCGGCGACCTTGTTCTTAAAAATGTTGCCACCCGGCTCCAGAACCTGATCCGGGCCGGTGACACCGTGGCCCGCATGGGCGGTGACGAGTTCACCGTTATCCTCACCGCCCTGCATAGCGTCCAGGACGTTGAAAAAATCGCCGCCAAAATCATTCAACGCCTTGCTGTGCCCTTTACCTTCGGCAATATTTCCTGCAGCCTGGGGGCAAGCATCGGTATCACCCTGTTCCCGGATCACGGCACCATTGCCGAACAACTGATCACCGGGGCGGACAAGGCCATGTATCTCGCCAAGGCCCAAGGTAGAAACACTTACTGTTTGTATGAAGAGCAACCCAACGACAAGAGAGCCCACGTCTAGAAAATGGTCGCCGAAAATTTAAAAACCAAGATAGCCGGACTCGTCAATCGCAGTGGCAGTATCCGCAGCAAGGTGTGGACCTGTGTGCTCATTGCCCTGGTGGGCTATTTTATCGCAACCCTGTCGAGCTTCTACTCCAATAGCCGCCAGGCCGCCCGCCTTAGCCACCTCCAAAAAGTGGAGATGCCCCTGGCCCTGCTTAGCGACCAGAGCCTGCAGGCCTACAAAGACCAGATTGAAAAATATGAAAATGCCTTCCTGACCGGCGAGGCAGAGCAGGCCATCCTCGGCAACAGATTGAGCGGCCACATTGTTGAGCTTTTTGAAAAGATGGCGGCAATGGCGTCAGGGGACAAGGTCTTTGATCATGGCAAATCTAATATTACCAAACTGCTGGACGACTATAACGAGTTTTCCAGCCTGGCCTCGGAAGTCTATCTAAGCACCCAGGCCATTGAGACATCCATTGAGTTGCAGAAAAAAATCCAGCAATTGGGGAGTATGCAAACCAATATCCTCAACGATCTGCGCCACTTGGCCCAGCATTTTACCCAGCGGGTGGAGGATGAACTCCAGGAGCAGCGGCGCAGCGCCCAAATCAATACCATTTTTCTCGGCGTTCTTTTTGCCGTGGTGCTGATCACTGCCATATTAATCAGCCATTCATTTGCCAGCCAGCAGCTCATTGAACCCCTGGCCAAGATCCAGGCCATGGTCAAACTTTTTGCCAAGAGCGAGGAGATTTATCGGCCCCAGCTGGGCAGCGACAAGGACGAGATCAACAATCTGGCCCTCTCCTTCTGGGAGATGACCCAGGAACTGAAAGATTCCATGGTCTCCCGTGATTATGTGGACAGCATCATCAAAAATATGTCCGGCTGTCTGATGGTCCTTACCCCCGGGCTCCAGCTCTCCAAGATCAACACCAAGACATCCTCCCTTCTCGACCGCAATGAAGACCAGCTCCTCGGCCTCAAGGTTACCGATCTTGTCTGTGAAGGTATGCTCCCGCTTTTTCAAGACAAGGCCATTAACCCCTTACTCAGCGGCAAGGATGTCACCAATCTGGAAATATGCCTGAACAAAAGGGACGGGAGCCAGATTCCGGTACTCTTCTCCGGCTCGGTAATGCGCAACGCCGACCACGCCATTGTCGCCCTGATCTGCGTGGCCAACGATATCACCGAGCGCAAGAAAACAGAGCAGGTCCTGCGCAAAAATGAAATCGAACGGGCCCTGGCCCAAACCGCCTCCCTGGCCCGCATCGGCGAATTGACCTCCAGCATTGCCCACGAGATGCGCAACCCGCTGTCGTCCATCAAAATGACCATCAAAACCATCACCCAGGAGCTAGGCGATGCCAACCCCACCTTCCGTGAACTGGCCACCATTGCCCAGGATCAGTCCAAAAGACTGGAAACCATGCTCAACGACCTGCTGAGCTACGGTAAGCCCCTCACCCTGCAGATGGAAAAAATCACCTTCCACGACCTCCTGGAGGAGACCTTCATTTCCCTGGCCCAGGAAAAAGAGGAAAAAGCCGTTACGATTGAGGTGATCGACAACCTCCACGACATCCCCCTTGAGGTTGACAAAGAACTCATGATCAGGGCCCTCTCTAACCTGGTGCTAAACGCCATCCAATGGTCGCCGATGCGCAGCAGCATCTATGTCTCAAGCCGTCTCAGCTCCGTGGTGGGCTCCCTCGACCAGGTCATTATTGATGTG
>JBFFNX010000114.1:0-9718 GCA_041562995.1 Desulfurivibrionaceae bacterium
AAAGAAGAGATTCAGTCATAGGATTGAGGTCTGCTTAGAATATTAACGAACAGAAACAAAAATTAAAATATAAGGGTGACGGAGAGGGCTGTCAATGTCCGCAGCTCGTCTTGGCATGGGCTTGATAAAGCTTGTAAACTCATAGTATATACGCTATTTTTACCTTTTTTAATCGTTTTGGGAATATATGGCAAGGGCATGAAAAAGGTTCGAGATTATTATTTTGAAAAAGCTAAGCAGGAAAAATACCCTGCTCGCTCGGTTTTTAAGCTTGAGGAGGCCCAACAGCGCTTTAAACTGCTGACCAAGGGTGACACGGTTCTTGATCTTGGCTGCTGCCCTGGAAGTTGGTCAATCTATGCCGCCAAACAGATTGGCACCACGGGTAGGGTTATCGGTGTTGATCTCCATAAGACCATGAAATATGACTTTGCCGGTGCGGCTCCCATGGAGCTCTTGAAGGCGGATATTTTTTCTGAAGAGATTTTCGTAAAGCTCGCGGCCACCAAATTTAATGTGGTTTTAAGTGATATGGCGCCTGCCACCACGGGCCATAAATTTTCTGACCACCAGAAGAGTCTGGAGCTCTCAAGACGGGCCCTTGAAATTGCGACAGCAGTTTTGCTGGAGGGCGGCAATTTTTATTGTAAGGTCTTTCAGGGTGAGGATTCTGGCGATTTTATTAACGAGGTTCGTCATTTTTTCAAGAAGGTAAAAGTGGTAAAGCCAAAATCGTCACGGGTTGAAAGCCGTGAGGTTTTTGTCCTTGCTATGCATTTTAAATAGGATCTAAGCGGTGTAACCGCATTTTGCACATGGAGGCTAGATATGTCCGGACATTCTAAATGGGCCAATATTAAACACCGCAAGGGTGCCCAGGATGCCAAGCGTGGCAAGATTTTTACCAGGTTGATTAAGGAAATTACCGTGGCGGCCCGGAGTGGTGGCGGCGATGTCGATGCCAATCCTCGCCTGCGATCGGCTGTTGCCGCCGCTAAAGCCGAGAACATGCCCAAGGATAATATTGAAAGGGCTATTAAAAAAGGCACAGGCGAACTTGAAGGCGAGACCTATGATGAGATTCGCTACGAGGGCTACGGTCCTGGCGGTGTCGCTGTCCTTGTCGATTGTATGACTGATAATCGTAACCGCACCGTGGGCGAGGTGAGGCATGCCTTCACCAAGAGCGGTGGTAATCTCGGCGAGTCCGGATGTGTGGCCTTTATGTTTGACCGCAAGGGCTCCATCATCATCGATAAAGAGACCGTTGATGAGGAAAAATTGATGGAAGTTGCCCTGGAGGCAGGTGCCGACGATGTTATCGAGGAAGAGACAACCTTCCAAGTCTTGACGACCCCGGAGGATTTTGAAACGGTGCGTGAGGAACTGGAAAAGTCTGATATCGAAATGGTGGAAGCGGAGATCTCCATGATTCCTCAGAACACCGTCGAGGTTGCCGTAGAGAAAACAGCCGCTTCCCTCATGCGTCTCATCGATACCCTTGAGGAAAATGAAGATGTTCAGAATGTTCATGCCAATTTCGATATCCCTGATGAAATTATGGAGAAACTGGCATAAGGGGACGTGGTGTGATACCTCCAGGCCAGCTGATCCTGGGCATTGATCCGGGCTCAAGGATCACTGGCTATGGCTTGATTCGACGAGAAGGAGTGAGACTGAGCTTTGTCTCCTGCGGTGTCATCCGACCCGCTGCAAAGCTGGCCTTTGCCGATCGCCTTCTTGAGATCTATGAAGGGATTTCTCAGGTTATTGAGCAGCATTGCCCCGACCAGATGGCCATTGAGGATGTCTTTGTCGCTGTAAACCCCCGTTCAGCCCTCAAGCTTGGGCATGCCCGTGGCGTCCTGCTTCTGGCAGGGAAAACCCATGGCCTGCCCATTGGCGAATATACTCCCCGCACAGTCAAGCAGACCGTGGCAGGATATGGGCAGGCTGAAAAGGCCCAGATTCAGCAGGTTGTGCGGGTACTTTTAAAACTTTCCGGTGTTCCCAGCGAGGACGCTGCCGATGCCCTGGCCGTTGCTATTTGCCATGCCCATCATAGCGTGGGCTTGTAGGCTGCCCTGGCTAAACATTGTACAAGATGGCCAGCATGGGATATCGTTTACCTGACGCCGGCTTTTTTATGTCATCCCCCTTATTTCTTGTGATACCAGAAAACAATGATCGCTTCCCTGCGCGGCATAGTACAGTTTAAATATCCAGATCGCCTCATTGTTGATGTGCATGGCGTGGGATATGAGGTTTCCATGCCGGAAAGCGCTCTTTTTACGGTGCCTGTGGAGGGGCACGAGGTGTTCCTCCACATCCATTCCCATATCCGGGAAGATGCCTTCTTGCTCTTTGGCTTTTTTGAGCATCAGGAGAAACAGACCTTTCAGTTGCTGCTTCTGGTATCCGGGGTAGGGCCTAAGCTTGCCCTTGCCATTTTGTCCACCTTATCGCCGGGAGAACTGGCCCGGGCGATTTCTGGCGATGATATAGGACGCCTGACTCAGGTCTCCGGTGTGGGGAAGAAGACGGCCGAACGGCTCTGTCTCGAACTCAAGGATAAGGTCGATTTTATTCCTGTAACCGCAGCTGCCTTGCGGGATACATCCCACGGTGGTTCCCAGGCAGCAAGCTCTGTCCTGGATGATGCGGTTTCGGCCCTGGTTAATCTCGGTTATACGGTTACCAATGCTCAAGAGGCTGTCGCCGCTATCTATGCCCTGCGGGAGGGTGATGTGGGTCTGGAAGACTTGATCCGTTTGGCCCTCAGGTCGCTGGCATAAGGAGAGCGGATTGCTACGATGAACTACGAAGAGCGCATTGTTTCAACAGAAAACATCGAAGATCAGGAGATCTTCCAGGAGTACGACCTTCGCCCCAAGAGCCTGGCCCAATACATCGGCCAGCAGCAGGTGAAGGCCAACCTGGATATCGCCATCCAGGCGGCCAAGGGCCGCGGCGAACCAGTTGACCATATCCTGTTTCATGGTTTCCCCGGTCTTGGTAAAACGACCCTGGCCTATATCATTGCCCAGGAGATGGGGGCAAACATTCGGGTGACCTCCGGACCGGTTATCGAAAGGCCTGGCGATCTGGCCGCCATTCTCACCAGCCTCCAGGAAGGCGATGTCCTGTTTATAGATGAAATCCACCGCCTCAACCATGTGGTGGAAGAAATTCTCTATCCTGCCATGGAGGATTTTCAGCTGGATCTCATCATTGGCCAGGGCCCCGGGGCTCGGTCGGTGAAGATGGATTTACCTCGTTTTACTCTGGTGGGGGCCACCACCAGAACAGGTCTTCTTACCCCGCCGCTTCGGGATCGTTTCGGGGTTGTGCTGCGCCTGGAATTCTATAGTCCTGAAGAGTTGGTTACCATTGTTACCCGTTCTGCCGCCCTTCTTAATGTCCCCATTGATAAAGGCGGTGCCCTGGAAATGGGCCGCCGTTCCCGGGGCACACCTCGTATAGCCAATCGCCTCTTGAAAAGAGTCCGTGATTACGCCCAGGTCAAGGGCGATGGGAGAATCACTCTGGAAATGGCCGATCAGGCCCTGCAGCTTCTTGAGGTTGACCATGTGGGCCTTGATGAGATGGATAGGCGTATTCTCCTTACCATCATTGATAAATTTCAGGGTGGGCCCCTTGGCCTTGATACCCTTGCCACCGCTGTTTGCGAGGAGCGCACTACCCTGGAGGACGTTTATGAACCCTTTCTTATCCAGTGTGGTTTCCTGACCAGAACACCCCGGGGCAGGATGGCAACCTTGAATGCCTACGAGCATTTCGGCAGGACGGTTGAGTTCAAACAGCTGCCGGAAAGGGCAGATACCGTGCCTTTTAGTAGTTCGCATGAGTAGGCAATGGGTATCTTCTTTTGCCGCCGTTAGGTTGTTTTCCTGAGTAAAGGTGTGATATTATGCAGAATATGAAACTTTTAGTGCCAGATATACTTGCCAAAAAGGGTGTGGAGAAGATCACCATGCTCACCGCCTATGATGCCAGCTTTGCCAGGCTGCTGGAGTCTGCCGGAGTTGATATGCTGCTGGTTGGTGATTCTTTGGGGATGGTGGTCTTGGGATATGATTCCACAGTGCCGGTCACCATGGATGAAATGATCCACCATTCCGCGGCGGTGCGGCGGGGTGCCCCATCCACTATGCTGGTCGGTGATATGCCGTTTCTCTCCTACCTGGTGTCAAAAAAAGAGGCGGTAGCCAATGCCGGGCGTTTTTTTAAGGAGGCTGGCTGTGACGCTGTGAAGCTTGAAGGTGGACGCGAGGTGTGCAAGGCGGTGCGGGCCATTGTCGATGCCGGTATGCCGGTGATGGGCCACATCGGTCTTACCCCCCAGACAGCAGGTAAGCTGGGTGGCTTTAAGGTCCAAGGTAAGGACGTTGAGTCGGCCCGCCGCCTCCTGAAAGAGGCCAAGGCCCTTGAGGAGGCCGGCGCCTTCAGCCTGGTTCTTGAGTGTATTCCGGACGGCCTCGCGGCGCTTATCTCCGAAGCCATCAGCATTCCCACCATTGGCATTGGGGCCGGCGTCGGCTGTGATGGCCAGGTCCTTGTCACCCATGACCTCCTGGGTCTCTTTGAAAAATTTGTTCCAAGTTTTGTGAAAAACTATATAAATTTAGCTCCAGAGGTCAAAAAGGCCGTTACTTCCTTCATCAGCGAGGTGAAGGACGGGAGTTTTCCCGATGACCAGCACAGTTTTCCCATGCAGATCGACCCGGCTGACATCTGTAAATGAGCAGATCAGTAATAAAATGCAATAAATGCCCCGTGCTTCCACTCCTTTTGGGGAGCGCGAGATTCTCTGGGGATACTTGTTCTGAGAATGGTACAATCTTGGGAGTATAAGGACTAAGCGTATGGATATAGCAACCGTTGTTGGCCTGGCCCTGGGCAGCATTCTCATTCTGATTGCCATTTTGCTGGGCGGTTCTCTTATTCTCTTTATCAATATCCCCTCGGTGATGATTGTTGGCGGGGGTGTCATTGCCACGGTGATGATTCGTTTTGGCCTTGGTGATGTCATTAACTCCACCAAGGTGGCAATGAATGCCTTTTTTACCAAGACCTCCAATCCCGGCGAGGTCATTAAAGAGATTGTCAGTCTCGCCAATATTGCCCGTAAAAACGGTTTAATCGTCCTTGAGCAGCAGCCCATTGATGATGAGTTCCTGAAGAAGGCCATCATGTACTGTGTTGACGGTCATGAGGCGGATTTTATTGAAGAGGTCTTAAAAAAAGAGGTGAGCCTTACTGTCGAGCGGCATGATGTGGGCCGTAAGACCTTTGCCTCCATGGGTGATTCCGCCCCGGCCTTTGGTATGATCGGAACCTTGGTGGGGCTGGTGCAGATGCTTGCCAATATGGCTGATCCATCCTCCATTGGTCCTGCTATGGCGGTCTGCCTGCTCACCACTCTGTATGGCGCTGTCCTTGCCAATCTCGTCTTTCTGCCCATTGCCGACAAGCTGGCCCTCCGGAGTCAGGAAGAGGAACGTAATCGCCGTCTCATCATCGAAGGGGTTCTTGGCATCCTTAAAGGTCTTAACCCCCGCGTTATGGAAGAATTTCTGGAAACCTTCCTTCCTCCCAAGCAGCGTGGCGCTGGCAACGACAAGTAAGGTGTAGGTATGGCGGACGAAGAAAGCAAATGCCCAGAATGTCCTCCCGGCGCTCCGGTGTGGATGTGCACCTTCGCAGATCTGATGTCGCTGCTCATGTGCTTTTTTGTTCTGCTCCTGTCCTTTGCCGTTATGGATCAGCAGAAGTATAAGATGGTGGCCGGCTCCATGAAGGACGCCTTTGGGGTCCAACGCCTAAAGCCGGTTGACGGCGAGCAGAAGGGCAATCAGATGATATCGTCTAATTTTGAGACGGTGCCTCTGCAGATCCAGATCCAGATGGCCAAATATTTTGAAGAAGATGTGGCGGGCGGCGATATTGAAACAGAGTATGACCCCTACGGCCTTGTTCTCCGGATTAAAGGAAGTATGGCCTTTGATTCCGGCCAGGCCACTCTCCGGAAAGAGTTTCTTCCCCTGCTTGATAAGATAGGTATGCTGGCCCAACGGGCAGAGCTCATGGTGGAGGTGAGCGGTCATACCGATAATGTCCCCCTGCGTCAAGGCCAGAGCGCGTTTACCTCCAACTGGGGGTTGTCGGCGGCTCGCGCTGTGGCTTCGGTGGAGTATCTTGTTGATAAATTCGAGTTGCCGCCATCAAGATTGGTAGCCATGGGCTATTCCCATGGTCAACCCCTTGATACCAATAATACCCCTGAGGGCAGGGCCAGGAACAGGCGGGTGGAGTTCAAAATAAAACCAGGGGCTGCCCAGTTCGTTCTGGACGGACTTGAGATACAGCGTGGGCCCATTCACAGTGGCCAATAAGGATGAAAAACATGGAAGCAGACGATAACGATGATCGGCGTAGTTCCGTGCGTGTCACCGGCCGTAATCTTTTTGCCTATAAAGAGATTGCTGAGCGGACCTATGCCGAATACGCGAAGGATTTTCAGGACGGAATTTCCCTCTATAGTCAGGAAAGTCTGGCTGACATGCAGATCTTTGTCGGTTCCCAGAGTGCCCTGGGGAGAATCCGCGATAAAGACGAGGATCTCGCCGACTTTCTTCAGCATCTTGACATGAAGATGAATATCCTTCTCAAGAAGGTAGACAATGGCAAGACTCCCCTTGATGATTTGAAGCTCCGGGATCTCAATTTGAGCGGAGCAGGCATTGCCTTTATTGCCCCGGAAAAAATTGAGCCGGAAACCTTTCTGGAGTTCCGTATTGTCTTGTTGCCCAATTATCTTTTCATCTATGCCATCGGTAAGGTCACCAAGTGCGAGACCGTGACCCATGAAGGTGATAAGACGTTTTATCGGGTGGGTGCTGAATTTGCCCTCATTATGGATGAGGATCGTGAAAAGCTTATTCAGCATAATTTTCGCCAGCAAAGCCTTGCCCTGCGAAACCGCCGCAAGCAACATGAAAAGGAATAGTTGCATGGGGCATGGTGTGGGCGTTTGATGAGGCAGCTCGTACTAATAAGCCTGTCGTTAGTTAAAAAAAGCTCTAATTTTCACATCAGCGTTGTTTTAACTATGGTTTGAAACGCCTTTCATCTGCTCTCAAGGGGCAGGGGGATGCGTTTTTTTTATGATTTATTTTAAAAGGCACCAGGTTAGGGTGCGGAGCATTATTTTCTCTCTATGCGAACAATCACCCCTCAAGAAATAAGTGAAGCGGTGCAGGAGCTGACTGTTGATGCCGGAACCCAGCTGGAGCCGGATATCCTTGAAGCCTTGCTGGAAGCTCGTGATACTGAAGAATCACTTCTCGCCAGGCATGTCCTGGAGCTTTTTATCACCAATGCCGATATTGCCAGCCGGGAAAAAATTCCTGTCTGTCAGGATACGGGAGTGGCGGTTCTGTTTGTCGAGGTCGGTCAGGATCTCCATATAACGGGCAGCCTTGAAGACGCCATTCAGAATGGGGTCAAAAGAGGCTACCAGGATGGCTATCTTCGTAAATCTGTCTGTGACCCTCTGACCCGGGTCAACACCGGTACCAATACCCCGGCTGTTATTCATTACGATATCGTCTCTGGTGATAAGCTTAAGATATCCATGCTTCCCAAGGGTTGTGGCAGTGAAAACATGAGTGGTCTCACCATGTTGCCACCATCTGCCGGCATTCAAGGGATGATCGATTTTGTTGTTGAGCAGGCAGTCATGGCAGGACCAAACCCCTGTCCGCCGATTATTGTTGGGGTTGGCATGGGTGGTACTTTTGAAAAAGCGGCCTGTCTTGCCAAAAAGAGTTTGCTGCGCCCCCTGGGAGAATCCAGCCAGCGCCAGGATGTTGCTGATTTAGAACGGCAGATCCTCTCTGAAATCAATAGGCGCGGGGTCGGGGTTCAGGGCCTGGGCGGTAACCATACGGCGTTGGCCGTTCATATTGAGAGTTTCCCCTCCCATATTGCCAGTTTGCCGGTGGCGGTGAATATCCAATGCCATGCCCATCGTCATAAGGAGAGGGTTCTTTAAAAAGAAGGCAAGAATAGCTTTCAATTTTCTGAACCGTTACAGCTGCCTTTAAATTCTTTTTTATTCACGAGTTATCAATATGTCTCTTTTGCGATATCGACCAGATTTTTTTGACAGCCTGACAGAGGTCAAACTGCCCTTTGAGGGTGAGGACCTCTCCTCGTTAAGGGCTGGCGATCTTGTTAGCCTGACAGGTACCCTTTATACAGGTCGGGACCAGACCCATCGCCGTTTTGAGGAGTTGCTGGATAAGGGAGCATCCCTGCCCATTGACCTTGCCGGGCAGCTCCTTTATTATGTGGGGCCAAGCCCTGCTCAGCCCGGCAAGGTCATTGGTGCCGCGGGTCCTACCACCAGCTATCGGATGGATAAATATACCCCGCGCCTTCTCGATCTTGGTCTGTCCGCTACCATGGGTAAAGGTTCCCGGTCTCCACAGGTGCGTGATGCCATGGTGAAGCATGGCGCCGTCTATCTGGCCGCTTTTGGTGGTGCCGGTGCCCTCTTGTCAAAATGCATTAAAGAGGCAGAAGTGGTTGCCTTTGAAGATGCTGGCCCGGAGGCCCTGTTTCGCTTCCGGGTGGAGGGTTTTCCGGCCGTGGTTATCAATGACAGCCTGGGTAATGATTTTTACGAAATGATCCGTCAGGAAAAGATGTAGCCCTTTAGTAAGTCTAGTTGCCTTCATAAAAAAAGCGCCCCGGGGAAATTTCCTCGGGGCGCTTTTTTTATAGGATAAAGAGTGTGGTGGAATTAATTACTACGCATGGCGCTGAAGATATGGGCACTTTTGAGGATCATCAGGCCCTGTTTGAGCTGGTTGTCCTTCTCAATGAGGTCTTTAGTCTCATCAAGCTCCAGTTGGGTTTTTTCATCCACAGCGTCCGGCTTTTCATCCTTCTTCGGATCCTTTTTGACTTTGCTGTCGCCATTTTCGTTGTCAAAATGATGGCGGAGATCTTTTTCACGGATGAACTTCGGTTTCTCTTTGCCATTCTTAGCCTCCAGCTCTTCTTCAGTGAGAAAGGAGGTGGGGACTATGATGTCAGGGGTAATGCCGGTGGCCTGAATGGAACGGCCCTTTGGGGTATAGTAGAGAGCAGTCGTCAGCCTTAGTCCCGCCCCGTTTGACATGGGGTGGATGGTCTGGACAGAACCCTTGCCAAAAGACTGGGCACCAAGTACCAAGGCGCGTTTGTGATCCTGCAGGGCACCGGCAACAATCTCTGAGGCACTGGCACTGCCCTCATTAACAAGAACAACAATGGGGAAGGTGTATTGTGTGCCGTTTTTATGGGCCGAATAGCTCAGGTTGTTTTCCTTGCGGCGGGCCTTGGTATAGACGATAAGCCCCTCGTTCAGGAAAATATCGGAAATACGGACGGCCTGATCAAGAAGACCGCCTGGATTATTGCGCAGATCTAGAACCAGACCTTTTAAATCACCATCCTTGGTGAGTTCGTCCATGGAGTTTTTAAAATCATTGGTGGTGTTGGCCTGGAAGGAGCGGATACGGATATAGCCGTAGCCGGGTTCCAGTATCTTGGCCTTGACGCTGAGCAGGGGAATATTGGCACGGGTGAGGGTCACCTCTTTCAACTCGGTCCAGCCCTCGCGGTGGATGGAGATGGTGACGTCCGT
>JBFFNX010000115.1:0-9706 GCA_041562995.1 Desulfurivibrionaceae bacterium
ACGCATTAAGTTTAATAAAAGTGACATAACAAATCACTCAAGCACGACGCGCGAGCACGCCAGTTTTAACGGCTTCGGCCAACTCACTACAACCCAAACTTATCAACCTCGGCTAGGCGCGCGTCTTAGCTTTGCCGTTAGGCAAACAAAATGAAAATAAGTTTTAACTTAGAGGATGCAAGTCAAGTTGCTATTGGAGCTTTTGCTTTAGCAGTGCCTATTTCGTTCTCCGAAGAGGCTTGGAAACTAGGCGAGACACTTCCTTTAACTAACCTACTAATGGTATTTATCCTGTCTATTGCATTCTTAGGAATTTTTGCACATGAAGGCGTATTCCAAGGCAATATAAAATACAGAGTCCCTGTTTTTTTGTGGCGTATAGCTATTGCTTATACAATTACAGCAATAATTGTCGCGCTAGTACTTTTTTCATTAAATAAATTCCCGCTACTTACTGACACACTTGTCGCATTTAAACGCCTAATAATAATTACCATGCCTGCTTCTATGGGGGCTATCATTGTGGATAGCTTTGATAAAGAGTAAATGCCTAACAATACGCTCAAGCACGATGCGCGAGCACGCCATTTTTAACGGCTTCGGCCACCTAACTACAACTCGAACTTACTCGGCTTAAGCTAGGCGCGCGTCTTATCCTGATCGTTATGTGAAGATGTAAAAAAGACATTAAAGAGGTAACGATGAAAGCAAATCTTACTATTGATGCTCCCTTGACGGTACAGCTTATAGGATCGTACCTTAAAAAACTGGTTGAAACACAAAAGAGCAATGGATTGCTTCTTGGCCTTAGTGGTGGGATTGATTCTTCCGTGCTGATTACGATTGCCGCCAAAGCGGTTGGAAAGGAGCATGTACACGCCTCTTTTCTTTTTGACCGTGACAGCGAAAAAAATTCAGAGAAAAAAGCACGGATCATGGCGCAATGGCTTGGCATAAAACTTGTGACTGCTGATATATCACCAGTCATGAAAAAGAAAAAGGTTTACGCACCTTTGATTATGAAGCTGGTACCTTATTCAGCTAGATTTAACCGTATGATTCAACACTCTTATCGGTTTATCAACGGGGAAGTGCCATTTAAAACATCTCTTAAAATCGGCAGTCGCGCTCTTGAGCGTTCATGGATTAAGCGCTTGATGTATAACTTCAGTATTCGCCACATCGATCGAGGTTTTTCAGAGCGCCATATATACCGAAGAAAGGTACTGGAGGAAAAAGCCAAAGAAGAAAACCTAACCCTAATCGGCGCTGCTAACCGTTCCGAGTTTGACGTAGGCTGGTTTGTTAAGGATGGTATTGACGACCTGCCGATCCAGCCGATGACCGGCCTCTACAAAACACAGGTATGGCAGCTTGCCTCTTATTTGGAGCTGCCCGATGAAATCCAGGCACAGCTTGCTTCTCCCGATATGATGTTTGGGATTACCGATGAGTTCGGCATCGGTCATAACTACCGGCGGCTGGATATAATTCTTGACATGATGGAGCAGAAAAAAACAGATGAGGAGATGATCGACGACGGTATTAGCAAACGCGAAATCGATGATGTTCGCGAACTGACGAAATTTTCGGCGTGGAAACGTGAATCTGTTCATGAAGCACCGCCTGTTCAAGGTGGAATTGGTGGGAATGTGCGTTTAAAATCAATATGACAGCCAAGTTAAAAGAGATAAAATGCCTGGCTTCAAGATTGAAGAGCGCCACTTTGGGCTAAAACAGTCAACAACGATTTAACTACATGTAATAACATAACAATACACTCAAGCTGACCTACGAGCACGTGCGAGGCCTTGAGTCATATTCAACTAATTACATTGCTCAATCTTAATTGCCAAACGGGCCGGCAGGCAGCTTAGCCAGGTCGTTATGCACCAAAAAAAAAGCCACCCCCAAAGGGATGGCTTTTTTTTATTTGATTAGCGCTGGCAAATTGATGGGCCACTTGTGGCCCATCCCTGAGAACGATTAATCTTTCACAAGCACTTGTGTTAACTCTAAAAAATGGTGGAGGTGGGGGGAGTTGAACCCCCGTCCGAAAATACTCCCCTGCAGGCTTCTACATGTTTATTCCCGCTTAATTGCTTATCGTGCTTGATCTCCACCAGGACTAGGAGACTTTTGCACTATCAGGTGTTTTATTTCGCCCATTGACCCACCCAAAAGATCAGGGGCTATCCCGCTAGTCGATGTTCTACCCCCGTCCGCAGGAATAACAGGGGAGAACAGTGGCTTATTTATGCTGCCACAGCATATGCATAGTCATCTGCGACTATATTTATTGTTCTATCAATGTTTACGAGAAAGATAGAATTCTCGACATGCAACCCGAGCTTGTATATCCCCGTCGAATCCGTTTCACCCCCATTGTGTTTCATTTAATGATGCAGGAACCTCGTCATTAGTTCCATAATCTTTTAAGATAAGTCGTTACCGGCCATTAGGCAAACCTTTTAATAGCGAAATTGACGATAGTAGCCAACTTCTAACATGCCGTTTTGTTTTGACATTAGCAGGGCCTCTATCTTACCATGATAATTAATGAAAATTCGCAAGAATCATCTCCCCCCATCCAATGCTAGGCGGAATATTTTCTGTGACACCTTATAAATTCCGTCAAATCCCACCTGAAAGATTGGTCCTCCGCCTCTGCATGATCGTGCTCGCCATCACGGCCTTGTGGTGTCAGCCCGTTAACAGCCAGCCCAGTTCTCAAGCCGCCGCTACCAGCAATTCCTTGCCCGTGCCGCCCTCTCATCCTGCCCTTGTCACTGCTTCCTCACCCCAAGACATGACACGGCAGGAGACCCCCTTAAAAAACAGCCCTACCAAAGTCTTTTTACCAGGTCTGGCTTTTGTGCTCCTTAGCCTTCTGGCCCTGTTCCTCTTATACACATGGCACAGACGGCTTCTGGCCCGCGAAAAAGTCCGCTGCCAAGATCTGAGAAGCCAGCTTGCCCTGGCCCGTCTGACCCTTGATACCGTCCCTCTCAACATCTTCTGGTACGATCCTGATTTTAACGTCGCCATGGTTAATGAGGCCGCTTGCCGGGCCACGGGCCTCGACCGAGAAGAGCTTGCCCGAAAAAAAATCTATGATTTTGATCCGGCATTCCCAGACGATGAAAAAGGACGCAAAAAGGCCTGGGAAAAAATAAAGAACCAGCGTCACTTCAGCCATTACGGCCATCTCTGTAATGTGAATGGCGCCTGCCATCCCACGGAAGAGCAGTTTTCCTTCCTTTCGTCGCCGGCTGGTGATTATGTCGTTGTCATCAGTGAGGACATCACCGAGCGTATAAGCCAGGAGAATAGGCTCAAACATAATGCTACTGAACTTATTCACGCCAAGGATATGGCGGAAACCGCCAACCGCTTAAAGAGTGAGTTTCTGTCCAACATGTCCCACGAGATCCGCACCCCGATGAATGCCATTATCGGCTATAGCGAGATGCTGGCCCAGGCCGACCTCACGGAACGAGAAAAGGAGTATCTGCAGGCCATCATCAAAAGCGGCAAGGCCCTCATCCTCATCATCAACGACATCCTCGATCTCTCTAAAATTGAAGCGGGTCGCCTGAAAATCCTTAACCAGTCGGTGGATACCGGCATGTTTTTTCAAAACATCGGCAGCATGTTCGCTGCACGGGCAACCAGTAAAGGAATCAAGCTCCTGATAGACGTCGACAAAGGCATACCCGCCCAGCTTTTCTTTGACGAAACGCGCCTGCGCCAGATACTTTTCAACCTGTTGGGCAACGCCGTTACCTTCACAGACCAAGGCCATGTCTGCCTGCGCGTTCGCCACCAGGTACTCAGTGCCAAAAAAATCTCTCTGGCCATCACCGTTGAGGATAGCGGCATCGGCATCTCTGATGCTGATCTGAAAACCCTCTTTGAACCCTTTCGCAAAAGTAGCAGCGACGCGGCCCGCAGTACCGGCAACAGTGGCCTGGGCCTGGCCTTAAGCCATCGCCTCACCAGCCTCATGGGTGGCACCCTGTCCCTGACCAGTTCGCCAGGGACAGGGAGCACCTTCGAGATCCTGCTTCCTGAAATTGAGGTCACCGCCAATGCTACGCTGGTGCAGCCCCCCACCGGCAATCAGCGCCTTACCTTTCAGGGTGGTCATGTCTTGGTGGTGGATGATGTCCCGGTCAACTGTCGCCTCATCAAGGATTTTTACCGGACAACGCCTGTGAGGATAACCTCTGCTGAAAATGGCAAAGAAGCCTTGGAAGTCCTCCACAAGGAAAAACCTGATCTCATCCTCATGGACCTGAGAATGCCTGTCATGGACGGCTATGAAGCGACAACCCTCATCAAGCAAAATCCTGAGCTGGCGGCCATTCCTGTTATTGCCCTGTCGGCATCAGTCCATAATTTTGACAACAAGGACTCCCTGTTTGACGGTTTCCTCCCCAAGCCATTCCATCTCAATGACCTGGACCGCGAGCTGGCCCGGTTTCTGATGAGCGACTCTCCCCTCCCCGCCCCGGACTCGATTGTATTAGAACGACCAAAGACCATTGCCTCTCTTGATGAAAATCTGGTCAAAAAAATCCAGGCTGTTCTCCGCAGGCATGATAAAAAGAGTGGTAATCTCAGTGCGGCCTCGCGACTCGGCCAGGAAATCGAACAGCTCGGCCAACATGAAAACCACCCTGAACTTGCCCAAATAGGTAAAAATTTGCGGAGCAGTGCTGAAAAATTCAACATTCTACGTGTTGAACAGCTGCAAACAGAGCTACAGAGCTACTCACAGGAAAAACAACCATGACCCATAACAGACCCCTGGTGTTTATCGTTGACGATGTCGCCGAAAATATCCAGGTTGCCCTAAGCCACTTAAGCCAACTCAGCTGTGATTTTGCCTACGCCACCAGCGGTGAACAGGCCTTGGATCGCATCTGGACCGCCCGGCCCCAGCTCATCTTGATGGATGTGGTTATGCCGGGCATTGATGGCTACGAAACCGTAAAGGCTCTCAAACAGGAGAAGATCACCGCCTCTATCCCGGTTATTTTTCTCACAGCCCGCAATGAGCCCGAAGATATCGCCAAGGGCTTTGACTCCGGTGGGGTGGATTATATCACCAAACCCTTTTCCGGACAGGAGTTGCGGGCCAGGGTTTCCGCCAGATTGGAGATCGCCGCCCACCGAGAGAATCTGGAATCACAGGTGGCGGAGCGCACCAAGGAAACAGAGCTTCTCAAAGACGTGGTCATTGAAGCCATGGGCGAACTGGCTGAGTACCGTGACCCTGAGACCGGTGGCCACATTAAACGGACCCAATATTATGTCCGGGCTCTGGCCACAAAAATGAGCACCCTTGACCAATTCAAGGCTGTCCTCGGCCGGGATCAGGTCCGGCTCCTTTTCAAGTCGGCCCCCCTTCACGATATCGGCAAGGTCGCTATCCGCGACCATATACTTCTTAAGCCCGGCAGATTGACCAGCGAAGAATTTGAGATCATGAAAAAACACACCACCTTTGGCGAGAGTGTTATCAAAAAGCTGGAGAAAAAAATAGGGGAAAGCTCTTTTCTCCACTATGCCAAGGAGATCGCTGGAACTCACCATGAACGCTTTGACGGCACAGGCTACCCCCGGAGCATGGTAGGTGAAGAGACGCCCCTTTCCGGCCGGATCATGGCCATTGCCGATGTCTATGATGCCCTGATCTGTAAACGGGTTTACAAAGAGGCCTTTTCCCACGACATGGCAATCTCAATCATGGCTGAGGGCCGGGGCACCCATTTTGACCCGGCCATCTTTGACGCCTTCACCGGGCTTGGCCCGGAATTTCAGGCCATTGCTGACCGTTTCCAGGATTAACATCCAGCCCCAGCAACCACTGAAAAAGGCTGGGCCGGGCCCTTATTTTCTCTTACCCCATCATCCCACGTCAACCAGGAGTGCATTTTGAGTGGAAATTTGTCCTACAGCAGAGAGTTCATTGAACTTTTAGCAGAAAACCTCCAGGCCATGGTGGCCTACGTTGACAGAGATCAACGTTATGTTTTCACAAACGCCATGTATGTTGAAGGAATTGGTTTAACGCCTTCTGAAGTGGTGGGCAAGCGCGTCAAGGATGTCCTGGGGGAGGCCAACTATAAAGTTATCTGTGACAAGCTCAGCGATGCCCTGGCCGGTAAAAAAGTATGTTATGAACGTGAAATCCCGCTCGGCGACGCCGACATCCTCCATTTTCATGCCACCTATCTGCCCCATTATGATGAGCAGGGGGAGGTTCTCGGTTGTTTTGTCCTGATCCAGGACGTCGCCAAGAGCTGTGATACCAAGGTAAAATTAGAAAAAACCCGTATTCATCTTGGCATGATAGCTGACGCCCGCACCACACAACTCCTACAGACAGTACGAAAAGTTGAAACAGAAAAGATAAAGAGTGACGCCATCATTGCCGCCATGGGAGACCACATCTCCATTCAGGACAGGGACTTCAAGATACTCTATCAAAATGATGTCTTGAAGAGCGCTAGCGGCGACCATAAGGGGGCCTTTTGTTACAGGGCCTATGCCTTTGGAGGCCTAGGAAATATCTGCCAAGACTGTCCGCTGGAAAAATCCTTTCAGGATGGCAAAATTCATACCGCTGAAAAGACGTCCAAGGACAAGCCGGGCGTAACCTATGAAATCACCTCATCCCCAATCAGAGATGACAAAGGCAATATTATTGCCTGCATCGAGATGGCCCGTGACATTACAGAACAGAAACAAAGGAAAAAGGCGCTTTCAAAGGCCAACCTGGAGCTTGAACAGATCCTCGATGCTGTTGAACACGGTATTGCTGTCATTGATAAGGATATGAATATTATCCGGGCCAACCGAGCTATGCTGGCCATGTCGCACCTTACGGAAGAAGAGGTGGTGGGGCGCAAATGTCATGCCATTTTTCAGGCCACCGCATGTCACACTGCTAGCTGTCCCCTCCAGAGAATCATGGCTGGGGAGCCTGTCGTCAGCATAGAGTGCGAGAGACAACGCCTGGATGGTAGCCGCTTCCCCTGCGAGGCGACAGCAAAACCCTTGCTGGACACGGAGGGAAACCTCATTGGCCTGGTGGAGGATGTCCAAGACCTTACAGAAAAAAAGAAGCTTGAAACAGAGGCCGAGCTTCTCCTTCAGCAGGCCATCCAGTCCGACAAGCTCGCATCCCTGGGCACGGTGGTGGCTGGCGTTGCCCATGAGATCAATAACCCCAACAGTTTTATCTCATACAATACCCCCATGGCTGAGAAGATCTGGCAAGGGGTGAAGCCGGTCCTTGATGAGTATGCGGCCCGCAATCCCCACTGGCGGGTTGGCCCTTTCTCATACCCGGAAGTGACCGAAAGCATGGCGGAAACCCTGCAGTTCATCAAAACAGGATCTGAACGGATCAATACCATCGTCACCAACCTGAAGGATTTTGCCGGTCGCGATCACGACAAGAATGATAGCCATATTCAGATTAATGAGATTATTACCCTGGCCTATACCATTATCGGCGCTCAGCTCAGAAAAAATGTCGGCACCATCGCCCTCAATCTCGGCGCTGATCTGCCGTGCATTTACGGTCAGTTTCAACGATTGGAACAGGTGGTCATCAACCTCATGCTCAATGCCATGGATGCCATTGATGACAAAAAAACAGGCCGCATTACTGTTACCACAAAATACAATGACCGCCTGCAGGCGGTTCTCATTACGGTTGAGGACAATGGCAGAGGGATGAAAAAGGATGTCCTGGACCTCATCTTTGACCCCTTCTTCACCACCCGCCGCGATCAGGGTGGTACCGGCCTTGGCCTTTCCATTTCCTTTGGCCTCATCAAAGAGCATAACGGCACCCTTTCCGTGCTCAGTCGCCCAGGCCAGGGAAGCCGCTTCACCATCTATCTGCCCTTGGATAAACGGATTCAAAAAAAGGTGGCTTTTTCACCCACTATCCTCTGCATCGATGATGACAAACAGATCCTGTACCTCATCGAGACTTTTTTCAAAAAGGCCACCGAGGCCTTCACGATTACCACCCGGGACAACCCGGAACAGATCCTGTCCTACCTTGATGAACATCCCGAGGTAGATCTTGTCATTTCTGACGTCATGATGCCCAACATGAATGGCTGGGATCTATTAGCACAGATAAAAAATAAATTCCCCCTCATGCCCGTAGTACTTATCTCTGGTGACCCCGCGGCCCTTGAACAGCCCGCAGGCGCCCCCACCGCGGACCATATTATCCAGAAACCTCTGGGGCTAAAGGAAATCAAGGGGCTGATCCAAAACATTGACCGGCGTATCATATGAGCATTCTTGTTGTAGATGATGAAACTGTGGCGCTGAAATCCGTGCAGCGCCTTCTTCACTGGGAGGGCTATAAGCAGGTCGAGATCTGCGACAACGGCCACGAGGCGGTGCAGCTTATCAAGAGCCATGATTTTGATGTGGTCCTCCTTGACATCATGATGCCTGACCTGGACGGCCTGGAGGTGATGCAGGAAGCAAAGCCCTTTAAACCCTTCACCGAATTTATCATGCTCACCGCTGTCAGGGATCTCAGCACGGCCGTTAATGCGGTGCGTATGGGCGCCTATGACTATCTGGCCAAACCGGTGGAGAATGACCGCCTCCTGCTGGCCATAAAAAGAGCCTATGAACGAAAAGCTCTGCTCTCGGGCCTGGTCAAAACGGCGGAAGGGGGAGGTGAGGCTTTACCTTCGCCGGCCTTTGCCGCCATCATCACCCAAAACAAGGGCATGATAGAACAGCTCTGCTTCGCCGAGGTCATGGCCCGAAGCGGTGTACCTATTCTGATCACCGGCGAATCAGGCACCGGCAAGGAGTTGCTGGCCCACGGCATCCATCAGGCCGGACCCGTGCCTGATGGGCCCTTTATTGCGGTCAATGTCTCGGCCATCCCGGAATCCATGTTTGAAAGCCAGTTTTTTGGCCATAGGAAAGGGGCCTTCACCGGCGCCAGCATTGATCATAAAGGTTTTTTTGAACAGGCCAATAACGGCACCCTCTTTCTTGATGAAATTGGCGAGCTGCCTCTCCATCTCCAGGTAAAATTCCTGAGGATCCTGGAAGAAAAAACCGTTATCCCCCTTGGCGGCCAAAAGCCTGTGCCCCTCAACGTCCGCATTGTCTCAGCCACCAACAAAAACCTGGATGAGGCGTGTAAAGACCAAACCTTCCGCATGGACCTCTTATATCGGCTCAAAGCAGCCCATGTTCACCTTCCGCCCCTACGGGAAAGAACGGGTGATATCCCGGGCCTAGCTGACTTTTTCATGAGAAAAGCAGCGCTCAGGCACCAGCGTCCGGTCCAGGGTTTCAGCCCAGAGGCCCTGCACATCCTATTGCACCGGGCCTACCCCGGCAATGTCCGCGAACTGGCTCAGCTCGTTGAAAGCACTGTCCTCATCACAAAGACCGAAATCATTGCGGCCGGGGACCTTGGTGAAAAACAGCAGGAGATAGCAAGCGCCACCCGCACCCTCTGCTCCTTTAAAGAGGATTATAAAAGGCATCTGGCCTTTGTCCTTGAACAGACGGGCGGTGACCGCTCAAAGGCGGCAGCAATTCTCGGGGTTTCCCTGCGCCAGATCCACCGCAAAATGGCTGAACTTAAAACCAGCCCAGACCAATAAGGGTCATCGCAGGTGACCAAAAGGTCACC
>JBFFNX010000116.1:0-9634 GCA_041562995.1 Desulfurivibrionaceae bacterium
GCCATACGCTGGGCCTTTTCAAGCTCGGTGAGATTATCAAAGACCAGCACAACGCCCAGATTTTCACCACTTTCATCATGGAGACGCGTAATCTTCACCCGTAGGGAAAAGGTCTCGTTGCCCACTGAAAGCTGGAGAGGCATCTCCAGGGACATCTTACCGGTCCGGGCAAGTTCCGCATAAAAATGGTCAAGGACGGCGCTGTGCTGGGGGGCGAGAACTCGCTTATAATCATGACCGAGAAGGCGTTCCGGGTCAATATTAAGCAGGGTCTTGGCAAAGGTGTTGATCGAGGTGATCCGGCCCTTGCTGTCCAATGAAATAACCCCGGCCGGGACATTCTGCAAGATTGTCTCGGTATAGCGCCGCCTGTTGTCCAACTCGAGGTTAAACTGCTCAAGGCTCCTTTTGCCGAGGAGAAGATCCCGGGTCATCTTATTAAACGACTCGACCAGGGTACCCATTTCATCGCCGGAGTCCTTCTCAATGACAAAATCAAGTTCGCCGTCGGCAACCCGCAAGGTGGCATCGGCTAACTTGCCGATGGGGGTGGTCAAGCCACTGGCCACATAAAACCCGAACCAGATCGCCGAAAACATGACCAACAAGGTCACAATAAGCAAAATGACGAGCAGACTTGTCTTAATAGGCTGCTGGAGAAGCATGAGCTGACGATAGCCCTCGAGACCGCCTGATATCTTGTGGAGCTGGTCAATCTTGTCCTGGGGGATGAGAAGTGATGTCACCAGGATATGGGGGTCCTGCTTGTCACGGCCAAGGCGAACCAGGGTCACGTTACGAACCAGTTCGCCCATACCAATCTTCTGGATGATATTAAGCTGACTTTCACCGGACAATCCTTTGCGGATCAAGGAGTCGGGAATGGGCGGCATGTCAGCGGCCACAAGCTCATCGACCAGGGCCATCACCTTTATCTCACGATTTTCACCCAGTAGGGCAAGGGAGGCCAACCCCCGGCTCTCAACAATATCATCCAGGAAGATATCCAATGAGGTATCGGTCAGTTGCCGGTACCGTTTTGATTCAAGCTGCAGGGCGATATTTTTGCCGAGACGGTCAGCCACATGCCGCTCTTCCTGATAAACATTGCGGGCAATATCGAGCGACTCTTCCAGGGCCTGCTCGACGTTGATATTAAACCAATAATCCATGGAGGTAGAGACAAACTGCAGGGCCAGAAAGAAGAGAATACTGGTGGGAATGAGGGCCATGGACATAAAGGAAATAACAAGCTTGGTGCGCAGCTTGGTACCCAAGAGCTTGCGCTTTCGATCAAAGACCAGCTGCACCAGATTGCGCAGGACCAGGAAAACGATGAGCAGCAGGAGAAGGACATTGAAGTTGATCAGGACATAGACGAGGACATTGCCGCTCACTGGAAAATCGACAGTGCCCAACTCAAGAACACGGGTCTCAAGAAAGGTGAGTCCGAACATGATCAGCAGGCAAACGGCAATAATCCACCATACTCGCCTCTTTTTCCGGCCAACTCGTTGTTCTTCTTCTCTGGAAAGGTCGCTCAAATCCACAATGGTTACTCAGCTCACTATTTCAACTACTGCTATAGGGGGTTTCGCCCTGTTATCTTATGGATTGACAGCCGGCATGGTAAATCCGAGTTCACTCCACTTCGTTTCAAAATCCCATATTTTAAGAAAGGTCATGACGTTTTTAAACTTTTCCGGCAACCCCTGTTTAGCCAATTGAGCTTTCATCTTCACGGTGTACTGCACCCCAGGTTTTAACAGGGCCAGGTTGACAACAGGCAGATCATGGACGCCCACCATGGCGCCAACGGCCTTGTCAAAATCAGTAAAGGTGACCCGCTCTTTACCATGTTCTGTAAGTTCAAGACCAAATGTCTCTTTTAAGGTCTCAAAATAGAGGGTGTGACTGAAGTTGCGACTGGCAACCTGCACTGCGTCTTTCCCCTCTTGATGCTCATGGAGTTCGACAAAAAAGGCAAAGGTAACAGGAATTCCAGTCAAGATGCCCTTTTCCATATCCGAATTTATGGCCCCCTCCACCGTGAAATAGAGGAGCAACTCCGTCTGTGAGTTGACCACAAAGCTTTCCTGGATGCGTGCATTTCCAGCCCCAAACGCCGGCCCGCAGGGGAGCACCAAGGTCATCATCCACAGTGAAAATGCCAACTTCGTATGTAATGCCATTTTCACTGTCATGACTGCCACTCCTTAAGCACCTTTTTCTTGGCCTCGTTCATAAACGTTGTAAACGTTTCCGGCTTGAGGGCACTTATGGCGATACCGCCATACATCCGGAGTTGATCTTCTACATAATCAGGCTCCACCAGGTCAATTTTATTAAACACCTTGAGCAGGGCAATATCGGCCAAATCAAGATCGCGAAGGATATCCTCAACCACCGCCATCTGGTCAGCAAAGCGTGGGTTTGAAATATCAATGACATGGATGAGCAGATCGGCCTCGTGGAGTTCTTCCAGGGTGGCCTTAAAGGCCTGCATGAGTTCGTCGGGGAGCTGGCGAATAAAACCGACGGTATCGGTAATGATAACTTCGACATCCTCAGGAAAGCGCAGCCGCCTGCTGGTGGGATCCAGGGTGGCAAAAAGCTTATCCTCGGCGAGAATCGTGCTCTGGGTCAGACTATTAAGTAATGTTGACTTGCCGGCATTGGTGTAGCCAACCAGACTGATGACCGGCAAATCCTTTTTCCGGCGCCGGGAGCGGCGGCGGTAGCGCTCCTTGCCCACCTTTTTGAGCTCGTTATTAAGGCGGGCTATCCGGTCATTGATACGACGCCGGTCAATTTCAAGCTTGGTTTCGCCGGGACCACGACCACCAATACCACCGGTGAGCCTGGACAGAGAGTCGTCGCGTAGGCCCAGGCGGGGCCGGAGATACTTGAGCTGAGCCATCTCGATCTGGAGCTTGCCTTCCTTGCTCAGAGCGCGGCTGGCAAAGATATCAAGAATGAGCTGGGTGCGGTCAATAACCCGCAGGTCCGTATGGGTGATAATGGAATTGACCTGGGAGGGATTAAGCTCCTGATCAAAAATAAGCAGATTGGCATTGTGGCGCAGGGCAAGGATCATGATCTCGCTGAGTTTGCCCTTGCCCAGAATAAGCTTGGGATTAATCTTCTGGCGCCGCTGGATGACCGTCTCTGCCACCTGAACATCAGCAGAGCGCACTAACTCACAGAGCTCGTCCATGGATTCCTCGGCCTTGGCCTTACTGCTGGTGGTCACACTCACCAAAATAGCCCGATCAAGCCCCTTGTCCACCTCGCGAATCGGCCGGTAGCGGGCAAATTCATCCTCCAGAGAGAAAATCAGTTCCCGCACATCCCCGCTCTGGGCACTGGGAGCAATAGGGGGCAAAAAATGCCAGTCTTCCTCCTGACCGGGATTGGGCACAAGATGCACGGTATGCAGTTTGTCAGGGAGGCCCTGGCGGACCATGATAACGGACATGAGATCCAGCCGCAGGAAGAGGAGGTCCATAAGGTCATCCTGACTGATCTTCTCTTCGGCAAGATGGGTATGGACACAGCGCACCCCCTTTAAACGACCACCCGAGGACCGCAGATGGCTGAGAACGGGGATGACAATCTGGCGATGGTCACCGATGATAACGGACTCCACCTCGCCGCTTCTGGTGATAAGAACCCCAAGCTGCCGGTTGAGTTCAACAGAGATGTCCGCCATCTCCCTTGCCATCTCCGGGCTAATTACCAGTTCAGGGCTGATACGCCTCTTGGCAAGGCGCTCCAGGCGTCGCAACTGGGCTGTTTTCAGCCCTGCGGTATTACCGCTGATCTTACCGATTTCCGTATCTCCAGGGAGTATGCTATTTGTTATCGCGCAAAATGCGGGTGTCGCCCACCCGCAAGGTTATTTTTTCTTTATCGAAATATTCAAGCAGAGGAATGGAAAACTTACGGGTCAGGCCGGTAAGGCCCTTAAATCGGGGCGCGTCAATCTCGCCTTCCGCCTGGATAAAGGCGACAAGATCATCCTTAAGCTTATCAAGATGGCCTTTGTAAAAATAGAGGTCCTCATTAACCTTTACCAGTTTGCCAGCCTTAATGAGCACCAGCATCATCTCCTTGACAAAAGCAGGTGAGATGTCAGGAAAACGGGCCAGGACTTCCTTGTAGGTAGGTGTTGCCAGGCCTGCTTTCTCATACAGGGCGAGCATATCCGCCTGCACAACTTTTTCATCGGCCTGGAGGACAACCTTATGGTCAGCCATCCGGACCAGGGAGTCTTCCGCAGCAATCACCCCTTTTTTGAGGAGATTGTTTAACACTGCCTGGAAGATCTTATGTTCCTGGCTGCCAAAGAGCCTTGATCGCAGTTCCTCCTTGGCCAGTCCATTTTTGAGGGGATTATCCTGGTGATAGCGCGTCAGGGCAGCGGTAATAGTCTCGGCAAGGGTATCAAAACGCTCCCGACTGACCATGAGTTTGCGTTCCGAATCGATGACCATGATCTTGCTGGCTGAGATCGGGCCGTTCAGAAGCTTCTGGAGGCGATTGCCAAAGATACCGGTGCGGACCGCCAACTCATCCATGGTCATGCCCTGATAGCCGCTTTCCCTCAGGTGGAGAAGGAAAAGCTCCTCCTGGTCCCCCTGGGCATAGACCTTAAAGGCCTCCTTATTCTCAGGCTTAAAACGGCGCCGTTTTCGGGGGGAGACGGAATAGATGACGCCACCGCCAATGGTGATCACCGGCGAGTAGCTGCGGATGACATAATGATCACCGGGCCAGACCCCCACCGGCTCTTCAAGGAGGATCTGGACATTGGTCTCGCTCCCTGCGGCCAACACCTCATCCTCAAGCAAGACCACTCTGCCCATGATTTCTGCCGAACCCAGATGGACCCGGACCCGGCTCCGGTTTTTCAATGGTTTATCACGGGAGGCGAGATAGAGGAAACGGGCATCGAGCATAAAGGTCGGCTGAAGGCAGCCCGGAGTAATCAACATATTACCACGGTCGATATGCTCTTTATCAACACCCTGGACATTAATGGCTGTCCTCTTGCCGGCCTCAACCATGTCAACACTGATACCATGACTTTGAATGCCGCGGACCTTGCCTAATTTATTACGGGGGAAAATCTCCACCTCATCACCGACATTGATCCGGCCGCTGATAGAGGTGCCGGTGACCACGGAGCCAAAGCCCTTCATGGCAAAAACGCGGTCCACAGGCAGGCGAAAAGGACCATGGGCCTCGGAGAAATCGCACTGGCCGACCAGCTCGTCAAGGGCAGCCTTGACTGCGTCGATTCCCTCACCGGTCAGCGACGAGACAGTGAGCATGGGGGCATCATCAAGAAAGGTCTCCGCGAAAAAATCGCGGATATCCTCTTGGACAAGCTCCAGCCACTCGGGATCGACCATGTCTTTTTTGGTGACAACGATGAGGCCTTTATCGACGCCAAGCAACCGACATATCTCAAAATGCTCTCTGGTCTGGGGCATGATGCCTTCATCGGCGGCAATAACAAAGGCCACCAGATCAATGCCGCTGGCGCCGGCCACCATGTTTTTAATAAACTTCTCATGGCCCGGCACATCAACAATACCGAGACGATGGCCGCATGGCAGATCGAGAAAGGCAAAACCAAGCTCAATGGTGATGCCCCGTTTTTTCTCCTCTTTGAGACGATCGGTCTCAATGCCGGACAGGGCACGGACCAGACTGGTCTTGCCATGGTCAACATGGCCAGCGGTGCCAAGGACAATCTCCCGCATCTCAGGCTCCGGTTATAAAGGGGTTGGAACGTTTTTCCTCGCCGATGGTGGACTTGGAGCCACCATAGCCGTGACCGGGCCAGACCACTGTCTCATCAGGAAGAACGAGAAGTTTCTTCTTAATGGACTTCATAAACTGGGCCATATCACCGCCAGGAAAATCTGTCCGGCCGATGGCACCGACAAACAGGGTGTCGCCGGTAAAAAGATCCGTACCGCTGTAAAGGCAGATCCCACCAGGGGTATGGCCAGGGGTATGGATGACCTTGAGACTCTGCTTGCCAAAGGTGATGGTGTCACCATCCTTGACCAGGATATCGGCGGGAGGCGAATGATCAAGGCCCAGCATGGAGAAATACTGATGAACCTCCGGTCTGTCAAAGAAGGTCTCATCATCGCCATGCATGATAATCTGGGCACCGGTTGCTTCCTTGATTATGCGATTGCCGCACACATGATCAGGGTGGCCATGGGTGGCAATGATATATTCAATGGTAAGCCCTTCCTTCCTACAAAGGGCAAGAATGCTCTGCTCATCTCCACCAGGATCAACAATCACCCCTTTCTTGGTCTCCTCACAGCTCAGCACATAGCAACATACGGCCATGGACCCCACAACTTTCTGTCTGATCAACACGGTCTACCTCTAAACAAAATAATAAAAGAAGCCACGAAGCACACGAAGGGCACAAAGTTACAATTAACCTCGTGCCCTTCGTGTGCTTCGTGGCCGAAAATCTACGAACAAAACAACTTTAGCAGTCGCAGGTCTCGGGATTGCAAGTGCCGCCACAGCCGCAGTCGGAACCAGAAGCTGCCATGCCTAGAGTCACTTTTTTCTTACCACAGATCTTTTCGACATTATCAACAACATGGGTGAAGGCAGTAATGGCAGGACTGTCGCCAACAGAGCTCAGATAAGGGGCGCCGTCATCACCGGCCACCACGACCTTGGGATCCATCGGCACTTTACCGAGAAAATTGAGACCGAAATCCGTGGCTGTTTTTTCGCCGCCGCCACTCTTGAAAATTTCCGAGGTCTTGCTGCAATGCGGGCAGACAAAGCCGCTCATATTCTCCACCATGCCCACCACTTCCATCTTGACATGTTTACAGAAATTCAGCGATTTGCGGACATCGGCCAGGGCAATCTCCTGGGGGGTGGTTACCACGATGGCCTTAGCGTCTTTAATATTCTGGGCCACGGATAGGGGCTCATCGCCGGTACCTGGAGGCGCATCAATGATCAGATAGTCAAGATCACCCCAGTCCAGATCAGCAATAAACTGCCTGATGGCCTGAACCTTCAAAGGGCCACGCCAGATGATGGGATCATCACGATTTTCCATCATATATTCCAAGGAAATGACCTTGAGGTTTTCACCATAGAGCATGGGGGGCAGGAGACCGCCCTTCTTGACATTGGCATCCTGGAGACGATCGGTCAGATTCAGCATGCGGCAGATATCCGGGCCATGGAGATCAACATCCATGAGGCCGACCTTGTAACCACGATTTGCCAGACCAAGGGCCAGATTCACCGAGACGGTGGACTTGCCAACGCCACCCTTGCCGCTCATAACCAAGAGCTTATTTTTTATCCGCCCAAGTGATGACGAAATTGCCATATCCTGCTGGGCGATGCCTGCATCTTTTGAACCGCAGCTTCCACTATCGCAACTGGAGCCGCTTCCACATCCTGCCATGATACTACCTCCTGAAAATATATGACCCAAGAGCCATCCGACAAATAATTGCCATGGAGTCTTAACGTGCTGCCAAGATACTCCTGATGCGGGCCTGTAAAAAATAAAAATGAAATCTAATTTAATGGCTTGAAAATACGCCGCAATGATCAAGGTGGAATATATACTGTACTGCTACCTCTTTTCAAAGAGGTGGCAATTCAGTTCTCGCCATGAATGAACTTCCAATCGACCTTCTCAACAATAAGACAATAACGTTTATTGTCCAGCCATTTTCTTGTGGAAAATCGACGAAATCACCATAAAAAACCCGGTTACAGCCTGCAGGCTGACCGGGATTATATAATTAAGAGTGCAGAGCAGGAAAAGGTTGCCGGCAAGATGCAAAATTCTATGAAGCGTGCGTGATGAATTCAAGTTTTTCAAGGGCCAACTCGATCTGAAAACGATTCGTCTCGATACTCATGGCCACCCGGCGGTTATCCTGATAATCAAGATCAGGGGTAAGGGTCAAAGCGCTGTTTAAGGCAAGGGCCTTTGGCTGGCCGAAATAGGAGGTCAGATCAAACTTGGCCTCCACCATCTGCATGGCCCGCCCCATGATCTGATTGGTGAGTTCGCCGATGGTATCCACCACCTCGCTGGAGGTGGCCTCTTTGGCGAGTTCATTTTCCGGAAGGCCCATGGTCAACATATAAAAGCGATAGAGATCCAGGGCGGCGGCAGCCGTAAAATTCATGACCACCAGGCCTTTATAATCACCGGAAAACTGTACAAAACTTCCGACATCCGGCTTTAAACATACCTTGGGTATTGCTATGAAGGTTGATGAGTATTTAACTTTCTTTTTCGTGCTTTTCTCTAAGGTCTTTTGGGTAGCAAGGGCCAAGATATTTGCAATGGTATCGATGGTAACGGTTGGTTCTGCCATGGTATCCTCGTTTATATTACGTAATAAAAAAACTTTCTAAGTTAGAAATAACAGCTATAGTCAGCCACCCCACTTATCGTTAAATTATCATGCCGATCTTTACAAAGGTGAGGTGCTAAGCGTTATTATTCTACTTTATTTACGCTACCGTGCTCTAAAAAACTTACAATATTCGTCAAAAGATAACATCGTCAATGGCTCTTCAGCCCTTATAAACACTCCATCCCTTACTGCTTCCCCAATCCATGGCCAACATACTCAGCTGCCAAAATATTGAAAAATCATTTGGCGCCCATACCCTATTTACAGAAATCTCCCTCAGCTTTGAACCAAAGACAAAGACAGGTCTCATTGGCCCGAACGGTTCCGGCAAATCCACCCTTCTCTCCATTCTGGCCGGCAAAATAGAGCCAGACAGCGGCCGCCTCTTTCTCTCCAAACAAATGCGGGTGGTTTACCTCAGCCAGAGTGAAGATTTTGAGGGGGACAAGAGTGTCACAGAGATCGTCGAAGAGGCCATTGGCGGCCACGACGAGGACCACCGGATCCTCATGGCCCAGATTGCCTTAAGCCAGGCGGAGTTTACTGACCCCGAGGCCAAGGTCGCCTCCCTTTCCGGGGGTTGGCTCAAGCGACTTGCCATCGCCTGCGCCCTAGGCCAGGATCCAGACCTCCTGCTGCTCGATGAGCCCACCAACCATCTCGATATCCGCTCCATCCTCTGGCTGGAAAAAATACTACGCGACGCATCTTTTGCCTTTGTCCTTGTCAGCCATGACCGACTGTTCCTGGAAAATGTCAGCAACCGGATCATTGAGCTTAACCGCTGTTATCCGGACGGCTATCTCAGCTTCCCTGGCAATTACAGCCATTTCCTGGAAAAACGCAGTGCCTTCCTCAGTGCCCAACTAGAGCAAGAGGCGAGCCTATCCAATAAGGTCAGAAGAGAGGTGGAATGGCTGCGACGCGGCCCCAAGGCCCGGGCCACCAAGGCCAGGTCGCGCATTGACGAGGCCCACCGCCTACAGGATGAACTCTCCCGCGTTCGCCAACGCAACCAGTCTGGAAAATCCCTAAGAATTGACGTTAGCGGCACGGGCCGTAAGACCAAGAAGCTACTATCTGCTCACAAGATCAGCAAAAAAATGGGTGACACCACCCTCTTTTCAGATCTCTCCTTTGACCTTGGCCCTGGAGTACGTTTAGGTTTAGCCGGCAATAATGGC
>JBFFNX010000117.1:0-9603 GCA_041562995.1 Desulfurivibrionaceae bacterium
AACGGCGATTAATCCGGACTGGGGTGTCATATGTTTCCCTGAGAATTTCCAGGATCTTCCTGTGACTGATTTCTTCCAGATCCGTATTACTAATGCGGCAAATTATGCCATCTGGAAGCAGGCCAATGCTGAACAATATCAGCAATTAAAAGAAGATTCCGAGGCCCAGACCTTTGCCAGGGTGTCTGAAATAATTGGGAATTATCAGGAAAATAGAGTATATCACGACAGTTTTACCCCCTTGACAATCGAACGTTATACAGCCAAGGCTCAGGGTGCTGTTTATGGCAGCCCTCGTAAAATAAAGGATGGCTTAACCCCCTATAGCAATCTGTTCGTTGCCGGTACCGACCAGGGTTTTCTCGGTATTGTTGGTGCTATGTTGAGTGGGGTGACCATCGTTAATCAGCAGATTTTGAAGTAGTACATTTGCTGTAAATTCTTTTTCCTGAATTCTCAATTTTGGCTTCAGAACAAAAAATTATGTCCTTCACACCCCTTAACGAAACAAAAGATAAATACGATGTTATTGTCATCGGTTCCGGTCTTGGTGGTCTTACCTGTGCCAACCGTTTGGCAAGAGCCGGGCACTCAGTGCTCCTTCTTGAGTATCATTTTAAGCTCGGCGGTCTTGCCACCTGGTTTAAGAGGAAGTCCCATATCTTTGATGTTTCCCTGCATGGTTTCCCCTACGGCATGGTCAAGACCTGCAAGAAATATTGGACCAAGGAAATTCGCGATTCCATTGTTCAGCTGAAAGATATTGTTTTTGATAATCCCCAGTTTTCCTTGAAAACCACCTTTGACAAGACAAATTTTTCGGATCTTCTGGTGAAGAAATTTAAAATATCCAGATCAGTGGTCGATAATTTTTTTGAAACCGTCAACAAAATGAATTTTTATGACGATCTGGCCATGACCACCAGAGAGCTGTTCGAGAAATTTTTCCCCGGTCGCAGTGATGTCCACCGTTTTCTCATGGAACCCATCACCTATGCCAATGGCTCCACCTTTGATGAACCGGCCATTACCTACGGCATTGTCTTTTCCAACTTCATGAACAAGGGGGTCTACACCTTCAAGGGCGGCACGGACCGACTCATCAACATGATGGGGGACGAACTGCAGCGTAACGGTGTGACCATCTCTACCAAGGCCAAGGTTGACCGGGTTATCACTGAAAACGGTAAGGTCACAGGGGTCGCCGTGGGCGATCGCATTATTAATGCCCCGTGTGTTGTCTCAAACAGCGGCATTACCAATACCATTTACAATCTTGCCGGGACCGAAGCCTTCTCCGAGGAATTTTTAGGCCAGATTGCCAAGGTCAAGGTCAATAATTCCAGTTGTCAGGTCTATTTTGGCATAACACCCGGCGAATCCTTTCCCGATATCGGTGATCTGCTCTTTACCTCCACCTCGGAAGAGTTTTCTTCAGAAGAGATGCTGAAGATGGATACCAAGAGTCGTACCTTTTCGGTTTATTATCCCAAGACAAGACCGGACGAAAAGGAAGACTATACAGTTGTCGCCTCGATGAACGGCAATTTCGACGATTGGGCCAGCCTGTCTGATGATGAGTATAAGGCGGCCAAGCATGATATGATAGAACGCTGTTTTGTTGATCTCGAGCGCTACATCCCCGATATCCGTAAGAAATGTGATTGGGTCGAGGCCGCCACCCCCCGTACCTTCAACCGCTACACCCTGCACACGAAAGGGACCTCCTTTGGTACCAAGTTCGAAGGGCTGGATGTCTCCCGTAATCTTTTCAAGGCGTTGCCCGGTTTATTCCATGTCGGCTCCGTGGGCATCATTATGAGCGGCTGGCTTGGCGCCATTAATTACGGCGTTATTGTTGCCAATGATGCTGATGCCTATCTGCGCAGTTAGAAATTACCTAAATTTTATTCGCAAAAAAAATATGTCAGATTTTACCGGCCAGAAGGTCATCGTAACGGGGGCAACCCGGGGGATTGGCGGCGCCATCAGCACGGCCTTTCTGGCCCAGGGAGCTACTGTTATCGGGCTTTATGGCGGCAATGATGCTGCTGCCGAGGCCTTTCGGGCCGAATGTGGCAATGCCGAACGTCTCCATCTCTTTAAATGTGATGTCAGTGATTATGCCGCAGTTGAGGCCTTCTATGCTGAGGTTGAGTCCCGCTTTGACACCATTGACGTCTTGGTCAATAATGCCGGTATCCGTCGTGATGCTGTTCTTGCTCTGATGAAGGAGGATGAATGGCGGCGGGTTATTGATATTAATCTGACCGGTGGCTTCAACATGAGTAGATTTGCGGTCCAGCTTATGATGAAGGAGAAGTTTGGCCGTATTATTTTTATCACCTCACCCATGGCCCATTTGGGTTTTGTCGGCCAGGCCAATTATGCCGCCTCCAAGGCCGGGCAGATCGGCATGATGAAGTCCTTGTCCAAAGAAACAGCCAAGCGTAAAATCACGGTTAACTGTGTGTCGCCCGGCTTTATCGCCACGGAACTGCTTGATGACCTGGACACAGAGCAGGTAAAGGCCTATAAGAAAATGGTGCCGGCCCGGCGCTTTGGCAAGCCTGAGGAGGTTGCTGATGCGGTTCTCTTCCTCGCCGGTTCTAAGGCTTCCTATATCAATGGCGCAGTTCTTGAGATTACTGGGGGATTGTGATTTTGGAGAAATTGACAAGTAAGAAGTTGGGAAATAAGTAGAACGGCATGGACTTTAATCATCCTGATTTTATCACCAGTCATATCCCCCATCGGCCTCCTTTTCTGTGGCTTGATTCTATTATTTCACTCACCGCTACTGAGATTGTTGCGGAAAAAGAGATTGCGGCTGATCTGGATGTCTTCAAGGGCCATTATCCCGATTATCCCATTATGCCCGGGGTTCTCCTCTGTGAAGCGGTATTTCAGGCCGGTGCCTTGCTCATTTCTGAAAATTTAAATAATGATAAGAATGAGTCCGCTCTGCCGGCAGGTGTTCCAGTTCTTACCCGTATTCTGGGGGCCAAGTTTAAGCGTGAGGTGGTGCCTGGCGATATCATCACCCTGACGGCGTCGCTTTCGGAAAAGGTTGGCCCGGCCTGGTTCATGAAGGGTTCTGTGAAGGTGGCCGGCAAGGTGGCCGTGAAGGTCGAATTCGCCTGTACCTTAGCAGCAAAAGACAGAAGATAGAGGGCGGAAGGTAACATCCCGTTTTCTTATCTACCTACTTCTCAACTCCTTATTTCTCAGCTTCTTCAATATGACTTTTCTTGGACTGCAGGCTAAAAAAATAATTATCTTTGGCCTGGCCAACAAGAAATCAGTTGCCTATGCCATCGGCAAGGTGCTGGTGGAAGAGGGCGCTGATGTCATTCATGTGGTGCGCAGTGAAGAGCGGGCTCAAACAGCCCGTAAACTTTTCCCTGACAGTCCTGTTTTTATCTGTGATGTTGAGGATGAGGCAAATATCATCCGGGTTCGTGATCAGATAAAGGTCAGCATCGATGCTCCCCTTGCCGGTATTGTTCACTCCATCGCCTTTGCCAACTACTCTGAGGGCCTGCAACCCTTTCATGCCACCCTGAAAAAAGATTTTCTCCAGGCCATGGATATCTCCTGCTTTTCCTTTGTGGCTATTGCTAATCATTTCAAAGATTTACTGGATAAGAATGGCTCAATGGTGACCATCTCTATTTCCTCAACCAAGATGGCCGCTGAGAATTATGGCTATATGGCCCCGGTCAAGGCGGCCCTCGAGTCATCCTTGTGTTTTCTCACCAAGAGCTTTTCCGCCTTTTCCGAGGTGCGTTTTAACGCTGTCTGTCCCAGTCTGCTAAAAACATCTGCTTCAGCCGGAATTCCCGGTTATATAGACAGCTATCTCTTTGCCGAAAAGGTTATTCCCCGCAAAAGGGCCCTGAAGACCAAAGAGGCCGCCAATGTCGCCGCCTTTCTGCTCTCTGAACGCTCCTCCGGCATGACCGGCCAATGTCTGGTGGTTGATGCCGGAATGGGGCTCAACTATTTTGATGCCGAGATTGTCCGCAAGAGCGTCAGTTGATTTGCGCCACGGGATATACAAACCATTTGAAAAATCTTTCGTGTTCCGGTGATTTCGCGGCCCGCCAAAGATAACAAGAAATATATGAAATACTCCCGCGTCTGTCTCCATAATCCAGGCTATGCCCTGCCGCCCAATGAGGTCTCTTCGGCTGAAATCGAGGCGCGCCTTGCCCCGGTGTATCAGCGCCTGAAGCTACCAGAGGGCCGTCTCGAACTCATGAGCGGCATCAAGAGCCGCCGTTTCTGGGCACCCGGTACCCGGCCCAGTGCTGGTGCCGCTTTGGCCGGCAAAGAGGCCATTGCCAAAGCCGGGGTTGCCCCCCAGGACCTTGAGTGTCTGATCTTCACCTCGGTCTGCCGGGACATGATGGAACCGGCTACGGCCGCCTTTGTCCATCGTCAGCTTGGCCTGCCTGAGAAATGCCAGGTCTTTGATCTCTCCAATGCCTGCCTTGGCTTTTTAAACGGCATGATTATGCTGGCCAATATGATTGAGCTGGGCCAGGTAAAAAAAGGTATTGTCGTTGCCGGGGAAACCGCCGAGGACCTGGTTGAGTCAACGATCAAGCATCTCCTGCAGGACAGCACCCTGACCCGCAAGTCCATTAAGCCCGCCTTCGCCTCCTTTACCATCGGTTCGGGCGCGGTTGCCCTGGTCATGGAAGATAAGCAATGTTCCGATACCGGCCATTATCTGGTGGGCGGTGCCTGCCGGGCCAACACGGCCCATAATGATCTCTGTCAGGGCGGCCAGGCCGGAAATGAGGGTATTCTCATGGCCACCGATTCCGAACAGCTTCTTCAGCAGGGGGTCGAAACAGCAGCCCTGTGCTGGCAGGATTTTTTGCAGGAACTTGGCTGGCAGAAAGATGAGATTGATTGCTTTTTCTGCCATCAGGTGGGGCGGGCCCATGCCCAGCTGCTCTTTGAGACCCTGGCCCTTGATCCTGCCAAAAATTTTGAGACCTTGGCCACCTTGGGGAATGTCGGTTCGGTCTCGGCGCCGATTACCATGGCCATGGGCATCGAGCAGCAGGCCCTCAAGGCGGGGCAACGGGCGGCCATCCTGGGGATCGGCAGCGGTATTAATTCCCTCATGTTGGGTATTGATTGGTGATGGCGAATCTGGCCCAGTATCCCTTTACCCCCAAGACCATTGTCATCAATGGCCACCGCCTCTCCTATCTTGACGAGGGCAAGGGGCCGGTGCTGGTTATGGTGCATGGCAACCCTTCCTGGTCCTACCTCTATCGCAATCTGGTCAGCCGTTTAAAGGATCGTTTTCGGGTAATCGTCCCTGATCATATGGGCTGCGGGCTTTCCGACAAGCCCCAGGACTATTCCTATACCCTGCGGTCCCACATCGACAATCTCACCAGCCTTCTTGAGCGCCTTGGTGTGGAACAGTGCAGTTTAGTGGTGCATGATTGGGGTGGTGCCATCGCTATGGGGTGGGCTGTTGATCATCTCGACCAGGTGGAGAAGATCTGTGTTATGAATACCGCCGCCTTCCTCTCCAGCCGCATTCCCCTGCGCATCAATATCTGTCGTATTCCTGTTCTCGGTAAAATTATTGTCCAGGGACTGAATGGCTTTGCCTGGCCAGCCACCTTTATGGCGGTGACCAAGAGGATGGCTAAAGAGGTTGCTGCCGGTTTTTTGTATCCTTACGATTCCTGGGCCAATCGCATCGCCACCCATCGCTTCGTCCAGGATATCCCCCTGAACAAATCGCATCCCTCCTGGCCTGAACTGGCGCGCATCGACAAGAAACTGATCAATCTCCAGGGCAAGCCCATGCTCATCTGCTGGGGCGGTAAGGATTTTTGTTTCAATGACCATTTCTATCACGAGTGGCAGCAGCGATTCCCTGAGTCCCAATGTCATTATTTTCCTGAGGCCGGCCACTATGTTCTTGAGGATGCCTTTGCCGAGGTGGCACCGCTGGTGGAAAATTTCTTTGAGAATTCCCGATGAATTTTAACATCGCCCATACCCTCGCTGATGTTGCAAGAGATCGCCCTGATGAAATTGCCTTGGTGCAAGGCAAGGAGGGCAGGTATCAAGAGTACAGCTTCAAAGAGCTCCGGAAGCAGAGCGCCCTTTATGTGGCGGCCTTGAAGGGCCAGGGGGTTTGCCCGGGTCAGCGGGTCATGCTGATGGTCCCTCCCTCTCTTGATTTTGTCGCCCTGACCTTTGCCCTTTTTAGCCTGGGGGCCACGGTCATTCTCATTGATCCCGGCATGGGCTACAAAAATCTCCTGCGCTGTATCGGTGCGGTCAGGCCTGATGTCTTTGTCGCCATTCCCAAGGCCCATATCTTTAAGCTTCTTTGCCCGCGGCCCTTCCGGACCATCCGGGCCAATATTTGTGTTGGCAGCTCCCTGGGGATTTTGGGGTGTTCTCTGGCCCGGATAAGCGCGGTCATTGAACCTGATTTTAATGTCTTTGCGGCGGCTAAAGATGATTTGGCAGCCATTATTTTCACCACCGGCTCCACTGGGCCGCCTAAGGGTGTCCAGTACAGCCATGGTATCTTTCATGCCCAGCTTGAGTTAATCCGTTCCTATTATAAGATTGGTCCGGGCGAGATCGACCAGCCCGCCTTTCCTCTCTTTGCCCTCTTCTCCACCGCCCTTGGCGCCAAGGCGGTTTTGCCTGACATGAACCCTGCCAAACCGGCCCAGGTGAATCCGCAGAAATTTATCCGTTCCATTATTGACCACAAGGTGACCTACTCCTTTGGCTCTCCGGCTATCTGGAATGTCGTGAGCCGCTATTGTCTACAGGAAAATATCGTTTTGCCCCTGCGGAAAATTCTCATGGCCGGCGCCCCTGTTTCAGGGGAACTTGTCGAGCGCGTCCTTAAAATCATGGCTCCGGGTGGCGAGATCCATACCCCATACGGTGCCACCGAGTGCCTGCCCATCACCTCCATGACCGGCTCAGAAATCGTCGGCGAAACCTGGGCCCAGACCCAGGTTGGCAAGGGCACCTGTGTAGGACGGCCGCTGCCCGGGATCACCATCGAAATCATGCGGACTGCGGTAAGGCCTGTACAAAATTATAGTCAGGTTGCCATTTTGCCGCCGGGTGAAATTGGTGAAATCATTGTCAAGGGGCCTGTGGTTACCAGGGCCTATGACCATAATCCCGAGGAAAATAAGGCCTCCAAGATGCTCGATGGCGATTCTTTTTGGCATCGGATGGGGGATATGGGATATTTTGATGACAAGGGGCGTCTCTGGTTTTGCGGCCGCAAGTCCCATAGGGTTTTGACTTCCCATGGCCCCCTTTACACCATCCCTTGTGAGGCGATTTATAACGTCCACAGGGATGTGTCGCGCACTGCCCTGGTAGGGGTGGGGCCGGTGGGCCATCAGGTGCCGGTTTTATGTTTTGAATGTCATGATAAAAAGTGCGACAAGGAAAGGTTGGCCATGGAGTTGCGGGTCCTTGGCCTCCAGAATGAGATGACCAGAAAGATAGATGAAATCTTCTTTCATCCGAAATTTCCAGTGGATATTCGTCATAATGCCAAAATTTTCAGAGAGAAGCTGGCTGTCTGGGCGGCTCATAAGTTAGGTTGAGCGGGTAAATGAAAAATGTCCTTGTCACAGGAGGAGGGGGCTTTGTCGGCCTTGGTATAGTAGGGGCCCTTTGTAAGATGGGGATCCGCACCGTGGTGGTTGGCCGCCACCATTATCCTGCCGTCGAAGAGCTCGGCGCCCTGTGCATGGTGGGTGATATCCGTGATAAGGAGTTTATGGTCCGGGCCTGCAATAATATCGACACGGTCTTCCATGTCGCTGCCAAGGCCGGAGTATGGGGGAGCTGGAACGAGTATTTTGGGATCAATGTCAAGGGCACCGAGAATGTCATTGCCGCCTGTCAGGAAAACCTTGTCTCCCGCCTGGTCTATACCAGCACACCCAGTGTCGTCTTTAACCGTGGTCATCTGCACGGCGTTGATGAGAAAGCGCCCTATGCCACGGATGTTCTCTGTCATTATGCCCGCAGCAAGATTATGGCGGAAATTCTTGTTCTTAAAGCCAATAGTCCGCTGCTCAGGACCACGGCCCTGCGCCCCCATCTGGTGTGGGGCCCAGGGGATACCAATCTCATTCCCCGCCTTGTCAAGCGTGGTCGTGCCGGGAACTTAAAGATTGTCGGCACTGGCAGAAATAAGGTGGATATATCCTATATTGACAATGTGGTGGATGCCCATATCCAGGCTGCGGTCAACTTAGAACGCTACGGCACTGCCGCTGGTGAGGCCTTTTTTATCTCCCAGGGCGAACCGGTCAGATTATGGGAGTGGATTAATGAACTTTTTGTTCAACTCGCCATTCCGCCGGTGACCAAATCCATTACCTTTGATAAGGCCTATACCATCGGTTTTATCCTGGAGAAAATCTATGGCTTCCTGCGCATAAATCAGGAGCCCAAGATGACTCGCTTTGTTGCTGAACAGCTCGCCAAATCCCACTGGTTTTCCATCAAAAAGGCCCAGGAAATTCTGCCCTACAGCCCCAAGGTGTCAACAGCAGAGGGCATGAAAAGATTGGTGGCCTGGGTTCGTGAGGTTGGCTTGTGAACAAGGAGCATGGGGGGATTCTTGTCGCCTGCCAATTTATGCTCCTCATTGTGCTGGCGGTGAGTACGGATTGGCGTGATGTCCATCTTGTCGCCCTGCCGTTCTTTTTTGCCTCCCTCTTTCTTGCTGGCTGGGCCATTAAGGTCATGCGCCTTGGTCATTTCAATATCCGCCCGGCCCTTAAGGAGGGCGCTCTGCTTGTCACCCATGGCCCCTATCGTTTCATCAGGCATCCCATGTACGCCAGTGTTCTGCTTGCTGCCCTCGGCCTGCTCCTCATCACCTTCAGTTGGCTGCGCCTAGTCGGATTTTTTCTATTGTGGCTTGTTCTGTATCTTAAACTTCGTATCGAAGAAGAGCTTCTGGCTCAACATTTTCCCGCCTATTCTGCCTATAAAAAACGCGCTAAGATGGTTTTTCCCTGGTTTTAGATGTTCCCTTCTTTTTTCTTGCTATCCCACCCAAAAAAGCTAATATGACCACCTGGTCATATTATGGATTTTCACGAACTTGAAAAGGGCACCTTTGCCAATCTAGCAGACGATAAGCAGCACGCCATTATTAAGGCGGCAATCTTTGAGTTTGCCTCCCAGGGCTACCAGAAGGCGAGCTGTAATAATGTCGTCAAGGTTGCCGGCATATCAAAAGGTTCTCTGTTTCAATATTTTGGCAGTAAGGAAGGGCTTTTTCTCTTTGTCTTCGGCCGCTTTATCCACAAGGTCAAAGGGGCGGTCAAAGAGGCGACGGCAGGCAAGGATGATTTCTTTGATCTTGTCCAAGCCATCCTTGGGGCGGGCCTGAAGTTTGTTGACCGCTATCCTCAATATTTCCAGATGTATCTACGGGTTCTCTTTGAGCAGGAGATCCCGCACCGTGAGGAGTTGCTGGCTGAGGTTCGTCTCTTCTCCCGCGAGTATTTTGGCCCCCATTGTCTGGCCGCCCAAGAACAGGGCATCATTCGT
>JBFFNX010000118.1:0-9528 GCA_041562995.1 Desulfurivibrionaceae bacterium
CGGTTACAGGAATTAGATCATGAAACTTGGCAGTAAACTCGTTCAGATATCCATCTTAAGGCCCAAACTGATCACCGCCCTCATGGTGCTCTTCACCATCACCCTTGGCGCCCTCATCACCAAGGTCCATGTTGACACCGACCCGGAAAACATGCTCTCTGAGCATGAGGCGGTTCGACTCTTTCACACCGCTACCAAAAAAGAATTTTCCCTCTATGACGTGGTCGTTCTTGGCGTTGTTAATGAGACGCATGCGGACGGGGTCTTCAACCCAGAGACACTGACCCACGTCTTTGATCTCACTGAGTTTGCCGCAACCCTCTCCGACCCAAACAACCCCGACTACAAGGTGGTTCCCCAGAATATTATTGCCCCTTCCACGGTTGATGCCATTGTCCAGGCCGGCCTGGGACAGGTCAGCTTTAACTGGCTGATGGCCAAACCACCCACCACCCAGGAAGAGGCGCTGCGCATCCGCGACCTGGCCATGGACAACCCACTGCTCAAGGGTACCCTGGTCTCTGAGGACGGCAAGGCCATTGGCATCTATCTGCCCATCACCTCAAAAAAATTCGCCCATACCCTGAGCCAGCAGCTCAAAGGGAAAATTGCCACCCTCGGCGACAACGGCGACAAATACTTTATCACCGGCCTGCCCGTGGCAGAAGACACCTTTGGCAAGGAAATGTTCATCCAGATGGCCATTTCCGCGCCCCTGGCCATGCTGGCCATCTTTCTGCTCATGCTCTATTTTTTCAAGCAGGTCCGGTTGATCATCTCGCCGATGATCGTCGCCATGGTGGCGGTGATTTCCACCATGGGCCTGCTCATTGGCACGGGCCACACCCTGCATATCATGAGCTCGATGATCCCCATTTTCCTCATGCCCATTGCGGTGGTGGATTCCATCCATATCATGAGCGAGTTTTTTGATGAATACCAAAAAACCGGGGACCGCAGAAAGACCATTGAGCATGTCATCGACCAGCTCTTCATGCCCATGCTCTACACCTCCCTTACCTCGGCAGCCGGTTTCGCCTCCCTGGCCCTGACCCCTATTCCCCCGGTGCAGGCCTTTGGTATTTTTGTGGCCACCGGCATCATGATCGCCTGGCTGACCACCATCATTTTCATCCCGGCCTATATCATGCTGATGCCGGAATCCAGTCTGAAAAATTTCGGCGTTAGAAAAGATCCTAACACCGGCGGCAACCACAGTGCCATGGCCCGCAGTCTCAGCACCCTCGGCCGTTTTGTCCACAGCTGGCCCAAAATTATCATTTTCATCACCATGGTGCTCACCCTGATCGCCTTTTATGGAATCAGCAAGATTCAGGTGAATGACAATCCGGTGAACTGGTTCACCAAAAATCACGAAATACGGGTGGCTGACCGCGTCCTCAATAAACATTTCAGCGGCACATACGAGGCATACCTGGTCCTGGAGTCAAATCTTGAAAAGCTTTCTCCTGCCGAGGCCGAAACAGAACTGGCCAATATGTTCAAAGGGCTGGCTGTTGATGAAACAAGCAAGGGCGTGGTGGCCAAGGCCCTGGCCATTTTAACGAGGACAGCGCAGGAAAGCTCCACCCAAGCCATGCTTTCCCTGCTTGAGTCAAACCTTGCCGACCACCTGGACCTTGCCGACGACCGCACCTATGACATCTGGGCCGATGTCGTTGCCCAGGTTGACACCTTTCGTAACCGCGACCAGATTTTTAAGCGCCCTGATGTCCTGGCCTATATTGAAGGCCTCCAACAGCACCTGCTCACCATCGGCGTCGTGGGCAAGAGCAGCTCAATCACCGATGTGGTGAAAAAGGTGCACAAGGAACTCTTTGAGTCAAACCCGGACCATTACACCATCCCTGACAGCGTAGGGGCAGTGGCCCAGTGCCTGATCTCTTTCCAAAACAGCCATAAGCCGGATGACCTTTACCACCTGGTCACCCCTGACTACCAGAAGGCCAATATCTGGGTCCAGTTGCAAAACGGCGACAACAAGGGCATGGAGACTGTGGTCAAAGAGGTCAAAAAATATATGATGGGATATCCGCCACCGGTACAAATCAGCCATCAATGGGCCGGCCTCACCTACCTCAATGTGGTCTGGCAGGATAAGATGGTCTCCGGCATGCGCGACGCCTTTTTGTCGAGCTTTGTCATCGTCTTCATCATGATGGTGGTTCTTTTCCGCTCCCCCACCTGGGGCCTGCTGGCCATGGTCCCTCTGACCATGACCATTGCCTGGATCTACGGCATTATCGGTTTTATCGGCAAGGAGTATGACATGCCGGTGGCCGTGCTTTCCTCCCTCACCCTGGGCCTTGCCGTGGATTTTGCCATCCATTTCCTGGAGCGCTCCCGCGCCACCTATAAAAAAACCGGCTCCTGGGCCCAGGCCATTACCGTGATGTTTGAAGAACCGGCCCGGGCCATCAGCCGCAATGTCATCGTCATTGCCATCGGCTTTACACCGCTGCTTTTGGCGCCCCTGGTGCCCTATAAGACGGTCGGCATCTTCCTGGCCTCCATCATGGCCATCTCCGGCCTGGCCACCATGCTGATCCTGCCCGCCCTCATCACCATCCTGCAGGACTGGCTCTTTCCCAAGACTAACTCGTAACCGTCGTGTTCAGAGGATAACCCCATGATCAAACAGCAGCTGTTTTCCATCCCACTCCTTATTGTTCTGATGGTGGCCCCTGCCCTTGCGGCGCCGCCCATCGCCGAGATCATCAGCAAGGCCAACAATGTCTCCTATTATGGCGGCGATGACGGCCGGAGCGAGGTGGCCATGACCATCACCGACAACCAGGGCCGCATCAGGGAGAGGCTTTTCACCATTCTTCGCAAGGATACCCAGCAGGATGGCGGCAACCAACTTTACTTCGTCTATTTCAAACGGCCGACCGATGTCCGCAAGACCACCTTTCTGGTCCATAAATATATTGCCCGGGACGATGACCGCTGGATGTATCTGCCGGGCCTCGATCTGGTCAAGCGTATTGCCGCCTCTGACAAGCGCACCAGCTTCATGGGCTCCCATTTTTTCTATGAGGATGTCTCGGGCCGCAACATGGATGCCGACCACCATGAACTGCTCCTGGAAGATGACACCTACTATGTCATCAAGAATACCCCCAAAGATCCGGCCAGCGTCGAGTTTTCCTCCTTCACCGTCTGGATTGACAAAAAATCCTTCCTGCCCATGAAGGCGGAGTACGCCGACAAGAGCGGCACCATCTACCGCACCATGGAGGTCCTCGGGGTGGAGACCATTCAGGGCTACACCACCGTCACCAAATCGCGCATTAACGACCTGGGCACCGGCGGCAACACAATCACCGAGTTCACCAACATTAAGTACAACCTAAACCTCAACGAGGATCTCTTCTCCGAACGGTATCTCCGCAACCCCCCCAAAGAGGCGCGCCAGTAGGGGCCAGATATCATGAACAAAGTCCTGCTCATACTCTCCCTCCTCCTCGCGGCCGGCACGGCCCAGGCTGACATGGGAGAGCTGAAAGACAGCCTCCTCGACAACTACGGCTTAGATTTTGCCGGGTTCATTGAGGTGCGCGGCGGCCTGCGTACCGGCAACGATGACTATGCCGATGATGTCTCCCTGGCCGAGGCCCGCCTGCAGCTCGACCTGGCCAAGGATTTCGGCTGGGGCGTGTTCAAGGCCAAGGGCGACCTGCTCGCCGATGGCGTGGTGGACCAGGTCACCGGCCGGATGCGCGACCTCAACCTGCGCTTTTCCCCCCTGGCCAATGTGGACATGAAGATCGGCCGCCAGGTTCTGACCTGGGGCACCGGCGACCTGCTCTTTATCAACGATTTCTTTGCCAAGGACTGGCAAGCCTTTTTCATCGGCCGCGATGACGAATACCTGAAGGCGCCCAGTAACGCGGTCAGAACCAGTGTCTTTTTCGATCTGATCAACATCGATCTCGTCTATATCCCGGTCTTTGAGGGCTCGGTCCATATCAGCGGCGAACGGCTTTCCTACTGGAACGGTGTCCTGGGCCGCACCGCCGGTGACGATTATATTTTTGACCTGGAAGAACGCAGCAGTACCGGCCGCGATAGCGAGTATGCCATCCGCCTGTCTCGCACTATCTCCTCCATGGAGCTCGCCCTCTATGGCTATAATGGCTTCTGGCAGACCCCGGAGGGCATGACATGGCCCGACATGAAGCTGCGCTATCCGCGCCTCCAGGCCTATGGCGCCTCCCTGCGCAAGCCGCTCTTGGGCGGTATCGGCAATATAGAGACCGGCTACTACCACTCCAGCCAGGCTGACAGCGGCAATGATCCCCTCACCAGAAACAGCGAATACCGCCTGCTGCTCGGCTTTGAGCGGGAGATCGGCCATAACTTAACGGCCGCGGTGCAGGCATATCTGGAATGGATGATGGATTATGACGCCTATGAAGAAACGCTCATGGCCGGCAGCCCTGCCAAGGATGAGTACCGCAACGTGCTGACCCTGCGTCTCACCAAGATGCTGATGAACCAGAATCTGATTCTCTCCCTGTTCACCTACTACTCTCCCACTGACAAGGATTGCTATATCAGACCCAAGGCCCAGTATAAACTCTCTGACCAGTGGCTGGTTGAAGGTGGCGGCAATATCTTTATCGGTTCAGATGAGCATACCTTCTTCGGCCAGTTTGAAGACAACACCAATGTCTATGTCGGGCTACGCTTGAGCTTCTAACCCATAAGAACTTTACAACTTTTACTTGAGGATATTCACATGATTATTACCGACTGGGTTCATGTTTTCGCCGGCTGTTTCATTCTCATCTCCCTGGCCTTGGGAGTGGACGCAAGCCCCATTTTCGTCCATAAATACTGGCTCTTTGTAACCGCCTTTGTCGGCGCCAATCTCCTGCAATTCGGCTTCAGTAAATTCTGCCCTCTGGCGATGATCCTCAAGGGACTGGGTGTGCCGGCGATCAGGGGGGAGTGCTGTAAGAAATAACAGTGCCCTGCCAGCACCAGACGCGACCCCTTTTCGATGGGAAGGGGTTAGCGGACGGCCGGAGAAATGGTTGTCTAGAAGTAGACAAGAGTCAAAAAAAAGGCGGCGGAGAACTAAATCTCTGCCGCCTTTTTTTATAAGCGCTTATTCAACCTTGGTTGCAAGGTTGCCTTCTTTGTCGCCTGTCGTTTGTCTTGTTCCTTTTCGCCCGTTTCACTGGCTGCTTGTCCCTTTCCAGGCTCCCTGCCCGTTCAGGGCTGAATGGGGGAAGTCAAATAAAACAACAATCCAAGCCTAACCCGGCTGTGACCCAGCAAAGAATTTACGCAGGAGATGAAAACATGTTCTCACTAATCAAGAAAATTCTCACACAAGAAACAACCGCAAACACAGGAGCTGATGCCAGTGCATTGAAAATGCATATAGCTGCCGGAGTTTTATTACTTGAAGCAGCCCATGTGGATAATGAATGTACAGAAGAAGAAATGCTCCATATTGTCCAGACCCTCAAAAACATGTTCAATCTAAGTAGTGAATACGTAGATGAACTCATTGAACAAGCCCGCCTGGAAAGAAAAAATAGTGTTGAACTCTGGCAGTATACAAATAAAATGAACCAGAATTTTAGCAAGGAAGAAAAAATACAGGTAATGGAAGATGTTTGGCGGGTTATCCATGCCGATGGCCAGCTTGAAAAACATGAAGACCAGTTTGCCCATAAACTGGCTAATCTTCTCAGGCTGTCCCACGAGCAGATGATTGCAGCAAAGATAAAAGCCCGGGATTAAAAATTGCCCTTCGCTGTATTGTCTAGAAGTAGGAAAGAGTCAAAAAAAGGCGGCGGAGAACTAAATCTCTGCCGCCTTTTTCATTATAAGCGATTATTCAATCTTGGTTGCAAGGTTCCCTTCTTTGTCGCCTGTCGTTTACCTTGTTCCTTTTCGCCCGTTTCACTGGCTGCTTGTCCAAAAAAGAACCGAAAAAGGACACCCCTAACAGCCCTGGCCTTCGGCACCACTCGCCTTCCGCCTGGCAAGGGGCATTGTGGAAACTCGCAGAGTTTATACCCCCTAGCGGGGTGCTCAGACATGCTGCAATTCTCTTCCCCTTTTCCGTCTCCCTGCCCGTTCAGGGCTGAATGGGGAATTCTATAAAGAAAAAAGCAAAGCTGATCAGATGTTACCGACAGGCCTTAGGGATATGGAGAGTGTGCCGCTTTTTAATTACACCATATGCTTTTATTGGAGATTCCGTTTTCCCGTGCTGTTTTGTTCATATTCCCGGAATCAAATAGTATTTTTTTTATCGCGTAACATGCACGAATTACCCTAACAGACCGTAAGTGTTAATATATATTGACAAATGTCGTGATGATAATTTTCCGGCATGAATGTTGCTATTCTTATAGGCCATATGACTATTACGTCAAATAATGAAGCAGAAAAGGACATGAAGAAGAAGTTAGTAGCACTCAGTCCAGGTTTGTCCTTGCTTCGTCACCGCCGGCGTCGGTCTCACTCTACGCGAAGCATTGGGCCGACGACGATGGTGGCGAAGCTACAGCCCCTCACCCCCGATAGCTTTTGAGCCTGAGATTGAGGTCGAAAATACTGTGCAAATACCCTTTCAAACCTGAACAAATTTTTTTAAGCCCCAACCCGCGCTAACCTTGGGAAAGCCCATGGAGATTGAGTTGGGAAAGTCGGATATAGCCGGAATAAATCTTAACATAGAGCCCAAAAGAAATTTCTAAAAAAATAACGGGAGGAGAGGATATGAAAAACACAATCTTAGTTTTTATGTCTGTATTTATCTTATCTGCGACAAAGGCTAACGCATTATCTATTAGTTATATCGAGGATTCTCTCAGTGGATATCAAAATACTTATGATATTTACATACAAGGAAACGAGCCTTTTTCAGCATATTTCACCGAATTCGTAACCTTGTGGGGAGCTCCTGCTGACACTTCATTCTTTTTATTTGACTCAACTATGCGACTTGTGAGCTGGGATGATGACTCAGGCGTTAGTTATACTTCGCGCATATCTGAAGATTCTTTGCCCGGGGGGAAATATCACCTTACGATTTCACATTATGGTTTTTGGCCCCTCGATGCAACGGGGGTCATGTTTGAATTACCCGACTATAGTGGCGGCGGATGGCAACTCGAAGAATTTTATGAAAACCACCCAGTATCTGACATTGGTGGACCTTTAGTTGGTTGGGCTTTTTTAAGCGACGGAGATTGTGGATTAGATTCATTTACACTTGCACTTGAAGGCGCTAACCAGCTTCCAGAACCAGCCTCCATGCTTCTTTTTGGCTCTGGACTAGTAGGACTTGTAGCTTCCAGAATCAGAAAGAAGCAAAAGTAATCAACGACACCTCATATCCACATTATCGAAAGGCAGGGTCATTCAGTTGATTCTGCCTTCTTTAGTTTCCGCCCTCCATCGTAGATAGCCAGTGACAAGGTCTACAGTTTCATGTAATCCTCAAAAATTAAAGGTATGGTATGGTTTGTCACTATACCGTCGTAATTCCAGGGGTATCCATGACAAATGCCGTTCTTCCGTTGCTGGGAGTTTTTCCCCCATTCAGCCCTGAGCAAGCAGGGAGCCGATAAAAGGAAAAGTATTGTGGCATGTCTGAGCATCCTCGAAGAGGTGCGAGTTTCCACAATACCCTTTTATCGGCGGAAGGCGAGTGGTGCCGAAGGCCAGGGCTGTCAGGGGTGCCCTTTTTGCGTTACTTTTTGGGCAAACAAAAAGTAACAAAACAAAATACAGCCCCCAAAGAACATTAGAAAATAATGCGTATAAAAATTAGAGATTAGTGCTTAGAAAGATTAGAAAGTAGTGCCGAACAAGATTACCCATGAAGAGCCTCACCAATCTCCACAAAAAATCGCCGCCCCTCGTCAAAGTCAGCACACCGGGGGAGCCGACCAAGAATCGCTAGCCCCGTAATTCTGGCAATGGTCGCCATATTATCCAGAACCAGCAGATCATCCTGGTCGTAGCCCCTTTCATCAGAAAAGATAATACCCAGCACGGGAATGTTGCGAGCGCGCAGGGCCTCAACGCTCAGCAGGGTATGATTAAGGGTCCCGAGACCGGAACGGGCCACCAGAATGGTCGCCATGGGATGGGCCGCCATAAAATCAATGAGCAGGATCTCCTCATTAAGCGGCACACAAAGCCCCCCCGCCCCTTCCACCACCAACACATCATGCCCTTCTTTCCGGCTCAGCGCCGCGCTAAGGCGCCCAACATCAACCACCTCCCCCTGTTGCCTGGCGGCCAGATGGGGCGAAGCGGCCATCCTGAAATGATACACCACCTCCCCTTGCACACCGCTCTTCTCCTCACAGTAGAGGCAATCCTCGGCCCGCTCCCCCCCGCAGCTCACCAGCTTGAGATAGCCGACATCCACCCCCCTGTTTTTCAGATAATCGACAAGCAGGGCGGTCACAAAGGTCTTGCCCACCGAGGTATCAGTACCGGTGATCATGATTTTTGCAGGTAATGAACTCATTTGCCTTTCTCCCGTACCCCGTGGCAGCTGAGGATATAGATCTCGTAGGTGATGGCATAACGCCCTCTGTCGGCAAACCATTGACTCAATCTTTTCAACACAGCCCTGCTGAGATGGGGGACCTTGTCATGATAGCCGCCGGTGCCGGTTTTCTTGATATGGTCAAGGATATCAAAAAAGGAGGCATACTCCCTCTCCACCAGCCGGGTGGAGAGCTCCACCTCGCTGAAGACTTGGCGGGCAAAGGCCTCAGCATCGCGGGGCGCACAGAAAGATTCGGCCGGCAAACGGATGGCAGGATCAACAACCTCCCGCATGGCCGTGGCCAGCTCTTGAAAGGAGCCAGGCCCAAAAAGCGACAGGGCCACCATGCCTTCCTTGCTCAAGATGCCGGCAAGATGCTTAAAGGTGGCGGCCAGATCGTCAAACCATTGCAGGGTGGCATTACTGACGATCAGATCATAGCGCTCAGCCGTGGTGCTGATAAAGGCCTCACCATCGACACAATGAAAGCGGACACGCTCGACATTAGCCACCTTGTCACGGGCCTGGGCCACCATGGTGTCGGCAAAATCCAGGGCGTCAATCTGGGCCTCTGGAAATCTCGCGGCCAGCAGCCCGGTCAGATTGCCGGTGCCGCAGCCAATTTCAAGGATTTTCGTAGGTTTTCTGGGCAGGGACGCCAACAACCAGGCAGCGGCCTCGCCCTGGACATGGGCGTACTGGTCGTAGGAGCGGGCAGCACGGCAGAAGCGCTGGCGAATAGAGTCCTTGGCTTTATCTTGGGGCGACATGGCTAATTATAACAGATAGGAGTGGGGATGGGCAAAGAGCAGATGACCGGCACCATCGACCAGCTGTTCGGCAGCTCCGGCAATATGCGGCCGCTCGCCAACAGGGGCAACAACGTCCTTACGGCCATGAATAACCTGGACAGCAACGCCGGCCGGGGCCTGGCCGGTAAGGGACGAGGAGGCGAGGAAGTCGAGGTCGGC
>JBFFNX010000119.1:0-9518 GCA_041562995.1 Desulfurivibrionaceae bacterium
AACCCTCCTTTATCCTCCAACGCCTGAGCCGCCAGGCCTTCAGCTCCCCGGAACAGATCTGCGAAAATCTTGCCATCCTTAACCACAGCCTGCCTGCCGATCGTGTTGCCGCCCTCGTCCCTGACAGGCGATGGGTCATCCCCCAGCTCCTGGCAAGCCGCCAAGACACGCGGTGGTGGGGTGACAGCAACAACGGTTTCTGGCGGGCCCTGAGCTATATTGGCGACAGCAGGACCTTGTCCTGCCTGACCTCCAGCACCGAGGCCATGGAGGTTGGCCGGGCCCTGGCCATCTTCCACACTCTGGTCGAGGATATTGCCCCTGACGCCCTCCATGTCACCATTCCCCATTTTCACGACACCCCCCATTATTTCCGGCTCTATCAAGGGGTGCTGGCCACCAACCCCTCCTGCCTGAATTCAGGGCTGGCCACAGAATGCCGAGATTTCATCACCGCCCATCAAGACGTCCTCACCAGCCTCGAAGATGCCCGGGCCCGAGGGGAGTTAACTATTACCACCATCCACGGCGACCCCAAACTGGCCAACATCCTCTTTGACCAGCAGACAGCCCAGGCCTGCGCCTTTATCGATCTGGACACGGTGGGCCCAGGGCTGCGGCTCTCCGATCTGGGCGACTGCCTGCGCTCCTGCTGTAACCAGGGTGGGACTCTTTATGATCTAAGCACCACCCGTTTTGATGGCGATTTCTGCCTGGCCATTCTGCAAGGATATCTTGAAAAGGGCCGCCATCTCCTTACCCCCGGCGACAGACACTATCTCCTGGCCGCCATCCGCCTCATTCCCCTTGAGCTGGGCATCCGTTTTTTCAGCGACTATCTTTCCGGCTGTCAATATTTCAAGACCACCCGCCCCGAGGACACCCTACGCCGCGCCGCTGCCCAGTTTCGCCTGGTGGCCAGCATCGAAGAACAGCAGGAATCCCTGGCTGCCATGCTGAACAGACTCCTGGCCCCTTAGGGCCGTGTTGGGGTCTTAAAAACAGCTCAGGGCCACACGCCCCACACGCCATGACCACCCTGCTCAAGCCGTCTGCCCCTTGCCTCAATTGCCCTGTAATGGCTGCCCCCTTCTTCCCACAGCACCTCGTCCACAGGGCATGCATCATCTCTTGCCTCGCCATCGGCACTGATCCTGACCGCCCCCTGAATCCCTCCTGACTTGACAACATATTTCTGATTTTTTAAAATGGCGTATGTTGACCAAAGCAGTTTTCGGATGAATACAGGAAACGACCTTCAGTAACAGGTTTACGTTATGGATCATGAGGATGTGAAATTACAGCGCGAGGTTTATCGACAAGATGTCGAGCGCCTGGCAAACTGGATGGCTGACGAGGTGGTGGTGGAGCACCTCAACGAGGAACAGAATGTCGCCCGCAAGCTTCAGAATTTACTGGCCCAGTCGCAACTGCCCCTCTTTTCCCCCCACTTCAACCGGGACGGCTGCTTCTTTTTGATCACCCTGCCCGAGGAAGGGCCGATCGGCTTTTTGCGCCTGGTCCCCAAGCAGGACAAGGCTGAGATCGTGGTGGTCATCGGCGAGCGCCGCCACTGGGGCAAGGGTTACGGCTACCAGGCGATCCGCAAGGGCGTACGCCATGCCTTTTTTGAGTTGCGCAAGGAGAAGGTGGTGGCCACCATCCGGAAAGACAACCAGCGTTCACGCAAGGTCTTCCGCCAGGTCGGATTTACCAAGGCCGAAGAGCTTTCCACGGAAACCCGTTTCACCTTGCCGGTGGAACGCTTTGCCCAGCACTGACAGATCCCGGCCCGAATTGCCCCGCGCCCACCTTTGCCCCCTTGCCAGCCCGAATTGGCAAGAATCTTGGCAGCCATTGGCAGCAAGAAAGTAACGTCGATTATTACAAGGCAAACGGATCTGAAAAGCAGATAATACGCACAGGAAAAAACCGGGCGAAACTCGTTGGAATTCAGCGAAGACTTGCCCTTTCCCTTTCCGACCAAACGACCTTCCCAGCGCCGCCCCCCCCGTTTTCATCGATCTGCTGCCCCTTTCGCCGCCTTTACTTTTCCATTCTGCCATGCCTATACTCAAGCTACACTTAGTTCTTAACCAACGACCAGTAATTTCTTGATAATGATTACTGTTAGTGCTAAGGTCTTTTCCCTTCCCTAACCATTGCCAAGAGACCGCTATGTCAGAAAAAGCCCCGAAAGAAACCTCTCAGAAAATCCTTTTTTTAGGCTCCAATGTCAAAATCCGCAACATCGCCATTAAGGAGGTCAGCCTTCTTGAAGAGGGCAGCCTACCGGCCTATGGCTATAATCCCGGTGATTTTGTGGAGCTGCTGGCCGGCAAGGTGGAGGTGGAAAACGGCCGCCTTGACCAGTGCATGACCTGGCTTGCCGCCTATCTTACCTCGGCTAACCTGTCACCGAAGATCACCACCTTCACCTATGGTGAACAAAAGGATATCTTTCAGATCTTTCGCAAATACCAGCGCCCCGATATCGAGAAGGATCACGGCTGGTTCATGGTCCACCAGATTCTGCCCTATGCCGGTCGCGGCGATGACGAGTATTCCTTTACCCTCACCGAGGAAAACAGCGGAGAAGTTCGCGGCCAGGACGGCATTCTGATCATTGATGACGGCGGCCGCCCTCCCCAGGTGGCCGCTGGGCTCAAAAAACTTAGCCCGGATGCCTGGGTGATCGCCATGGGCATCAGTGTTGCCCACTGGGCTGAATGGGCCCATGAGTTTGGTGAGAATTTCATGCTCTTTGCCCGTCTTTCCGACCTGGAAACAACCCGCATGGAAATGGACAGTTCCGTGGTCTGGGAGTCCATTGTCGCCATGAGCCTGAGGGCCCTGCGCTCCCCCGAGGTTGGCCTGTGGGACCCGCGCTCCCAGCGCTTCCGCTGCCATATCATGGTGGAGATGTTCCCCCACGGCCTGCTGACCATCACCCCGGACCGCGTCTTTTTCCGCCACCGCCAGGGAAGTCTGCCGGAAAAAAGCTCGCCGCGTCAAAAGGGTTCGGTACCTGCCTACGACACCCTGGTCACCTCCATGCTGGCCATGGAATTTATCCGTTCGAGATCCGTGGTATCCGGCCGTTGCCACTCCCAGATCTTTTCCAAAAAGGTCTTGAGCAACTGGCACTGGCTCTATGAGCATGGTTATTATTTTTCCGACACCCTGGAGTTCCCCTCCCTGGATCTGAGCAGTGACTATTCAGGCGATGACTGCTGCGCCGGCGAAGATGACTATGACCCCTTCTTCATCGAACTCCCCTCCTTTTCCCCAGAGTTTGACAGCAGCCTGGAAAAGGTGGCCAGCCAGGTCTGGAATGGTGAAAAACGACAGGGTCTGCGGGCCTTTTTTGACCAGACGAAAAGGTCTAAATTCAGCGCCACCTTCACCGGCAGCCATGGCTACATGGATGTCATCCTGGAGGTGCTCCATTATCTCAAGGATGAGGTCAGCCACAAGAGCGGCTTTCAGGCCCTGCGCATGTACAATATCGGTCATCTGCGTACCACCGACCCGGCGGAGATCGGCCCGGTTCTCACCCTGCAGAGCGTCATGGATTCTTACGTCAGCAAGGAAAGTTTCCAGCGCCCCTTGTGTATCGGTGTTTTCGGCCCCCCTGGCTCCGGCAAATCCTTCTCTGTCAAAGAGGTGGCCCGGGTTATCGGCAAGAAGTTTGACAACGACCCCTTTGATTTTTTCGAATTCAACCTCACCCAGTTTTCAGACCCCAACGAGATCAACTCCTCCATTGACCTCATCCGTGCCTCGGTGGCCAAGGGCAAGGTCCCCATCACCTTCTGGGATGAATTTGACTGCCGGTATGACAACAATGAGTTTGGCTATCTCCGTTATTTCCTGCCCTCCATGCAGGACGGCGTCACCTATGTCCACGGCACCCCCTATTATATCGGGCGCTCGATCTTCGTCTTTGCCGGCGGGGTGAAATCTAACTGGGAAGGAATGGAGGCGCTGCTCGCCACGGAAGATCCCGTCGAGCTCCAGAAGGCCAAGACCCTGAAGATTCCGGACTTCATGAGCCGGCTGCGGGTGGTTCTTGACATTGACGGCATTGAGATTTCTGATGATCTGCTGCGCGATTCGGCGAGCCCGGAAGAGCTGGAAGACCTGAGGCGCATTCTCTTAAAAAGGGCCTTTATCATCGCCCACCAGATGGACACCCACTGGAAGAAGGCGGCCCGCAAGACCTCTGGCCTGCTGCTGCGCCTCCTGCTCTCCAAGTATAAATTCGGGGCCCGCTCCATCGAAGCGGTTATTGAGGCCAGCCGGGCCGCCGACCGCCTGGTCTATGGTCTGCCGGAACTTATCGGCCCATCAGGGGCCCGTATTCACGCGGACTGGCGGGTTGATTTGGAGAGACGCATCGATCAGATCAGGAAAAAACAGGGGCTGCGTTCGGTCTGGTAAACCAGCTGCCTGCCCCTCGGCTCTTATTCACACCGGTTAACCTTCTTCCGCACCGGGCAGACTTCGACGATAGGCCTTAAGATACTTCTTTGATCCGGGTTGCATGGCTACGGCCTGGGCGAACTGCTCTTTGGCAGCTGCCCTATCGCCTTCGGCCTGCATACATTTACCGTACCAATAGAAATTATCCGCATTATAGGGCTCCAGCAACACCTTGTCTCGACTTTCCAGGAGCGCCTTGGCCATGTGAAATTGGGCCTTTTCCTCATTGCCGTTCTGCTTAAAACTCCGATAGAGCGAGAGATTGACAGGCACCTGGCGAGGATTACGACCATACAGCTTCATGTCCAGATGAATAGCCTTGCCATTGGTTTCATAAAACCCCCGCTCATCTCCCATCGACCGATAACAAGCAGCCAGACTGCGCAATAAGCCCCTGTCTTTAGCCCTGGCAACAAGAAGCGCCTCATAGAGATGGGCGGCATTGTGCCAATCACCAAAACGACTATAACGCTTGGCAAATTTCTCCTGGCCGGCCGTGATACGCTGAACAGTTTGGTCATGAAGGTGCGGCGATTTCCAGCAATACCAACTCAGCGCTGCTGCGCCGACAAGAGATACAAAAACCACGCCGATCATTGCCAGGCCTGGTAGCCAGGGAGCATGTTCCTGGCCTTCCTGCTTTAGGAGGAGATAATGATGAAGGGTCAGGAAGGCCAGGGCCATGGCAATAAGGAGCTCCGCTATCTCAGCTTCGTTAAATGAAAAAAGACGAACTTCACAAAGTGCCCCCGTGACAAAATAGGGACCGAGATACAACGGTGGAACCGGCAGTCCGTGGTCGGCTAACCACTGTGCCAGTCTATTGCCGCTCCTCCGCAACAGAGGGTAAATCAGGCCATAACCCACTAGTCCGGCAACAAGCCCCACCTCAATCATTCTCTTGGGCCAGGTGGCAACCGGCCCGGTGAGAAAATTATGAAGATTAACTTCCTGCTGGAGATTATGACGCTGAAAAAATTCGGGGCTCGCAAAAGAAAAGAGGCGCTGGCCCCAGGAAATTTCCTCGCCCACCACATAAAAACAGGCCAGGGCAAGAAGAGTAAAAAAGAGACGGTATGGATGGGGATAGCGGATCAATAAGAGTGAGCAAATCAGCGTTGCCGTAAAAAAGAAGACCTGGGTCCATTCGCCAGGCAGATCTTCATAGGTGGCAAGGATATAGAGCTGAGGGTACTTCGTTGCCAGAACGACAAAAAGGGCCACTATATCAACAAAGATAAGAGTTGCCACCACCCCCGCATCTCCTGCCGACCGGGAAACGTTCTCAAACTCCTCCATGCCCCCTCCTTACACTCGCCGTCTCGGACAGGACAATTCTAGCACCATAATCCCGCCTGCCAGGAGCAGGAGTGTAAACATCAGAACCTGTTGCCAATGGACAGGCAGACTCTGATTATAGGTGGCACGGATATAGACCTGAAATGATGTCAATCCCATCAACAACAGTATGCCTGTCAAGCCAAAGACAACCAGGATAGGTATAACAAAAGGTGCCTTGGCCCGTTTCATATCGTCACCTAGGTCAGAAAGACCCTTTCCGGTCCGGGCGGACCGGAAAGGGTGAGGGAGGTCCTCAATCACTGATCAGCAAGACCCCATACTTCAACAGTTCCTCTTATTACTTGTTACTATGGCGTGGATTATCTATCCCACCAGCTCGTATCGTCGCTGTCCGCGGGATGATCCGTAGAGACATACTCATCATCATGATCCCAATGGTCATCACTGTCGCTGTCGTCATGAGAGGTATCAGTCTCATCAGCATCCTGGTTAACGCAGGCACCATTGATATCGACCTTGGACGACCAGTACAGCCCAGTCTCATAGCCAGGAGCGCGCCAGGTATAGTCAACGGTGGTCACAGCGTTTGGCCGCAGAGTCACCTCACGGCAGACATGGCCAACGGCATTACCTTTTTGGTCGTAGGCCATCATTCTTACGGCGGCATGCAGGTAATTGCCGGTGGTGTTTTGAACATCGGCAGACACATTCACAGCCTGGTTCATCTGCACCGTTCCAGCCGCCATGGCCAGACCACTACTCGCCAGGGCGATTACCATCGCCAACAGAATGGTTCTTGTTATTTTCATTTTAATTCCTCCAATTTCAGGATGATCGTTATTGCAACGTACCATTTCAAGGTGCTTATTCGTTACCCATGCGTCCTTAAGGGGTAACGGTGTTAGGGGCATCCATGCTGACCACAAAGGCGGCAGGATCATCAAGTCCTGGCTCGGTCTGGGCTGCTGCGGCATCAAAGGTCGGGGTCATCCTGATGGTAAAGCTGGCATTACCGTTGCCATCTGCGGTGGGCCAGTTCTGGGCATTGCCTACCGAGACAAAGGCATTGATATTTACGTTGGCAAGATCATCAATGTCGCCGGGAATCCACAAGGGATCAGCCATCCAGGCAGCGATGGTGGCGTCATCAACCAAAATGGGGGCGCGGACATCGGTGCCCACTGAGGGCGCAGGCTCATGGGCAAGACCGTCTCCATCAATATCGTGAAGCTGGTAGTCCTGGCGGTACGATACCCACTGGCCATCACAACCGGCATTAGGAGCACCTGCCTGACCTGCTTCCTCGTCAAAAGAGCCTTCACAGCTGGCCACAAGGGAGTTATCGGTGTAAGGGTTGGCGTCACCATCGTAGAAAAAACCACCCTTCATCTGATCACCGGGCAGCCATTCGCCAAACAGGTCACGATGAACGGCGGCAAGGCCGGTGGTGGTGATGGAGGTTTCGCCGGCAATGAGGCCGAAGGTAGCACGCACGTAAGGGTTGAAATAACCGGTGGTGAGGTGATGCTTGTCAACGGCACCGAACAGGCCATGGGCCATGAGGGAATCAAGCTCACCCTGGTTCATCACCGTGCTGGGAGTAGGGGCGGCATCATCGTAGATTGCACCGCTTTTGGCACAAAAGGCGATACCAGAGCCGGGAGTGGCCTTCTGAAATTGACCATTTACCAGGAAACCAACTTCCTGGGTATAGCCGGTGACCCGCTGACCGGTATGATTGCCATACTTCTGAAGAAGACGATAGACATCGGTGCTCCCGGTGGCATTGACGTCAAAGGTCAAATCAACAGGGCCATCCAGAACATAACTCACCATTTTGAAACGCTTACTGGTCTGCCATGGATCGGAACATTGCTTGATATCGGTACCCCAAGGTGATTCCGGCATCCAACCGGCTGACATAATACAGTTCTCCCCCCGGACATCATCACCGGTAACGATGCTCAGTCCCGGTCCTTGGGTATCTCTCTCTTTCCAGGTCATGGCACCGTTCTCGGTGGTCATGGAGGCATCGGTGAAGATACTGGTCTTACCTACCGAAAACTTAACAAAACCGCTGGGCATGAAACCGTCAAGGGCAGCAATACCGGTGTTTGGGTCAACAAGGCTGCCTGGCTCCACGTAGTTAAAGATATCAAACGCAAAAGGCACGCCGGTGGCGTTGGCGATCTCCTGCTGGGTCTGCATCAGGGTTGTCAGTGACATATCCCACTGGGTCACGACATCCGCCTGGGCAATACCCACGGTGCTGACCAGGCCCAGGGCCGCTGCTGCGGCCATCAATTTTCGGCATCGTTTCATAGCTTCTCCTTCCTCAAGGTTTAATGATGTGTCCCTATTGAAAAAAGCCTGAAAGCTAAAAGAAGACGGCTTGCTTTCCTGTTTTCCTCAAGCAGCGCGACATTCAATTCCGCGCTGAGGACACGACAATGTACACATGGGAAGGTAAAGAGCATGTACCGTACCAACCCGACGCAGAAAAAGTCCAGGTGTGGCAATTCGTCGCTAATCACCCGCAATTCCGACATTTTTTTTTGAAGGGAAAACGCCGAAAGGGGAAACTAACTGGCATATCGTCGCACCAAACAGAAACTGCTCAGCAACTCACTAGAATCTGGGGAGCGATTTGGCGCTGATCCAGCGCCCTGAAATCACGTTTGTAAAGATGGACAAAAAAAAAGGGGGGGGAGGGAGGGAGCAGAAAGAAGGACTTGCCAGGCTCAGAATTTACATCTGGTCCGGCGAGGAGAACATAAAGCGATTACGCCCCTGGGCCTTGGCGGCGTACATGGCCGTATCGGCATTTTTCATAAGGTTGTCAGTATTGGTGAGCTCTGGCGAGGAGAGGCAGATTCCAATACTGATCCCTAAGACACACTGGTTGCCTTGAATGAGAAAGGGCTGGCCAATAGCCTCCAGAATCTTGGTGGCCACCTTCATGGCGTCACTGGCATTATGAACCCTGCTCAGCAGGATGGTGAACTCGTCACCTCCCACCCTGGAGACGGTATCAGTATCACGCACCGTATCCTGCAGCCGTTTTGCCACCTCCTGCAAGGCCAAGTCGCCGGCCTCATGGCCATACTTGTCATTAAGGGGTTTAAAATGGTCGAGATCTAGATAGAACAGGGCAAAGAGATGGCCATAACGCCTGGCATCGTTCATGGTAACCGTCAGCCGATCAAAAAAGAGATTACGGTTGGGCAGTCCGGTGAGCTTGTCAAAATTGGCCAGAAACTCAAGCTGATCCCGTTGTTCCTTAAGCTCGCTGATATCATGGGCCAGACAGGAAATGCCCTGCAGGGTCCCATCGGGGAGATACAGGGCACTGGCGGAAAAAAGTACCGGGATAGCCTGATCATCGTTATCAATATAAAGCGCCTCAAGATTGGCAACGGCCTTACCATCAAGGAGCCCCTTAAAGAGGGAATCGACGATGCTCTCCTCCTGATGGCTAAAAACAATGCGGAAAGAACGGCCCACCACCTCTTCCTCCGTGGCATGCAGGAGGCTGAGGGTCGCATGGTTGGCAGTCTGGATGGTCAGGTCGGGATTTAAGATAATGAGCGAGTCGGACATATTGTTGATGATATTATCCACATAATCCCGCGACACCGTTATATGCTGGAGCTCACGGGTCATCTGCCAGAAAGAGCGCGCCAACTCCTGAATCTCATCGCCCCCAGGGTTGCCCTGCGGTTTGTCAATGG
>JBFFNX010000120.1:0-9485 GCA_041562995.1 Desulfurivibrionaceae bacterium
CAACCAGATCGATCTCGCTGAGGTAAAAAAACATCTCGGCCCCCTGCTTACCAATAAGGACATCGCCAAGATAGGCCATAACATCAAGTATGACCTGCGTATCCTGGCCCATCACGATATGGAGCTGGCCGGGCCACTCTTTGACACCATGATCGCCTCCTACCTCCTTGAACCGGGGCGCCGCTCCCATAGTCTTGACGATCTCAGCCTGGAGATTCTCGATATGGGCATGACCTCCTTTAGCGAGGTGACGGCCAAGGATAAACGGGCCAATGCCTTTGCCTATGTCGGGCTTGAGCAGGCCTGTGACTACTCCTGCGAGGATGTCGCCGCCACCCTGCTTTTGTGGAAAGAATTCCATCCGCAACTTGAAAAGATCGGCTGCTGGGGCCTGTTTACCGAGGTGGAGATGGCTCTTGTTCCCCTCCTCGCCGAGATGGAGGAAAACGGCATCCTTGCTGACCTTGAGACCCTCAAGCGCCTCTCCGGTGAGTTTGCCCTTCTCATCAATGACCTGGAACGCTCCATCCATGAGCTGGCCGGTGAAACATTCAATATCAACTCACCGAAGCAGCTGGGCACCATCCTCTTTGACAAGCTGGAGCTGCCCCAGGGCAAAAAGACCAAGACCGGCTATTCCACCGACGTCAAGGTCCTGGAAAATCTGGCCGCTTACCACGATCTGCCGGCTGCGGTGCTCAACTACCGGTCGCTGACCAAGCTCAAATCAACCTATATTGATGCCCTTCAGGAGCAGATTCATCCCAAAACAGGCCGCATTCACACCTCCTTCAACCAGAGTGTGGCAGCCACCGGCCGGCTGTCGAGTTCCAACCCCAACCTGCAGAACATTCCCATCCGCAGCGAAGAGGGCCAGCGGATCAGGGCCGCCTTTGTTGCGCCGCCTGACCATTTCTTCCTTGCCGCTGACTACTCCCAGATAGATCTCCGCGTCCTGGCCCATTACTCCCAGGATGAGGCTTTGCTTGCGGCCTTTAACAGTGGTCAGGACATCCATAACCAGACCGCCGGCGAAATATTCCGGGTCAGCCCCCTGCTCATCACGACCCAGATGCGGCGGGTGGCCAAGACGATAAATTTCGGCATTGTCTATGGCATGAGCGCCTTTGGCCTCGCCAACCAGTTGCGAATCAGCCGTAAGGAGGCCCAAACCTTCATCGATCGCTATTTTGATCATTATCACGGTGTCAAAAAATATATGGAGGAGATCGTGGTCCAGGCCAAAGAAGATGGTTTTGTCACCACCCTCCTGGGGCGACGCCGCAATCTTCCCGAGATCAACAGCAGCAATAAGACACGACGGGAATTTGCCGAACGCACTGCCATTAACAGCCCTATCCAGGGCACCGCCGCCGACATCATCAAACTGGCCACCATCAAAAGCCACCAGGTTCTTCACGAAAAAAAGATGGCTGCCAAGCTGCTGCTCCAGATCCACGATGAACTTGTTTTTGAGGTTCCGGCCCTTGAGTTTGACGAAACAGCCGCCCTGGTCAAAACGGCCATGGAGTCGGTCCTCAAACTTGACGTGCCGCTGCTGGTCAATATTTCGAAAGGGATAAACCTGGCAAAAGCTTGATGAAATAGCAGGAGTTGTGTAAAAACGTCTTATCCAGCAGAGTGCCTTGATAAATTATATCTCCGCGGTGACTCTAAAAAGCCGTCACTGAACTCATCTCAAGATTGTGAAGGACAGAAAATATGCTCGAATTTCTCCGTAAACAGGCCAAGTCTCCCGTCCTCCAGGCGATTATTGTTATCATCGTCCTGGTTTTCGTCTTTTGGGGCACCAATATGGGTGGTGGCAACAAGCGCGATGCCGTGGCCACTGTTAATGGCGAGGCCATCGGTCTTCCCGAGTACAACAAAGAATACACCCGCATGGTCGACACCCTGCGCGACCAATTTGGCGGCACTCTCCCCAAAAACCTCATCGAGAGTCTGGGCATTAAACAACAGGTTCTCCAGCGCCTCGTCCAGCAAACCCTGCTGACCCAAGGTGGCCAGAGGATGGGTCTCCATGTCAGCAACTGGGAGATACAGGAAGAAATCATCAACCAGCCCTATTTCAAAGTTGCCGATAAATTTGATAACGCCCGCTACAAGCAGCTCCTGGCCCAGAACAAAATGACCCCCAAACAGTATGAGGAAGGTCTTAGACTTGATCTTCTCGGCCGTAAAGTCAGTCAGCGTCTCAGCGAATTCGCCGTCCTCACCGACTGGGAAATCGACCAGCGTTTTGCCTTTGACAACAACGAAATCAAGCTGGCCTATTATAAGCTCCAGGCCTCTGATTTCGCGAAAGACGTCAAGGTCAATGATGATGACCTGCAGGACTATTTCGACCAGCATAAGGAGGAGTACAAGAGTGCTCCCCAGATCAAAATAAAATATCTCGCCTTTCCCGTGGCCCAGGCCATGGCAGCCCTGACCATCTCCGATGCGGAGATCAACGACGCCTACCAGAACAATATCACCGCCTATCAAGTTCCTGAAACAAGGACGGCCCGCCATATCCTGATCAAAACGGATGACAGCAACGACACGGCCCAAAAGGCCAAGGCCGAGGATATCCTGAAAAAAATTAAGGCTGGTGGTGATTTTGCCGCCCTTGCCAAACAATTCTCCGATGATCCCGGTTCAGCAAGCCGGGGCGGGGAGTTGGGTTCTTTCAGCCGCGGCCAGATGGTGCCCGCCTTTGACGAGGCCGTTTTCAGCCTGGCCAAAAATGAGGCGAGCGATCTGGTCAAGACCCGTTATGGCTATCATATTATTGAAGTTCAGGATATCAGCCCGGCCAAGACCACACCGTTCTCCGAGGTCAAGGAGACAATCCTGCGCACCTTGAAACAACAGCAGGCCAAGGCCGCCGCCTTTAAAAATGCCGACTCTGCTTACGAGAAAATTTTTCAGGCCGGCAGCTTAGGCAAATACAGCGAGCAAGAGGGTGTCACCCTGCTGACCACCGATTTTTTTAGCCAGAGCGCCCCCCCTGTCGCCTTGGCCGGCAAACCGCGCCTGCTTGACCAGGCCTTCACCCTGGCCAAGGGTGATCTGAGCTCCCTTATCGAAGAGGCGGACGGCTATTACATCACCTATATCGACGATGTTCGCGAACCTGCCATTCCTGAGCTTAATGCCGTCAAAAAAGAGGTGATAGTCGACTTCAAGGCGGCCAAGAGCCGCGAGCTTGCCGAGGCCAAGGCCACGGAGATTCTTGAGGCCTGCAAAGGGGGTACTGATTTCACGCAAGCCGTTATCGCCGCCGGGGGCAGCGTCCAGACCACGCCCTGGTTCTCCAGGACTAACCGCGGCCCCAGCGCCCTGCCGGATAACATCAGCAGCCTGGGCTTCACCTTGAGCGAGGCCAAGCCCTATCCCGAGTCGATCAGTATTGACGGCAGCACCTTCTATGTCTGCCGTTTTCAGGAAAAACAGGCCAAAACGGCCACTACTCCCCAGGCCAAAGAGAGCTTCAAAACCGCCCTGCTCCAGGAAAAACAGATGGCCACCTTTGAGAGCTGGCTCAATTATATGATGCAGACCGGGGTAATCACCACCAACCCTAAACTCATTGAATAAAGGGACGTGTGCGGGTTTAATTACCGCAGCCAAGTAGAGATGCGAAGCGAAAGGCAGACTTCGGCCTCTCTCTCAGAGAGATGACAAATAAAAAAAAGGCGCCGGAAATCATCCGGCGCCTTTTTTTATTGATGCTGGCAAGTGGGGGGCAACCAACTTCGGCTGACCAATATACCCCGCCAGGCCGGGCCGCTTAATCCCCTTCCTGACCAGGGCTCCAGAGGGGGTCTTGGCCGAAACGGTTCATCCACCAATCCTCATCATCCACCTCCAGGTCAGACTCAGCCTTGACCAGGGGAAATTCATAGGCCTCGCAATAGGAGAGCAGGGCCTGATAGGCCTCGGTGATTTCCTGGCTCTTGCTCCGATTATCAGGACTTTCACCGGCCAGATCGGGGTGGTATTTCTTGGTGAGCCGTCGAAAAACCGTTTTGATCTCGCGCAGGGTTGCCCGGTCGCCCAGACCAAAGAGCTCCTTGGCCTCTTCGATTATCAACCATTGTCTTTTGCTGACCATTCTTCAGGCTCCCTACGCTACGGTATCCTTCTTCTTAAAACTCTTCTCTTCACCCCTTAACAGGCGACCGATATTCTCATGGTGCTTCAGCCAGATCAAGGCGGTAACAAAGAGGGCGAGATAGAAATTGGCATCCAGGCCGTGACGCAGCAAGACCAGGAGAGAAACCGTGGTTGCAGCCAGCATTGAGCCCAGGGAGACATAGCCCGTCACGGCCAAGGCGGTGACAAAGAGGGCAACACCACCGGCCACGGCAAGGGCATCAAGAAAGAGAAAGACACCCAGGGCCGTGGCCACCCCTTTGCCGCCTCGAAAATGGAGATAAAGCGGATAACAATGCCCGACAAAGGCAGCCGCACCGCAGAGAAGGACTGTATCGGCTGCGAGGCCGACAGCCTGGGCAACGACCATGGGTAGCAGCCCCTTAGCCGCATCGAGCAGCAAGGTGAGAACCCCGAACTTCTTGCCCGCCAGACGGGTGACATTGGTGGCGCCAATATTGCGCGAACCAGAATCGCGGACATCAACTCCCGCCATCTTGCCCAGCAACAAACCAAAGGGAATGGAGCCGACAAGATAGGCCAAAACCAGAGCCAGATAATTCATTTTGTGACCTTACCTTTAAGGGTGAAAGTGGAAAATACCCAGTTAATCTAACATTTTTTCACACACCTTTCATGGTTATGCTACGATATTTTTTTCGTGCCCCTCCACTGTCTTCACGACCATCAAAAAAAGGAAAATCCCTTGGCGGATCATCAAAAATTCATGACCCAGGCCCTTCTCCTGGCTGAAAAAAGTCTGACCAGTGGTGGCGGCCCCTTTGGCGCCGTCATTGTCAAAAACGGCGTGGTCATCGGTAGTGGTACCAACCGGGTGACCCTGGACAATGATCCCACGGCCCACGCCGAGATGCTGGCCATCCGCGCCGCCTGTCAGAAGGTCAGCGATTTTCAGCTCGCCGACTCCACCCTCTACGTCAATTGCGAGCCCTGCCCCATGTGTCTTGCCGCCCTCTACTGGGCTGGCGTTAAGGCCGTTTATTTTGCCGCTAACCGCAACGACGCCGCCGCCATTGGTTTTGCCGACAATTTCATCTACCAGGAATTCAGCAAGGAACCAACGGCCAGGGAGATAGCCATGCACCAACTGATGCGGACCCAAGCCCTGAAGGGCTTCAAACTCTGGGATGAGCTGGAGGACAAGATCCCCTATTAACCGAGGGCAACGCCTTTTTCTCGAGAAGCCACGCCCCGGGCCACAAAACACGGAGAGAACAACCCTTCATGGCTACCCGTAATAAAATAAAAAAAATGAAGCTATTGACCTAGGTCAAGGTCTACCCGCTGCCAGGGCGCTATAGTGGTTTCAATAATTAACAATCAACCCCGCTTTTCTAACCTTAAAGGAGGATGTCAATATGTTCTGTCAGCAATGTGAACAAACAGCCAAGGGAATTGCCTGTACCACCGTCGGCGTCTGTGGAAAAAACGAAGAGGTTGCCGATCTTCAGGATCTGCTCATCCATGCCACCCAGGGCCTTTGCCTCTACAGCGATGCGGCCCGCAAGAAGGGCATCACCGATTCCGCCACCTCACTCTTTATCTGTGAGGCGATCTTCTCCACCCTGACCAATGTTAACTTTGACCCCCAGCGTTTCGTCAGGATGATCAACAAGGCGGTTGAACTGCGCGAAGCGATGAAGGCCAAGTCCGGCGCCACCTTCACCGTGCCTGCCGCCACCTTCACCCCGGCCGCAGACATGAAAGGTCTGGTTGAGCAGGGCAAGGCCGTAAGCCTTGATACCAATGAGGACGAGGACATCAAGTCCCTCAAGCACATCACCCTCTTTGGCCTGAAGGGTGTGGCTGCCTATGCCGATCATGCCCGCATCCTCGGCCAGGAAGATGATTCAGTCTATGCCTATATTGACGAGGCCATGACCACTATCCTGCGTAATGATGTTCAGGTCCCTGACCTGGTGACCCTGGCGCTGAAATGCGGTGAGGCCAATCTGAAGGCCATGGAGTTACTCGACACCGGCAACACCGGCAAATTCGGGCATCCGGTACCAACTTCCGTACCCCTGGGGGCAAAAAAGGGCAAGGCTATCCTGGTATCCGGTCATGATTTGCAGGACCTGGAATTGATCCTCCAGCAGACCGAGGGCAAAGGCATCCATATCTATACCCACGGAGAGATGCTGCCCTGCCACGGTTACCCCGAGCTCAAGAAATATGACCATTTCTACGGCCATTACGGTACGGCCTGGCAGAACCAGAAAAAAGAGTTTGCCGACTTCCCCGGTGCGGTGATCATGACCACCAACTGTATCCAGGATCCCAAGGCCTATATGGACAGTATCTTCACCTCCGGCCTGGTTGGTTGGCCCGGTGTCGCCCATCTCGGCGACAAGGACTTCAGCCCGGCCATCACCAAGGCCTTGGAGATGCAAGGCTTTAGCGAGGACACCGACAAGGGTTCTGTTATGGTCGGTTTTGCCAGAAATGCCGTGTTGGGCGTTGCCGATAAGGTCATTGCGGCCGTCAAGAATAAGGACATCCGCCATTTCTTCCTGGTGGGTGGCTGCGACGGCGCCAAGCCTGGCCGTAACTACTACACCGAGTTGGTCGAAAAAATCCCGGCAGACTGCATGGTCCTTACCCTGGCCTGTGGCAAGTTCCGCTTCTTTGACAAGCAGCTCGGCGATATCGGCGGCATTCCCCGTCTCCTTGATATTGGCCAGTGCAATGATGCGTACTCCGCCATCCAGATCGCTGTGGCCCTGGCCGGCGCCTTTGAGTGCGGGGTGAATGACCTGCCCCTTTCCATGGTGCTTTCCTGGTACGAGCAAAAGGCCGTGGCCATCCTCTTGACCTTGCTGCACCTGGGCATCACCGATATCCGTCTCGGACCCAGTCTGCCTGCCTTTATTACCCCCAACGTCCTGGGCGTCCTGGTGGAGAATTTCAACATCATGCCAACCACGACCCCGGATGAAGACCTGAAGGCGATTCTGGGATAGGTAAAACGAGAAGTTGAGAAGTAAGAATTTAGGAACTTCACTGGAGTTTACGGAGTCTTTCTTCTTACTTCCCAACTTCTTCCTTCTCAACTTCTGGAGTTAAAAAATGCAATGTCCCGGTCAGGATAGCCGTTACTGGTCAGAAAATGATATCTTTGAGGCCAAATGCCCCAAGTGCGGGACTATTCTCGAATTCTTTAAGGATGATTCCACCCGACCCTGCCCGAAATGCAGCTACCGGATGCTCAACCCCCATATCAATTTCGGCTGCGCAGAATACTGCCCCCATGCCGAGCAATGCCTGGGTTCATTGCCCGAAGGACTGCGGCCGACCAACGCCAATACATCCCTCAGGGACCGGGTTTTGGCTGCCATGGAATCCTATTTCGCAGGCGACACCAAGCGCATCAACCATGCCAAAAAGGTTGCTGATTACGCCGAACAGATAAATAAGTATGAACAGGGTGATCCCGCGGTGATCATGGCCTGCGGCTATCTCCACGATATCGGCATCAAGGAGGCTGAGCGCAAGCATGACTCAAGCGCCGCCAAATACCAACACCAGGAAGGCCCACCCGTGGCCCGGAAAATTTTGACAGATCTTGGTGTTGCAGGGGAGATGATTGATGAAATTTGTGATATTATCGGTCATCATCACCATCCACGAGCGCAAGAAACAACAAACTACAAGGTTCTCTATGATGCCGACCTCCTCGTCAATCTCCAGGAAGAACAACCGGAAGGCGGCCGGAGTGTCGAAAAATTAAACACCATTATCACCAAATCATTTCTCACCGAGGCTGGGCAAAAGCTGGCCCGGGAAGTTTTTAAAATAGAGGCAACATTATGAAGATTCGCCGTAAGATAATTGAGATAGATGAAGAGCTCTGCAACGGCTGCGGCCAGTGTATTATCGGCTGTGCCGAGGCGGCCCTGGTACTTGTCGACGGCAAGGCCAAGCTGGTTGCTGAAAAATATTGCGACGGTCTGGGCGCCTGCCTGGGCGAATGCCCCACCGGCGCCTTGAAGATTGTCGAACGGCTCAGCGATGACTTTGACGAACAGGCTGTGGAGGCCCTGCTCAAGGCCAATGAGGCAAAAGAGGCCAAGAGCGCTGCCCCCCAGGAAATGGCCTGCGGCTGCGCCGGCAGCAATATCCAGAGCTTTATCCCCAAGACTCCCTGCCAGAGCGCCAACCAGCCCCAGGCCATGGCAACGACCGGTTCTTCCACCCTGACCCACTGGCCCGTGCAGATCCGTCTGGTGCCACCCACCGCGCCTTTTCTGCAGGGAGCCGACCTGCTCATCGCCGCTGACTGCACCCCCATTGCCTATGCCAATTTCCATCAGGACTTCATCAACGGCAAGGTGGTGATGATGGGTTGCCCGAAGTTTGATGACCAGCAATCCTATGTGGACAAACTTGCGGAGATCTTCGCCACCGCCAACCTCACCTCGGTAACCACGGCCATCATGGAGGTTCCTTGCTGCGGCAGCATGCGCAGCATTGTTAACGAGGCCTTGAAACAGGCTGGCAAGAAGATCCCCAGCACAGAGATCGTCATCTCCACCCGCGGTGAAATCCTCGGTTAAGTTTTTTCTCACCTCCTCTCCATAAAAAAAAGCCCCGCTGCCTGCATATGGCAGCGGGGCTTTTTTTATGGCCGTACTTGACTCTAAAAAAGTCTTTTCACGGTTGATCACGCCCCTTCAATCCTCACCACGGCCTCCCGGGCCAGAGCACCGACGGTGGTATCGACAAAGCCGTTGCCCACAAAGAGGTGAACCGGGGTTGAGTTCTCATAGAACATTTTGATCCAGTGGGCCGCCTCCCTGGTCTTTAAAATGCCAAAATTACGGCAGGCCAGGGCAAGCACCTGAGGATCGGCAGACTCCAGATAATGCTCCATGTGACCGTCAGCGTCAAAATCAAGCAGCTTTTCAGGATAGACCTCAGCTAGACGACCGATGGCCCACATCACGCCCCGCTGGAGAGCAGGGAGTTCGAGGTAACACTCTTCCCGCATATAGGAGACCAGGATATGGCCATACTCCTCGGCCAGGGCCCGGTTCTGGGCCATAATCTCCCCCATGGCCTCCGGCATGCCCCAGCCGATACCGCCCGATTCCTCATTGAGACTCCACATAATGCGTCGCATAACAACCCGGGCAGCTTCCATGTCCTCATTGGCCAGAGTGTTCATCACCATGGCCAGGGCCAGGACAGCACGCCATTTGACAACCTCATCCACCTGATAAATACAGGAAAGAAGAGGCGAAATAGTAAACTTGGCCGGCCAGGAGCGGATCTCTGTCAAGGCCTTATTCAAATCATCTTGG
>JBFFNX010000121.1:0-9460 GCA_041562995.1 Desulfurivibrionaceae bacterium
GGCAAGCTGATCAACAAAGGCGTCCATGCCGAGCTTGACGAGTACATCGATATCCTCACCGACGGCAAGAAGCTCATCCTCGGCCTTGAGGCCCAAGAGCGCCAGAAGACCGGGATCGCCAAGCTCAAGATCGGTTTTAACCGGGTGTTTGGCTACTTTCTGGAGGTCTCCAGGGCCCAGGCTGCCAATATCCCGGCGCATTACATCCGCAAGCAGACCCTGGTCAATGCCGAGCGCTACATCACCCCGGAACTCAAAGAGTTTGAAGAGAAGGTGCTGGGCGCCGAGGAAAAACGGCTGGAGCTTGAATACCAGCTCTTTGTGGAGATCCGCAATAAGGTGGCCGCCGCCTCGTCACGTATTCTGATGGCCGCCTCCTTTGTGGCCAAGGCCGATTATTACACCTGCCTGGCCGAGGTGGCCAGACGCTATAACTTCCGGCGGCCCCAGGTCGATGATGGTGATGAGATCATCATCAAGGAGGGCCGCCATCCGGTGATCGAGGCTGCCATGCCGGCCGGTCGTTTCGTGCCCAATGACATCCATCTTGACCAGACCAGTCAGGAGGTGTTGATCATTACCGGCCCCAATATGGCCGGCAAATCCACGGTACTGCGCCAGACCGCCTTGATCACCCTGATGGCCCAGATGGGCAGCTTTGTGCCGGCCCGGGAGGCGCGCATCGGCGTGGTGGATCGCATCTTCACCCGGGTGGGGGCCATGGACGATCTCCGTAAGGGGCAGTCCACCTTCATGGTGGAGATGAACGAAACGGCCAATATCCTCAATAACGCCACGGAGAACAGCCTGGTTATCTTGGATGAGATCGGCCGCGGCACCTCCACCTTTGACGGCCTCTCCATTGCCTGGGCTGTAAGCGAGGATCTGGTCGGCAAGAACGGCAAGGGGGTCAAGACCATCTTTGCCACCCATTATCATGAGCTCATAGAGCTGGCCCGCACCCATAAGCGGGTGAAGAATTTTCATATCGGCGTCCGCGAGTGGGACGAGACCATCATCTTCCTCCACAAGCTGCTGCCCGGCGGCACCAGCCGCAGCTACGGTATCCAGGTGGCGGCCCTGGCCGGGGTGCCCAAGCATGTGGTGGAACGGGCCAAGGAGCTCCTCCACGATATTGAAAGCGGCGAGTTTGCCACCCTGGGCCAGCCCCCCTTCAGCCCGCCCCAGGCCAAGGCGAACGGCCAGCCGAGCCAGCTTGACCTCTTCCCCAGCGCCGCCGATGGCCTGCGCCAGAGGCTGGCCACCCTCGAGGTTGATACGCTCAGTCCTCTGGAGGCCCTGAATATGCTTTATAAACTCAAGGAAGACGCCAAATCGTGATGTTTACCTGTCGTTATAGGGAAAAGGGGCAGCGTCTTGCTGCCACCGGCCTGACCCTGGTCCTGCTGCTCTGCTCTGTTTTGCCAGCTGCCGGTGCCCGGGCTGCCGCTGCTGATCTGGCTGATAAGCGCTATAGCCAGGCTGCATCCTACTATAACAACAGCCGCGGTGTTGCTCTCCAGGCCTTGAGTCGCAGCCAGTGGCAGGAATGTCTGCGGCTCTTTCAAAAGGCCCACGACACTAACGCCAACCACCAGGATGTTGCCCCCAAGTCGCTCTACATGATGGCCCGCATCTACGGTGAGGCTTACCGGCAGTTCGGCATGCGCGAGGACCTCACCGCCTCGGCCGTCTATTATGAGAAATTGACCTTGCTCTTTCCCGCCCACGCCCTGGCCGATGATGCCATGGTGGCCCTGGGCAAGATCGTTGTCAACAATAGAGATAGCAGCGATCTGGTGGATAAGGAGCTCCTTCTTACCACAGCCCTGGCCGCCTATGGGCCGGACGAGGGCATGGGGGATACAGCCGGGTTTCTCCTCAAGCGCCTCCAGGAGCACTCTCTGCAGCGGAGCGGCGATGAGCCGAAGAAAGAAGAAACCATTATCAACTCCATCCGGCCGCCGGCCCATGCCGCCCATATCACCCGGCCGGTGCGCTTCTGGTCCAATAAAAACTATACCAGGGTGGTCATCGAGACCTCAGCCCCAGTGCGCTTTAAAGAGAATGTTCTCAAGGCCAACGGCATGCTGCCAGCTCGGCTCTACGTGGATCTCTTTGACTGCCGCATTCCCTCCACCTATCAGAACCCGGTAACCATCCAGGACGGTCTTCTCAAACGATCCCGGGCCGCCCAGTTTGACCCCTCCACCTCCCGGGTGGTCATCGACCTGGAAACCCTTGCTCAATACAAAATATTCAGCCTCCACGAGCCCTTTCGGGTGGTGATTGATATCACCGGCACCGACAAGACACCGGTGGTGCCAGTCAAACCCCGCCGGCCCTGGGATCCGAATAAAGAGTTCACCCTGGCCGAGCAGCTCGGCCTGGGGGTGAAAACAATTGTGATTGATGCCGGCCATGGCGGCAAGGATCCCGGTGCCATCGGCCGCAATGGCCTGCGCGAAAAGGATGTGGTCCTCAAGGTGGCGTTGAAGACCCGCGATGCCCTGCGTAAGAAGGGGTACAAGGTCGTTCTCACCAGGAGCACGGACACATATTTGCCCTTAGAAGAGCGTACCGCCATCGCCAACACCGAAAATGCCGATCTCTTTCTCTCCATCCATGCCAACTCGGCTCCCAATAGGAGGGCCCGTGGTATCGAGACCTATTACCTGAGCCTGGCCACCACCAAGGAGGAGAAACAGGCGGCCGCCCTGGAAAATGCGGTGTCCTCCAAACAGCTTTCCGAATTGCAGAACATCCTCTCGGATATTATGAAGAATTCCAAGATTAAGGAGTCGCGTAAGTTTGCCGGCACCGTGCAATTCTCCGTGGCAGACGGCATGAATAAGCGGTATGGAAACGTCAAGGATCTCGGCGTCAAAAAGGCGCCTTTTTTTGTCCTTATCGGCGCCCAGATGCCTTCGGTGCTCGCCGAGCTCGCCTTTCTCTCCAACAAGGATGAGGAAAAGCGGTTGCGCAGTGATTCCTATCTCACGGGCCTTGCCGCAGAGCTTGCCAATGGCGTCGAGATGTACAGCCGTTCCTTACAGTAACAACCCCCGGCCTCTGGCCACCCCCGGTCCCTGAGCCTGTCGAAGGGCGCTTTAATCTCCGTAGGAATGAAACAGATGAAGATGCTTATTGCTGAAGACAATTTTGTGGCGCGCAAGCTCCTTAATAAACAGCTTGGTGTCCTTGGCGAGGTCGATATTGCCGCTAACGGCAAAGAGGCCCTGGAGGCGGTAAAAATGGCCCTGGATGAGCATGAACCGTATGGGCTGATCTGCCTTGATGTGACAATGCCCGAGCTGGATGGCATCGGGGCCTTGCAGGTCATTCGCCGGCTTGAGGACCAAGGGAATATCAAAGCGGAGAACAGGGCAAAAATCATCATGACAACCGGCCTTTCCGATCGGGAAAAGGTACTGGCGGCAGCAAAGGCAGGCTGTGATGCCTACATGATTAAACCCATCACCAAACCCCGGCTCTTTGAGGAGCTCAGCAAACTCGGCATTGATATTCCAGACTAGCTGCGACTCTGAGCATGTGAAAATCGTGACCCTTAGTCGTCTCCGGGCAGTGCAAAGTCGCAGACCAGGGGGGCGTGGTCAGAGAGGTGGACATCAGGGATGTGAAAATTTGTGACCCGTAATTCCGGGCTGTGGAGGATGAAGTCGAGCTGGCGGTGGGGCGCCTTGCTGGGGTGGGAGGGGCGGTCTTCCAGATTGGCGCTTTTAAGGCCGGTGGCGCCCAGAAAGAGGTTGAGCTCCCGGGAGCCCCAGAAGCAGTTAAAATCACCGGCGACAATCACCGGCTTTTCTACTTTCTTGAGCAGACCGTAGAGGTCCTCGAGCTGATGCTGCCTATAGCGGTACTTGAGGGCCAGATGGACCAGGAAGATAGAGACCTCAGGCAGTTCTGCCTCAATGACCAGCCGTTTGACCCCCTCGTTAAAATAGTGGAAATGGTGGCTGATAAACTGCTGGCGACTGATCAGGGCATTGCCCTGTTTACGGAGAATGGGGGTCTTGGAGGCCAGGGAGCCGTTGGCGTATTTCGGTTCCACCAGATGGGCATGGTCGAGGGCCTCGGCAATGGAGGCGGCCTGGCAGGCCGCTTTCATTCGGAAAGAGCCGCAGTCCACCTCAACCAGGCAGGTGACATCCGGCTCCACTGATAAGATAAAATCGGTGATGGCGGCCAGGTTGTTCGTTGAGGATTTCAGCATGCCGGCAAAGGGCACGGGCAGGTGGAAGCGTGGTCCGCTGCCGGTGGCATAGCGTATGTTATAGAGAAGAAAGCGCATTAATTTATTGACTGGAGTTGATAGGGAGGGTGCGTTACAATTGTAAGAGATCCCAGCATTAATGTCACTGTGAGAGGCGCATGGGCTGCTTTTTTTTGGTATCTCGCAAGCAACCATCTGAAAATAATAGAAATTATGCAGGAGGGTTTATGGTTGATTCGCCCTTTAAAACCTGTCCATGCTGTGCAGCCACCTGGCAGAGCAGGGGGGATTTCCTCACAGACAACGCCCTGGAAATTAACGGCTATGCCCCTGATTTTGACAATCTGCTGGCCGGTCTTTTTTTCTTTACCCACCATGTGACCGGCTGTTTTTCCACCATGACCCTGCAGGCCACAATATTTAGCGATCTCTATACCGGCAAAAAATATCGGAAGCGGAAAACAGAGGATGCGGACTGCCCGCGTTACTGTTTTAATAAGGATGAGCTCCGGCGCTGTGAGGAGCTCTGTGAATGCGCCTACGTTCGGGAGATTATCGAGATTATCCGCACCCATCCCAAACGGCCGCCATCGGCGCCGGCGATTGCCATTCTCCAATAAGGCAAGGTCAGGGGTATCGAGAGTCGCTTTGCCTCCCACAGTTCCCTTTTTTTTAAAAAAAATTGTATGGCGGTATGGCAATAATCTGAAAATAGCGGAGGAAAAATTGAAAAAATTGCTGTTATCTAGTGGCCTTCTTCTCCTCGTGGGCCTGCTGGCCTTACCTGCCCCCCTTTACGCCGAGTTTGCCTGGATTGACCATAACGGCAACACCCGCCATACTCAATATCCTCCTCAGCCCCATCAGGTCAAAAAATATCTGACCAGTGCGCAAACGCAGCAGAAGAGCAAGACCTCGGTGGATCTCTACGTCACCAGTTGGTGCCCCTACTGTCATAAGGCAAAGGCCTTTTTTCAATCCCGCAATGTTGCTGTTAAGGTCTATGATATAGAAAAGGATAAGAATGCGGCAGCGCGCAAGGCAAGGCTCGACCCGCACCAGGGTGTGCCTTTTGCAGTGGTCAACGGCAAGGGTATCCACGGCTATGCCCCAGAACAATATTTGCAGGCCCTCAAGGCTAAGTGAGAGGGGCAGGGATGTCGGCACAACAAACAGGGCAGGAAAGGGTCTGGCTCCGGCAGCTTTTAGCAGAGCACCAACATATCTGCTGGCTCCATCGCCTGGTTCTTAGGCCGCCGGTCTTTGAGATTAGCGAGGATATCAGCCGGGCCGGTTCCTGGTCCGCAGGTTTTTCCAGTCTGAAAATGGCCGGCTGGCTGATCCGCGACCATGGCTGGGATGTGGTTCTGGAGGTCCTCAAACATGAGATGTCCCATCAGTATGTCCACGAGGTCATGGGATGCAGTGATGGAAAGCCGCACGGCCCTGCCTTTAAGGAGGCATGTCAGCGACTGGGCGTTCAGCCGCAATTTTGGCGGGCCACTGGCCAGATTCCCCGTTTTCTAGACGGCGAGAGGTGCAGGCCACAGGCCATCCTGACCAAGGTGGAAAAACTGCTGTCCCTGGCCCAGAGCGCCAATGAGCATGAGGCCGCCCTGGCCATGGAAAAGGCCAATGCCCTGCTGCGCAAGCATAATATCAGCAGGCTGGAACAGGGCATTGCCACCGATTACGACTATCTCATTATTAATGAGGGTAAGAAACGCATCTCGGCGGTGCAGCGGGGGATCGCCGCCATCCTCAAAGATTTTTTCTATGTCAAGGTGGTGATCGGTCGCCAGTTTGATGCCGCCAGCGGGGAAACGACCCGGGTCATAGAACTGATAGGGGCCGGCGAAAATCTGGCGGTGGCAGAGTATGTCTATTTCTTTCTGGTGAAGCGCCTGGAGGCCCTCTGGCAGGAGTACAGGAAGGCAAGCCGGGCTGCGGCCCGGGAAAGAAGATCGTATCATCTGGGGGTGCTCAAGGGTTTCCAGAGCAAGCTCCGCGTCCAGGAGCAGCAGGCCATGGCCGGGCAGACCGTGGAGTCCAATGCCTTGATCTGCAGCCAGGACCACGGCCTTATCAGCTATTACCACCACCGTCATCCCCGCCTTAAAATGGTCAGACAACGGGGGGCGAAGGTCTTTAGCGGATCTTACCGGGCCGGGGAAGAAGAGGGCCAAAATCTGATTATCCATAAGGCCGTGGTGGCCAAGGGCGCCAGCAGCGCCGCCCTGTTAGCAATCGCCTAAGCATGCTTTGCCTCTGCAAAAAATGACGATGTCGGTGGATAGGGCGGCAAGAGATCGATCCCGCGCAGAAAATATGGGACAATAAGATGTCAGGTGGAGGAGTGGTTTTTTAAGGATGACCGTGTCCTTCGTGCGCTCTGAAGGTGAGAAAAATAGAGATTCGATATTGTTTCACATTAGACCAGGGCCGCAGTGAAATAATTGATCTGCGTATTGATGACCAGACGCTGGAAAATCTTGAGCAGCCGTCTGCACATTTGCCGGAGTGGACACGGCTCGACTTTCATCAATGCCCCCATTGCCCCCTTGATCCGGCCAGCCGGCCCCATTGCCCCGTGGCCGTTTGCCTGGTGGGTGTGGCCAGCCGTTTTGAGGATATTGTTTCCTTTGACGAGGTCGAGGTGACTGTTGTCAGTAAAGAACGGACGGTATCCCAGCAGACCACAGCGCAACGGGCCATCAGCTCATTGCTGGGCCTGCTCTTTGCAACAAGCGGTTGCCCTCACACCCAGTTCTTCAAACCCATGGCCTGTTTTCACCTGCCCCTTGCCACGGAGGAGGACACCATTTTTCGGGTGGCTGGAATGTATCTTCTGGGCCAGTATTTTCGCGGCAGAGAGGGCAGAGGTGAGGATCTTTCGCTCGCCGGTCTCACCACGATTTACCAGAACATGCAGCAGGTCAATGTCGAGATTGCCGACCGGTTACGCAGCGCCTTTAAGAGCGACTCGTCAGTAAATGCCCTCATCCTCCTTGATATGTTCGCCAAAGCCCTGCCCTTTGTGATTAAGGACACGCTCGAGGAAATCCGTTACCTCTTTGACCCTTATTTTTCCGATGGGTTTGAAGGGATTGTCGAATCTACATCGTCGCTCCCGCCCTCCGCGGAGAGAAAGAGATAGGATCTTCCTATAGGGTATATCGAAACTATTAATATTAACTGTTTGACCCTCTGCAGGGTAGTGGGTATTTTCGGCCTCCTTATTGATTCATTATGGAGGTTCCATCATGTATATCCTTACTTCGATTTTTATCTTTTTAGCCGTTTTGGGAGGACCGTCCGTTGTCTTGGCCCAAACCATCAACGGCAGGGTGACCATGGAATTTGACCTCTCCGCCCATGGCGCCGGCGAGCAGGCCAGGCTCTGGATTCCTTATCCCATAAGTAACAAAAATCAGCTCATTACCAATATCCGGATTAACGGGACCTTCGACGCCTCGGCGGTCTATAGCGAGCGTGTCTTTGAAAACCCGATGCTCTATGCGCGTTGGGATGCCAAAAAAACAAGGCGCACCCTGTCCATGAGTTTTGATGTCAGCCGTCAGGAGCTTAGGCGCCCAGATCTTTCAGGGCCAGAAACGGCATGGGATCCGGCTGACTATGCCATCTACCTGCGGCCCACCAGTCTGGGTCCCATTGATGGTGAGGTGAAAAAATTGGCAGAGGAGATAACCCTTGGCAAGAGCACAGTGCTTGCCAAGGCCAAGGCCATCTATGACTGGGCCTGCGAAAACACCTACCGCAACCCTGCGACCAAAGGTTGCGGGGCCGGCAATGTCTGCAAGCTACTCCAGGATCCGGGCGGCAAATGCGCTGATATCAGTTCCCTTTATGTGGCCCTGGCGCGGGCCGCCGGGGTGCCGGCGCGGGAAATCCTTGGCCTGCGCCAAGGCAAGAAGTCAGGCCAGGATATCACCACCTGGCAGCATTGCTGGGCGGAATTTTATCTGCCGGGCCATGGCTGGCTACCGGTGGATCCGGCGGACGTGCGCAAGATGATGCTTGTTGAGAAGCTTGCGTTGGGGGATGCCAAGACCAATGTTTATCGCGACTATTTCTGGGGCGGTTTTGATGGCTACCGGATTAAGCTTAGTGAGGGAAAGGACCTGACCCTGAACCCGCCCCAGCATGGCCCGGCAGTGAACTATCTCATGTACCCCTTTGCCCAGATTGGCACCACCACCCTGGACTGGCTTGAGCCAGCCACCTTCAAGTACACCATTACCTATGAACAGTTGTAGTTTCTTGTGTTTTATGAGGAACCAATAAAAAAGGCGGTTGGCAAGAGTACCTTGCCAACCGCCTTTTTTATTTTTTTCTCCCGTCCCGGGAGAGTGCCCTAACGTCAACAGTTGTCGTTAAAATCGGCGCTGTTCTTGGCCCAGCGGTAGAGGTAATCATTGACCATGAGCTGCTGATCCATGGTCATGCTCTGCCAGGAGCCATCCTTGGCGCATTGCGGGTATTTTTGGGTGAATACCCGGTTCCAGGCCTCGGAGGTTTTTGACTCCACCCAGAGAAAGGGGGCGTCCTTGTCGTTGCCGCGCTTATGGCAGCCCTGACACACGCTCTTGAATGTCTTGCCGCCTTGGCCCCAGACACGGCTCTCCCACTCCAGGGGACCGTCGCCAATAACGCGGCATGTCTTGGTCGTCTCATCATAACGGCTTTCAGGGCGGGCATAGGCCTGCATGGCTACCCCAATTACTAACAAAACAACCAGTGCAATTACTCCATGCTTCATGGTCACCTCCGGTCTTGCCCCATCCATAGTGCCCCCTGGCCTTATGTGCACGGCAAAAAAAAAATTGTACTAATTAGTACAATAAGATAACCTCTCGAGCGACAGGGTCAAGTTTTTTGTAACGATTGGTAAAAAATAGGGTGGAGAATGGGGAGAGCAAAACAGTTTGACGAGGAAACGGCTCTGGCGGCGGCCATGCATCTTTTCTGGGAGAAGGGCTATAGTGCCACCTCTCTGCACGATCTAGAGCAGGCCACCGGTCTCAAGCGCACCAGCATCTACAACACCTTTGGTAATAAGCGCGCTCTTTTTCAAAAGACCATGGCCCTTTACAGCCATCAGGTTGAAGAGATGCTGACCACAATCATGCACGAGGCGTCAACCTGCCATGGGGCCATGGCGCGCTGGTTCAGCGCCGTGATTGATATGCATTTCAGCGAGGAAAC
>JBFFNX010000122.1:0-9451 GCA_041562995.1 Desulfurivibrionaceae bacterium
AAAAAAAGTGACAACAATCGGTATAATAGGATGTTAGCTCTTGCTTTCTGCCGATTGGCTCAGGGAAACTAGCTAAAGGGGACAAAGAAATGATAGTAGGACTAACACGAGAAAAAAGTGACAACAACACGGTACAGGTAAGATGTTATTTTCTGCCGATTGGCTCAGGGAAAGAGATGATGGGCACAAAGAACTGATCGTAGGACTAACGCGAGAAAGATGCGACAAAAAGGCATTCAATTACCAGGAACCGGATGGCCAATTTGCGAAGATGAGGTGTGGAACTTAGAACATAATGCTCGGTAAGTCAAGGTAAATTCGACAATTTTCAGGCTTTGCAGTTTGCAGAAGGGGCTACGGGATGATCTTTGAACACGATTTTTTAGAATCCTACCAGACTTTAAGCGGCGAACTTCCCTTGGTGTTCGCCACCCTGTTTTAATAGCGAAGCAGCAAAGTTTCTTGTGGTAACTGATGTCTGACAGGACATCAAGGACAGAACGAACACCCCAAAGAGCAGAGTACGATAGGAAAGGAGACAAGGTTTTACTGCGAAAAAACGGGGAGGCCTTTAATGTCTTGGTGTCTGGAGCAAAAGTCGCACCCGGGACACAGGGATTTTCAGTCCGCAAGCCGAAGGCAAACGCTTGGCCATGGGCGGTTGTTTAGTCAAAGGTCAGCCTATTAAAACCGCCCTCTTCATACCAGGGACGGCTGGCAGCAAAGCCTGCTATCTCGACAATATACACCTCAATGACCAGATAGGTCTTGGTGCCTTTGCGGGTGCAGACGGTCATGGCCTTGCCGTGCTCGCCGAGGGCGGTGTGGAGATGGATTTTGGGCTCGTCATGTTCGTCCCAGTAGATGGAGCCTGTGCCCAGTAACTCTCGGGGGGAATCGACCTTCTGCCAGATAGGTTCCGGGGGCATGGTCGGTTCCTTGGGGCCAATGACCACCTCCGCCTCGGCCAGACCACCGATGCAGTGGAACCAGCCGTTTCTTATTTTTTCTTTGGTGACGATTTCCAGGAGTCCTCCGAGAAAATCGTCACCCTGGTCAAAGCGGACGACAAAGACACGGTTCATGGTGCCGCTGCGGTATTCCATGTTCTACTCCTTGTGCAACTCGGCAGAATCGGCCGCTGCCTTTAAGGCTCGAAAAATCTCTCTCGTGTAGGTGATCTTGCGGGTCCGGGAAAAACGTTTCGCCGACTTTCGTAAATCCGTTTCGTCCAGGTTGGGGAAAGTTGCTAGGGCCCTTTCCAGGGCAGGGGAGGGCCAGTCATCTCCCAGGGGTTTATCCTCCATAAAGGCTTCTTCCACAGCGGCAAGGACATCAGTAATAATATCGTCACGGAGCCGTTCGAGGTTGTGAAACTCAGCATTTTTTTTAAGCTGAGAGCCTTTACGCTCTACTAGAAAGTTGAGAAGGGGCTCTGGGTCGATTTCTCTTATTTGCTTGGTAAGGTACTTAATCTGCCTCTTGCGGGCCCCTGACTTTAAGGGTTGCGCGATGCGGATCTCCTCCTTGATGAAATCGTCACAGGGAAGTTTTTTGATCTCATTGGCAGAGAGATCTACCAGTTCGACAGCGAGACTTTCTATCTGCTTTGCCTGACGTTTTTTTTCGGAGCGGGATATGATGTATGACAAGAGGGGCTCTGTGGGTAAATTTTTATATAAGGACAGTAGGCTGGCGCTTGGTTCAGCCTTTTATTGTTGCCAGGGAGCTGACTAAGGTACTATTATCGGTGTGTCGGACAGTGGCTAGAAACGTATCAGGGCACATCGCCTTGCAAACCATAGAAAAGTAACTCTTATTGATCATATAAAAGGAAAGCCAAATGATTGCATCGAAAAAATTTATTGTGACCCAGCCCACCCAGATACATTTCGGCGTCGGCATGGTGGAGAGTCTGGCCCAGGTGGTAAAGGATTGTGGCGGCAAAAAGGCTCTTTTGGTTGTCGATCCGAGCCTCAAAGTAGTGGGCCTGTTGGCTGCCATCACCGCTCCCCTGGACGCGGCAGGTATGGAGTATGTTCTTTTTGACCATGTTGATCCGGAGCCGGGACTGCTTCTGGCCGATGAAGGCACTGCCCTTGCCAAGAAGAAGGGCTGTGACTGTGTGATTGGTGCCGGCGGTGGTTCTGCCATGGATGTGGCCAAAGCCATCAGTATTCTGATCACCAATGGCGGCAAGGCTGAGGATTATTTGGGCCTTGGCAAGATTAAGAAGGCCGGAGTACCGAAGATTATGGTGCCCACCACCGCCGGGACCGGCGCCGAGGTAACCTTTACCGCTGTCTTTATCAATGAAAAGACAAAGAGCAAGGGCGGCATGAATGGTGACCCCCTCTACCCTGATGCGGCTATCCTTGATCCGGCCCTGACCCTGACCCTGCCCCCCCATGTTACAGCAGCGCCGGGCATTGATGCCTTTGTCCATGCCATGGAGGCCTTTACCTCCACCCAGGCCCATGCCATCTCGGACATGTACGCCCTGGAGGCCATGGAACTTATCAGCCAGAACCTGCCCATCGCCTATGCCAACGGCGGGAATCTTGAGGCCCGCTCCGGGATGCTGTTGGGCTCGCTGCTGGGTGGTAAGGCCCTGGCCACGGCCGGTGTCGGACTCATCCATGCCATGGCCTACCCGCTGGGAGGCATGTTCGGTATCTCCCACGGCTTGGCCAATGCGGTGCTCATGCCCTTTGTGGTTGATTATAATATTATTGGTGATCCTGTGAAATACGCCCGTGTTGCCGACATCATGGGCTATGATATTGCCGATATGAGCCTGCGTGAGGCGGCTCACATGGCTGTGGAGGCGGTTTATAACCTCAATAGCGATGTGGCCATCCCCGGCTGTTTGGCTGATCTCGATATCCCGGAAGACAAGATCCCCGAAATGGCAGAGATTGCCCTCACCGTCACCAGGCCTGTGGAGAATAATCCCCGGCAACCCACCCTTGATGATGTGATTGCCATTTATGAGATTGCTCATAAGGGCTGGTAAGGTTGGGAGTGGCACCTTGCAAAATTGCTCTTTCGCCCGATTTCTTCGAACTCGAACGAAAGAGCAATTTTTAAAGGCACCTACGAACTACTTGGTTCAAGAATTGAAAAAAAATAGTCAGAATAATAGTGGAGAGAAATCATGCCGGGTTTTGAGGTTTTTGGAGCAGAAGAGAAGAAAGAGATCATGGATGTCCTTGATACCGGGGTGCTGTTTCGCTATGAATTTGGCGAGCAGCGCAAGGGGGTTTATAAGGTCCGCGAGTTCGAACAGAAATTTGCGGCCTATTGCGGCTCTCAACATGGCCAGGCCGTAACCTCAGGCACATCCGCCCTCAAGGTTGCCATGACCGCCCTGGGCATTGGCCCGGGAGATGAGGTCATCACCCAGGGCTTCACCTTTGTCGCCACCTGGGAGGCCATCTTCGATGTGGGCGCCGTGCCGGTATTCACCGAGGTGGATGAGACCTTGAATATGGATCCCGCTGACCTTGAGAAGAAGATCACCCCGAAGACCAAGCTCATTATTCCCGTCCACATGCTCGGGGCCCAGGCCCGGATGAATGAGATCCTGGCCGTGGCCAACAAGCACGGTATTCCTGTCCTTGAGGATACGGCCCAGGCCCCCGGCGGCAAATTAAACGGCAAGGCCCTTGGTAGCTTTGGTGTCTGTGGCACCTTCTCCTTCGATGCGGTGAAGACCATCACCACCGGCGAGGGCGGCATGGTCATCACTGATGATGAGAATCTCTGGCGTCATATGAGCGAATATCACGACCATGGTCACGACCATGCCGTCAATCCAGGGGGCCGGGGCGGCGAGGGGCGCAGCTTCATCGGCTTTAACTATAGGATGATGGAGATCCAGGGCGCCATCGGCCTGGCTCAGCTTGCCAAACTTGATGACATTGTGGCCCGCCAGCAGAAGAACAAGGCGGCCATTAAGGAGGCCGTGGCCCATATCCCCGGCGTGACTTTCCGTACCATCCTTGACGAACAGGGTGATTCCGCATCTTTTATTGGCTTTTTCCTGCCCGATGGCGCTGCCGCTGCCAAGGTCAACACGATTCTGGCGGCAAACGGCGCCGGGGCCATCGCCTTTGGGGCAAACACCTGGCATTTCTATCCGAAGTGGGAACATCTCCTTGCCGGTTCCACCCTGACCAAATCGGGCTGGCCCTTTAATGATGGCAAGGGCAAGCGGCGGGTGATTTATGACGCCGATGTCCTGCCCCAGTCAGCCGCCCTCATGAATCGTCTCCTCGTCTATCAGGTGCCGGTCAACCTTTCTGAAGAGCGTCTGCGCCAGATAACCGAGGCCCTCAATAAAGCTGTCAATTATTAAGGAACTCTTTCTCTGCAAAGCATAAAAAAAATGGGCGAAGGAGATATCTTCTTGGCCCATTTTTTATTTAAACAATGCTTGGTGGAGAGGGTGGGGGGGGAGCCGTAGGGATATGCACCTGGGCGTCATCCAGCGTCTCCCGGAGCACGGCAGAGATGATTGCGGTGTCATAGGGTTTCCTGATGAATTTTTTGATGCCAATGTTTATGACGTCTTCTTGTGACATCAAGGAGCCGTAGCCGCTGCAGAGGATAACCGGGAGATCCGGCCTGATCGCCATGGCCTCTTTGGCCAATTGGCAACCGGTCATCTTGGGCATGGATTGATCGGTAATCAGCACATCAAATTGGTATGGGTGTTCCGCAAGCAGGTGTAAGGCCTCAAGACTGTTGGTTACTGCTGTCACCTGATAGCCGAGATGCTCAAGGATGAGTTGTCCCAGTTCGACCAGGGAGGGCTCATCGTCAACAAAAAGAATCTTTTCATGGCCACGCTGAAGCCCTTTCTGGTGTCCTTTAGCAGTAGGCAATGATTGCCCCTCCGCAAGTTTAGGGAAATAGATGGTAAAGGTGGATCCTTCGCCCTCTTTGGAGCGGGCGATAATGACACCGTCACAGCTTTTGACGATGCCATGGACTACGGAAAGGCCCATGCCCGTACCTTTGCCCTGTTCCTTGGTGGTAAAGTAGGGGTCAAAGATGCGCTCAAGATTCTTCGGACTGATCCCGGCACCGCTATCGGAGATAGTAAGTTTGACGTAGGTGCCGGGTATGAGGTTGGTGACCTGGGCTTGCTGGTTGACGATTTCCTCATCCACAAGCTCGACGTTCAGAAAGCCTTCCTGCGCCTGTTCCATGGCATGGTGGGCATTGGTGCAGAGGTTGAGGATGATTTGGTGAATCTGGGTGGGATCGGCCATGATCTTACTGCCTTTCGTCTTGATTTGCGTCCGGACGTCGATGTTGGTGGGGATTGTCGCCCGGAGAAGCTTCAGGCTTTCCTGAATAATGGCGTCAATGGCGATGGGCTGACGATCTAATTTTTCCTTGCGGCTGAAGGTGAGAATCTGATTGACCAGGTCCTTGGCCCGGTTCCCTGCCTTGATGACCTGTTTCAGGTGTGAACTAACCTCATTGTTATCGCCCAACTTTACGAGGGCCAGTTCGGTGTAACCGTTAATAGCTCCTAATATGTTGTTGAAGTCATGGGCAATGCCGCCAGCCATGGTGCCGATGGCCTCAAGCTTTTGGGCCTGGTTGAGCTGGGTTTTCAACTCCTGCTGCTCCGCCTCTATTTTTTTTCTGTCGGTTATGTCCTGTACTGAGCCCACCATCCTAAGGGGCACATGATCACCACTGAAAATTGTTTTGCCCCGTTCCTGGACGATGCGGATGGAGCCGTCCGGCCGGACGATGCGATGTTCAAGGGTATACGGCTTGCCGTGGAGGGCATCGTCAATGGCCTGTTCAATCACCTGCCGGTCATCGGGATGAATTGCTGCCAGAAAGGAGTCGTGGTCAACGGGTGAATCCTCGGCGTTCAGACCGAAAATACGGTATGTCTCGTCTGACCACCAGAGGCTGCCCTCATCAATATGCCATTCCCAACTGCCGAGATGGGCCAAACGCTGGGCTTCGGCAAGGCTGGCCTCGCTTTTCTGCAGATCGATGGTGCGTTCCATGATCATTTCTTCCAGACGATGGCGATAGCGCCGTAACTCTTCCTCAGCTTTTTTTCTGTCAGTGATGTCATGGGCCGCGGCCAGAAGCCTCTGGTGACCGCCAATAATAGCTGGCTTCAGGTTTACTTCCACCCAGAACAGGGTGCCGTCCTTCTTCTGGGCATGCCATTCAAAAAATTTACTGCCCTCAGTAAGGGTGAGGGCGAAGATGCGGGCCGCCTCTTCGTGGTTGTAAGGATATTCTCCCGAACTGAGTTCTCCTGTTTTGAGTTTTTTGGCCTCCTCAACACTATAGCCATACATGTCACACATGGCCTGGTTGACGTCAAGAATAGCCCCGTCGCTGATGTCATGGACGAAGATGGCCTCATTGGTGCCGTCAAAGATCTCTCGGTAATTTTTTTCAGCCCCCTGCACCTTGATCAGTTGTTCAGACAGGGCATTTTTGGTCTGGTGCAATTTCTGGTTAAGGCGGAAAAGGATGCTGAGGCAAAGGAGAAGCAGGGCGAGCAACAGGAAAAAGACAAAAAAGCCATCTTTATGCTCCCGGAAAAAATCTTTTAAGGTGATAGGGCCAAGATGGTGATGGTAGGGGCCGATGTGAAGCTCTTGCATGAGCTCGTGGACAGGTTGGTAGTCGAGGGGGACGGTCCAGCCGGCAAGGGAGGCAGCCCTGGCAGCCTCAGAGTCGGCTGGCATGGAGAGCAGGGCAATACTCACCTTTTCAGCCAGGGAATCAGGGGTGTGTCGAAGTTTGGCAAAGGGCCATTCCGGATAGAGGCGGGTGCTGCACAGATAGGAGAAGGGTATGGTTAGGGAAGATGGGTGGATAACCTTGAGGTCGGCAAGGTCTATTTTGCCCTCAGCAGCCATTCTCTCCAGGGTATCTGTTCGTACTGTACCGGCATCCGCCTCGCCGCTGAGCACGGCATGGACGACCTTGTCGTGGGTGCCGGCAAAAAAAAGTGAGGCGAAATCACGGCTGGGCGCGATGCCATGGTCTCGGAACTCGCGCCAGGCCATTTGCCAGCCCCCGAAGGAATCCTGATCCACGGCATAAAAGTCTTTGTCCAGCAGATCGATAAAGGATGCGATATCGTCGCGGTCGGCCCTGGTGAAGATGACGCCGCCAAAGCGTCTTTCCGGCACATTATTTACCAGATTTTTCAGGGTGGCAATGCGGCTGATGCCATGATCATACTCAAGATGGACATAATAAGCGCTGTTGGTGATGATGAAATCGATGGTTCGGTCAGCCACGGCCTGGCGAACATCATGAAAATTGAGGGGGATAATCTCAAAGGTGAATTCCGGCAGGGCCTGGTTGAGATAGGAGGCGGTTGGCGACCATTTTTCCATGGCCTGTCCAGGGCCACGTTTGGCGAGAACGCCGATTTTGACGGGGTGCTTATCCTGACCGTGCAGCGGGGGAGCTAGGAAAAAGGTGGGAAAGAGCTGGAAGACCAGCAGAAAAACGCAGGTAAAAGGGGACAGGAGAAATTTTTTCTGACAACGTCCACTGCGGGGCATGGCATACCTAGTTTTGAGCTTATGCGGGAGTACAAATCTATTTTAAAAAGTATATATGTTTTGCTGGAGCTTTGTCAAAAGAGGTGACGTGGGAGATAAAAAAAAGAGGCCACGGGCTGGGTTGAGCCCTTGGTCAGGAGAATTGCCAGGTGTTTTGGAGAAGAGGAGGTTGCGGGCCAGTGATTTGGGTCGCTAAAAGAAAGGCCCTGAAGGTGCGTCACATTAGGGGGGCAGTCGTGGAGGCTGATTGTTTGGGCGCTATTTCTTTTGCTCAGCTCAGGCCGCCTCCGCCACTACGCCTTTCCGTGTAGCTCGAGAAGAGAACAACAGCAGTCATCTCTTGTGGTTGGTCTATTTCTTTGGGTATACCACGGGCAAGGCGGCCTTTTTCCACTCATCAAGGCCACCGCGCAGATTGTAAATCTCCTGGAAGCCATACTTGACCATGACCTGGCCGGCCGCATAGCTTCTGCCCCCCACGGCGCAGACCAACAGGATCGGGGTCTCTTTGGGGATGGTTAGTTCATTCTGGAAGATGGTTCGCAACGAGGCCTGCTGGGAACCGGCAAGGGCGCCATAGCTGAGAATCTCTTTGGTGGTGCGGACATCGAGGATGATGAGGTCGCTCTTGTCGGCCATGAGTTTTTGGGCGGTGTGGGCGGAGATGGAGGTGAAGGGGGCCTGCTGCTGGTCGAGGTTGATCTTGGTGGCCAGGGGTGGCTCTTGGGGGGCAGTCTCCTTTTTTGCTTCTGGTTGTTCACTGGAACAGCCGGCAAGGATCAGGATCAGGAGGAGGGCGATTTTTTTAGTCATGTTGATTGTTGGGCAATTGGTTGATGGGAAGTGGGGTTTCAGCAGCCGGCGAAGTAAACATCAAAGCGGCTGGTTTTACCTTTGATGATCAGGGGTGGTTTTTTGTTCCCAAGAAAGGGTGCCTCTTTCGGCCGTTTTACCACCACTCGACCAGGACAGCAAGAGAATGCCCAGTCAAGGAGGGCATCGGCGTCACCATCATCACCCACCAAGGCCCTGGTCTGGCGCATCTCTTTTTTGACCAGGCTCGATTTGCTGCGGTGGGGGTACATGGGATCAAGATAAATGACATCGGGGGGGGGATCAGGGCATTTTGTAAGCAGGGTGTCAGCGTAGGTAAGGGTCATCCGGGCTATGATTTCGCTGATGTCCTCGTCATCTTTTCCTCTGGTGAGGCCATCTTCCAGGAGGGCGTGCAGAATGACATTGCGCTCGATGAGCTGCATCTTACAGCCCAGGGCGGCCAGAACAAAGGCGTCTCGGCCCAGACCGGCTGTGGCATCAAGGACCAGGGGGCAGCGCTTTTTTTTCAACCCCACGGCCCGGGCCAGCGGTTGATTGCGGCCGCCGCCATGGAGGCGGCGATAGGCGGCCTTGCCCGTGGAGAAATCGACAAAGATGGGGCCAGGTTTGCCAGCGCCAACCTCCTGTAATTCCAGCCTGCCACAGCAGAAACAGAGCAGGAAGGCCGCATTTGGTGCCGCTGAAACCAGGGGGAGCTTGAGTCGGCTGGCAAGGGCCTGGGCCGCTAAGCGGTCTTTTTCCTCCAGCCAGGAAACAGCAATGTCCTGGGACGTGTCTTTTAAGGGCATGGGCATGGAAAAATGAGGCTTACCAAAGTGACGATAGTATAGTAAGATTGCTGGTCTTTGTTGGTAGTGAAACGGTTTTTTTACAGGCAACTGGTTCAAGTCACCTTGGCAAGAGAGAGTAACAGGAAAATATGGATTTAGAACATAAAAATGAACCCAAGGTGGTGGCCATCATCCCGGCCCGCTACCATTCCAACCGTTTTAAGGGTAAACCTCTGGCTGTGATTTGTGGCAAGCCGATGATCCAGCACGTTT
>JBFFNX010000123.1:0-9400 GCA_041562995.1 Desulfurivibrionaceae bacterium
GCAGCGATTGGCGCCAAAGGTGTTGGTCTCGATAAGCTGACTGCCGGCCCGGATATACTCCTCGTGGATGGAATAGATCAGGTCCGGTTCGCTCAGGTTGAGACGTTCAGTGTCTTTGCCAAGCTCAAGTCCCTTGCTGTATAGATAGGTGCCAATAGCGCCATCACCAAGAAGAACCTTGTCGCGCAGATAGTCGGTAAAATTCGGTTTCATAGTTTTGGGTGGGTGGGCAGGGATGGGTAGTAGATTATTCTTTAGCTGATTTCAGGCACCATACCATCTCTAAGGGCAACCGCAAAGAATGAAGCGAACCGTGCCGCCAGGATTTACTGGCGGTCTGGGACGGTGATGGAGATGGCGTTTCGCGAGGCAGGGCGGTCCGACTTGCTTTCCTGACGATTGTCAGGGCGCGGGCTGGTGATGGAGATGGCTGATCGTGTTTTGCTGGTCTTGCTTGTCACCTGTTTTTTGCTGGCACTTGGGCTGAGTGTTTTCGGGGCGCTATCTTGCGAGACATCTTTTTTATGCTGGCTGCTGATCGTTGCTTTTTGTGGATCAGACCCTGGTGGCAGGCCATCCCCTTTAAAGATGAAAAAGGCGACAACAAGCAAGAAAACCAGGGCGACCCCAATGAAAATGGGGGTGGGGAGCTGTTTGACTTTTTCAAGAGGGGTAAGGGGGGCTGCGCCGTGGCCACGCTCATAGAGGGTATCCTCCTGGCTCGTGCTGGGCTGGGCGCCATCGCCCTGGGTGACGAGGGAGGTGTCCAATTTGCTAAAGGCGGTTTCAAGGGCGGCAAGAAAATCGCTGCCGTTTTGAAAACGGTTGGCCGGGTTCTTGGCAAGGCAGGTCTGGATCAGGCTGTCTAACGGGGCTGGCAATCTGCTGTCTAACTGTGAGGGTTTGGCCGGCATGACGTTAACCACCTGGTGCATGATGGCGGTCATCGAGGATCCAGAAAAAGGCTTACGGCCGGTGAGGAGCTGGTACAGGATGATGCCAGCTGAAAAAAGATCGCTGCGCTGGTCGATTTCTTCACCACTGAAAAGCTCCGGGGCCATATAGGACGGGGTGCCCATGACGCTGCCGGCCATGGTCAGGCTGGAAGATTCCAGCCGGGCAACGCCAAAGTCCATGATTTTCAGGGTGCCGTCAGGGGTAAAGATGAGGTTGTCCGGTTTGATGTCGCGATGGACGATGCCGCAGGCATGGGCATACTGCAGGCCGGTGACAAGCTGACTGAGGATATCGGCAACCGCGGCCAGGGTGAAGGTTGGCTGGCCGGCCATAACCTCTTTGAGGCTTTTGCCCTCAACATACTCCATGGCGATAAAGGCAGTGTCGTCTTCCTCCCCATATTCATAAACGGTGACGATATTGGGATGGACCAGGCGGCCGGCGGCCTGGGCCTCGCGTTTGAAGCGGCCCAGGGCTTCGACCAGTTCATCATCATCAAAGGCCGCCTTGCGGATAACCTTGATGGCAACGGCGCGCTCAATATGCGGGTCAAAGCCTTTATAGACGACGCCCATGGCGCCTCGCCCCAGAATGTCGAGAATGGTGTATTTGCCGATCTTTTTGGGGATTTTTTTTTCTGTCATGTGGCGCGTGCTGAGGGCGAAAAAAACCGGGTTGACCGGAGTTTCAATCAGCGTTGCCTTCAGGAGACGGAGCCGATCGCATCAAGATATGGTGTGCCTAATCATCTACAGGATAAGAGAGGCGGTTATGAAAAGCAAATAGAATGGCCAGCTTAAATTGGAATTATCTATTGTTTTTATTGGTCAGTATCAACTATGACTACAAGATAATCATCGCTACCCCTTAAGTGGACTTGAATCGTCCCCCGCTTCTTCGTCAGTGTGTTGGTTGGCGCTGGTGGGGCAGACATAAAAAGGAAAGAGTATGGCAAAGAAGGTTTTGAACTGTGAGGGTCTTGACTGCCCGCAACCGGTTATCCGCACCAAGGACACCCTTGCCGCCATGGGAGAGGGGGAGCTTGTTGTGCTCGTTGATAATGAGGCCGCCCGTGACAATGTCAGGCGGTTTGCCGAAAGTCAGGGGCATACTGTAGCGGTCGGCCAGGTCGATGAAACCTTCCAGTTGTCGATTACCATGGGCGCCGGTGGCGAGGTCCAAGACGAACCGGTTCTTGAATGCCCCATGCCGAAAAAGAAAAAGGGTATTGTCGTCCATATCTCTTCCGAGTTCATGGGCAGGGGGGATGATGGTCTGGGGACCCGGTTGATGGCCGCCTATTTTGATACCCTGGCCCAGTTTGCCGAAAATATTACCCACGTCACCCTGGTGAACTCAGGGGTGAAGCTCATCGCCCAGGGTTCACCTGTCCTGGCCGAGGCCCAAGAGCTGGAAAAACTGGGGGTGCAGTTTGTGGCCTGCGGTGTCTGTCTCAAACATTTTGGTCTTGAGGAGAAGATCAAGGTCGGCATTATGTCCAATATGTTCTCCATCCTCGCCGCCCAGAAGGAGGCGGATCTGATCCTGCGCCCCTAGTCGTTAACCCATGCTTGTCCCGCTGTCACAGGTGAGATTCTTGAGCTTTTTTGCTCTGATTCTAGCGGAGGTATCGCCCTTATAACAAGGTGTGGAGTTCGGCAAGGGTCGCAATGATCTTAGTCGGCCCGGCCTCTGTAAGTTCCCTTCGGCTCCCAAAACCCCAGAGCACCCCATAACTGGCAATACCATTGGCCCGGGCCCCGATAATATCGTGGTTGCGATCACCGATCATGATGGTGGCGGCGGCCGGCAGATTATGGCGCCGGATGATCTCGGCGATGAGGCCTTCCTTGTCCCCTGATTGTTTATCTCCTGCCCCAATGATATCAGTAAAAAAGGTGTCGATATGGAAATGGTGGAGGATCCGGCGGGCAAACTCCTCCTTTTTGGCAGTGACCACAAAGAGAGTCCGGCCCCTGTCATGGAGGGATTGCAGGAGGGGGATGACCCCTGGGTGGAGGATGTTTTTAAAGAGGTTGCCATTACTGTAACAGTCGCGAAAGGTTTGGACGGCCAAGGAAATCTGCTGAGCATCCTCGGAGCCCAGAAGGTGACTGAAACATGCTTCCAGGGGCGGGCCGATACAGGCGGTGAGCTCGTGGTGGTCCACAGCAGACCTTCCCAAGGCGATTAAGGCCCGATTAAAGCAGGAGAAGATGCCCGGGCGCGGATCACTGAGGGTGCCGTCGAGATCAAAGAGCAGGTGGCTGGGGCTGGAGGCTAAGGCAAGGGACATGGCTGTTTTCATCGCAAGAAAATGGAGTTGCTATCGACAAGGCATGGATGTTGTTTGTCGAATCTTTTTTTAATCTTACAACGGCTCTGGGCTATGTCTTTCCTCTCTCAGGTCGTCACAATGAATACCTGACAGCTAAAGGCGTAACTTATGGTAACGATTATTAATTATTGATTTTGCACTTTGACGATCCTATACTTAAACAGTATGAACGGGAACAGTAATAATTTTGTTATGCCGTGCTGAGGGTTTGCCTTCAAGGGCCAATAAAAGATTAAGAAAGGTAAACTGGGGAGGGATGTTTCAGGATGAATTTGTCGATAGCTAAAAAAATGGTTCTTCTTGGCGGGGCGGTTATGGTGGGCATAGGCCTTATGGGGGGGATTTCGTTTATCAGTAACAGGAGTATTCAAACTTCTTCCGCAATAGAGGTGACGAAAAATCTTGAAATCGAGGTTATAAATAATGTCTTGCTGGCCCAGCTTCGCCTCATGTGGGCTGGCATGGATGCCATTGTTGACAAGGATGACGCCCGCATTGCCCCGGACCTCATGGCTCTTATTAATGAAAACGTGGACTTCATTAACAAAAACTTAGTCGCTTTGGAAGAGCTGGCTGAGACAGATGCAGAACGGAACCTGGCCAAAAAGATTGAAGAGGATTTTGGCCATTTTGCCGAAGGCATTCAGGTTCTGCTCGTCCGCCTTATTGAGTCCCGGGCCCCGGATTCTGAGTTTGCCAATTTTGATAACGTGATAGACAGCTATGGGAGCGAAGTCGAAAAAGGTTTGAACCGTTTGAAGGCATCTGTGCAAGAAGCGGTGCACGAGGCCAGCGCAGACAAAGAGGGGGTGCTGGCCAGAAGTGCACTCTGGGGTACCCTTGTCTTTGTCCTGGCCCTTGTCCTCATTGTCCCCATTTTGTTTATGATCAGCCGGTCGATCATTAAAACAGTGACTGAGATCAGTGGCAGCCTGCAAAATGGCTCCAGTCAGGTGGCGGAGGCTGCCGGTGAGATTGCCTCCTCGGCCCAGACCTTGGCCGACGGCGCTTCTCAACAGGCAGCCTCAGTGGAAGAGTCTTCGGCCTCCATGGAAGAGGTCGCCGCCATGAGCAGAAGAGATGCTGATAACGCCAGGGAGGCCGATAACCTGATGCGGGAGGCGAAAAAGGTTATCGCTGCTGCCGACGCCTCCATGGTGAAAATGACCGATTCCATGGCTGATATCTCAAAGGCCAGCTCCGAAACCCAGAAGATTGTCAAGACCATTGACGAGATCGCCTTTCAGACCAACCTCCTGGCCTTAAATGCCGCTGTAGAGGCGGCCCGGGCCGGTGAGGCCGGCGCCGGTTTTGCCGTGGTGGCGGATGAGGTGCGCAACCTGGCCATGCGGGCCGCTGAGGCTGCCAGAAACACCTCCGGTCTCATCGACGGCACAGTGCAGAAGGTTCAGGTGGGTACCAGCCTTGTTGATGAAACAAGCCTCTCCTTTACCTCGGTATCAGAGGCCTCAGATCGAATTGCCGTATTGATTTCTGAAATTGCCAGTTCTGCGGATGAGCAGGCCACGGCCTTGGGTCAGATGAATCAATCCCTGCAGGAAATCGAGACGGTGACCCAGTCTAACGCCAGCGCCGCCGAAGAGGCTGCTGCTGCCTCGGAGGAGCTCACTGGTCAGGCCGATATGATGAGGAGCTTTGTGGACGATCTTCTGGCCTTTGTTGAAGGCAGAGTTGTCGGAGCGGGGGCAGGGAGCCTGGCCTCAGGCCGCAGGCCTGTTGCGGCACGCCAGCCAGTAAGGTCGAGCATCAAAAGTCTGCCTGCCGCTCCTTTGAAAAGGCCAGATTCCACAACTGGATCCCGCAAGGCTGAAGATGTTATCCCCTTTGATGACGATGAGTTTGAGGACTTTTAGGGGTTTAGAGCCTCCCTCATGGGGCGTGGAACCGCGTATAAGCAATAAAAAAAGGCTGCCATTTTTGGCAGCCTTTTTTTATTGCTTATACGCGGTCTAATTTAGACAGTGAGATCGTCGCGCACGATCTTGCGCGGGCCGCCGTGGGTACCGGTGGACCAGTCGCGAATGGGGGCTATCCGATCCATACCCTCGGCCTGACCGATACGGGTCATCCGGTCATGGATGGACTGCCATATGCACTCGACATTTGCATGGATTTCACAGCTGCCGTCAACGGAACCACCGCAGGGGCCGTTCATCAGGCTCTTGGCGCAGCGTACCACCGGGCAGAGGCCGCCGGTGAGATGGAGAACGCAATCGCCACAGCCGGCGCATTGTTCCGCCCAGATCCCCTGTTCGGCAGAGCCGCCCATAAACGAGGTGTTCAAGGCTGGATAGACGATGTCCTTGGGGCGCAGATTGGCGATGAAGTTAACACCCACGCCGCAGGCCGTTGACACAATGGCATCATACTTGCCCTTTAACTGATCAAGGGCATCAATATACTCTTTGTCACATTGACGGACCAGGGAGTCAGTGCTGACCTTGGCCTTTTTGCCCTCTTTCTTGAGGCCAATACGGATAAGGGAGGCAAGGATCTCGGCCTCACGCTCGCCGCCGGCAGAACAAACAGAGACACAGCCCCGGCAGGCAAGAACGAGAATTTTTTTGGCGTCCTTGACCATGGTCAGGATTTCACCCATGGGCTTACGTTCGGCAACAATCATTTTGAACCTCCCTTAAAAGCAGGGCCTAAGTCAGTAATACGTTTATTCATTAACTGAGCAGCCTCAATAAATTCGTGATGGAAGCCACGCTCGCTGTGGAACATTTCGGCCCGTTCTGCGCCCAGGCCCAGTTCCTGTAATGAGTTTTTGACCGCTAGAACACGTTTAGCAGCCCGCTCGCTGCCTTTCTTGTTGTGGCATTGGTCAATGGGGCAGCCCACAAAGAACACGGCGTCAGCACCCTCTTCAAAGGCCTTAAGCAGGGTGGTCTCCTGAAGCTTGCCACCGCACACCAGCCGGTTGATGGTGATATTTTTAGGCATGCCGTCGGCCTGCAGGGCCTCCGCCCCTTCAGCAAGGCTCTGCTGAGAGGTGTAATGGCAACAAAATGCTTGGATATTTGGAGTAAAGCTCATCTAAATCTCCGTAAAGGTAAACCCGCATGGCGGACGTTTTTTGCAATCAGCCGGCAGCAGCAATGAGGCGTTCGTCCTCACCCTGATTCTGCTGGATAGCCTGGGCCGGACATTCGGAAACACAGATTCCGCAACCCCGGCATTTCTCCGAGTCGATAAAGGCAACACCTTTATCATCAATGACCGGAACCTCAAAGGGGCAGACACGGACGCAGGTCAGGCAGGAGACGCACTGGTCACGCTCTACCCAGGCGATCTTACCCTTTTCACGCAGGTCCTGCTCGCTGATAATACCCTCTTTCATGGCCAACTTCTGGATGGCTGACATGATTGCGGCAAAGCGAACATTCTGGGGGCAAACGAAGACGCAGCCCTGGCATTGTGAACAATACCAGAGCAGGTCAGCTTGGAGGACCTGCTCTTTCAGGCCCATGCGAACCATGTGGATAATCTTGCGGGGGTCAAACTCAGGAATGGCCTGGCTTACAGGGCAGGCACCGCTGCAGGCACCGCAGGAAAAGCAAGAGTTGAGATATTCGCCACCGGGAATACCCGTCACTTCAGCCCCAAAGGCGGCATTAATCTCTTTATTGGTAATTGTCATAATTTCCTCGTTAAAAAAACTAATCAAATAAAAATTGATGATTATTGCTGCTCGGAAAGCTTAATGCCAGAATGGTAAAGATGTTTCACGGCTTCAGGGGGGCACTGCTGGCAAAAAAATCCAGCCGGGAAAAGCATAGGGCTGGCAAAATACATATTTATCAAAAAGACAGTCACCGAAGCTACCAGAAACGAGTTCCCTTTGTCAAGGGAATCTCCGGGAGATACGTGTCTGTTTCTCCCTTAATTTAGGTAGTTGTACGGGTTACGCCAGGAGTCGGAATTCGCCTTTGCCGAGCAGGTCGTGGAGGTGGAGCAGGCCGCAAAGCTCCCCTGCCTCATTGGTTACCGGCAACGCCGTGACTTCATGGCGTTGCATAATACTCAAGGCATCAGCGGTCAGGAGCCCTTCATCAATGGTTTTAGGAGAGGGGGTCATGACCTGACTGGCGATGATTGCAGCGAGATCGGTGTGGTTTTTGCTGATTTGGCGACGGATATCGCCATCGGTAATTATGCCGCAGAGGGTTTTGTTTTCAAGAACCAGGACGGCGCCGATATTCTTTTTGTTGAGGATGGCCACGGCGTCAGCAAAACTTGTTTGCGGGTCAACAATGGGCAAGTCAGCGCCGGTCATCATCACCTCAGAAACTTTAACCTTGAGGCGCTCGCCCAGGCTACCGCCGGGATGGTTAGAGCGAAAATCACTGGCGGCAAAATTCTTGCGGTCGATAAGGACCACGGCCAGGGCGTCGCCCATGGCCAAGGCGGCCGTAGTGCTGGCAGTGGGGGCCAGGCCAAGGGGGCAGGCCTCCCTGGGCACAGCAACCTGCAGGGTGGCATCGGCAAAACCGGCCAAGGTGGAGGAGCCATTGCCGGTAAGGGCGATGGTCTTTACCCCTCTTATTTTCAGGGTGGGCATTAGGAGGTTGAGCTCCGAGGTCTCGCCACTGTAGGAGATGGCCAGTACCACATCGCTTGGGGCAACAATGCCGAGATCACCATGTCTGGCCTCCACCGGGTGGAGAAAGAGGGACGGCGTGCCGGTGGAATTGAGGGTGGCGGCAATCTTTTGGCCAATGATGCCTGATTTGCCGATACCGGTGATGATGAGCCGGGTGGGGCAGGCCATAATAAGCTCGATGGCCTTGTCGAAATTGGCATCAAGCTGACCAATAACAGCGGTGATACCTTCTGCTTCGATCTGGAGAACTTCTTTGGCGCGGGCAAGTGAGGACATATTATATCAGAGGTTGAGAAATCAGCATTCAGAAATAAAAAGGATTAAAACAAGAGGCTGCATTGTGAATTCTTTATATTTTACGAGCCACAGCCGCAGGCCAGGGTGTTCTTGTGAAATTTCAAATCCGGCGCCACTGGGTATTCGGCATTGAAACAGGCCAGGCAAAAGGTGTCTTTGGGCATGGCTGAGGCCTCGACCAGACCTTCCAGGCTCAGGTAGTAGAGGGTGTCAAGGTCCAGGTGCTGGCGGATCTCCTCAATGGACTTCTGGGCGGCAATGAGCTGGTCGCTATCAGGGAAATCAATGCCGTAATAGCAGGGATGGCGGGTGGGCGGACAGCTGATCAGCATGTGGACTTCTTTAGCGCCGGCCTTACGTAACGATTTGACCCGGCTCCGCCCCGTGGTGCCACGGATAATGGAATCTTCAATGATGATGACCCGTTTGCCCTTGAGAAAGGAGCGCACTGGATTGAGCTTCACCCGCACGGAAAAATCGCGCATGGATTGGGAGGGCTGGATAAAGGTCCGGCCCACGTAATGGTTGCGGATAACGCCAAACTCCAGGGGGATTCCAGCGGCCTGGGAGTAGCCGATGGCCGCGTAGTTGCCTGAGTCGGGAAACGGCATGACAAAATCAGCATCTATTTTACATTCCCGGGCCAGGATTTCACCGAGGCGTTTCCGGTAATTATAGACATTAAGGCCGAATATGTCGCTGTCGGGCCGAGCAAAATAGACCTGCTCAAAGATGCAGAAGCTTGTTTTTTGTTTGCCCTGGGGGAAAAAGGAATCAATCCCTTCCTCGCTAATGATGATGGCCTCCCCCGGTTCAATATCGCGGACATAATCGGCCTCAATAAGGTCAAGGGCGCAGGTCTCCGAGGCCAGGACATGGCCGCCATTAGGGAGCTTGCCCAGGCAGAGGGGGCGGAAACCCTGGGGGTCACGCATGGCCACCATATGGCTACGGGTCATGATCAGGAGGGAGTAGGCCCCTTTGATCTGGGAGGCCACCTCGCACACCGCATCTTTCAGGCCTTTATTGCAGGATTCCCGAGCCATCAGATGAACCACGGCCTCACTGTCCATGGTGGATTGGAAAATGGAACCTTTTCCCTCCAGTTCATCCCGGAGCTGACGGATGTTTACCAGGTTGCCGTTATGGGCCACGGCAAAGGTCTCACCACGATGGTTGGC
>JBFFNX010000124.1:0-9350 GCA_041562995.1 Desulfurivibrionaceae bacterium
CGGTTGATCTCATTGTCACCATATATTAAAAGAAAAAAAAGAATAAAGCCACGTTATTTTGGCAGGTTAGACTAGGTGTGCCAGGATTTGGTTGGCAACGGCGATGTAGTCGGGGGAAAGGCGGAGCATCTCCCCTTCCCGAATGAGCATGCCCTGTTCTGCAAAATCCCCCAAGAGATGGCCATACACCTCCTGCGCTCGGAGGTGAAAACGGCTTTCCAGGGCAGGGAGGTCAATCCCGGCCATGAGGCGGAGGCCCATGATCATTGATTCTCGAAAGCGTCCTTTGGTGCTGAGACATTCGGCATGGCTGATTGTGGTTTTGTTATGTTTGACCAGCTCCATAAAGTGGCTTGGGTTTGGTTCATGGGTCAACCGGAGCCCATCCAGGCAGCTGACTGCCCCGGCGCCCAGGCCAAGATAGGAGCCATTTTGCCAGTAATTGATGTTGTGGCGGCATTGGTAGCCGGGCCGGGCATAGTTGGAAATCTCGTAACGCTGCAGGGTGGGCGTAAGCAGGGTGGCTATCGCCTCTTCCATGTCAGCCAGCAGATCTTCGTCCGGCAACGGCAGATTATTTTTATCCTGCTCTCGAGCAAAGGGCGTACCCGGCTCCACGGTCAACTCGTAAAGGGCGAGGTGTTTAGGGGCCAGGCTCAGGGCCCGGCGCAGATCCTCCTGCCAGCTGGCCAGGGTTTGGTTGGGCAGGCCATAGATCAGATCGAGGTTAATATTGCTAAATCCGCTCTTCCTCGCCGTTTCTACAGCCTCCATGGCCTGGTGGCCGGTGTGGGCCCGGTTGAGGGTCTTGAGGATGGCGTCGTTAAAGGACTGGACACCGATACTGAGGCGGTTCACCCCGGCCTGGTAGAGGGTGGTGAGGGAATCCTGGTCAATACTGTCGGGGTTGGACTCCATGGATATTTCAGCTTGGTCGGCAAGGGTGAAGCGGCTGCGGCAGAGGGCAAGGATTTTGGCAAGCTTTGCCGGCGAGGCCAGGCTGGGGGTGCCACCGCCGATAAAGATGGTGGCAAAGGTCTGCATCCTGCTCCAAGGCAGCTTGGCATAGGATTCGATTTCCTGGGCCAGTAGGTCAAGATAGGCATCGGCAGCGCTGCGGCTGGCCGCGATTGAGTTAAAGGCGCAATAACCGCATTTGGAGCGGCAGAAGGGAATGTGAAGGTAGAGGCCGGCCGCCATCATCGCCCAGCCTGCCATGCTTGCTCAATCTCGGCCATCAGGCCATGGTCGGCAAAGCTGTAGGGGTGGCTGGCGCTGCCGATGATCAGGTGGTCAAGGAGGCGGATGTCGAGCAGGTCGCAGGCCTGGTAAAGGGTGCGGGTCAGGGCCCGGTCTGCCTCGGAGGGCTGGCAGTTTCCCGAGGGGTGATTATGGGCAATGACCAGGGCTGCGGCATCGTGAGCCAGGGTCGCCTTGATCAACTCGCGGGGATAGATGGTGTTGCTGGCCAGGGTGCCCTCAAAGAGGATTTCGGTGTCAATGATGGCAAAGGCCGAGTCCAGGTAGATGACCTTGAATACCTCTTTGCTCAGGTGGCGCATGGCATGGTTGAGGTAATCAGCCACCTCTTTTGATGAGCGCAGGTAGTTACGGCTTATAAGACGCTGGCCCAAGAAGCGGCGGGAAACATCATGGATGAAGCCCAGGGCAAAGCTGTTTTGCGGCCCCACCCCCTTTACCTGCTGTAATGTGTCAGGGGAGGCCTCCATGACCTCGGCCAGGGAACCACATTCCTTGAGCAGGGCCCGGGCCGTTTCCTTGCAGCCCATTCGTGGTGTCCCCAGGGTGAGCAGCAACTCCAGAACCTCATCATCGGTCAAGGCGGTAATGCCCTTACTATGATATTTTTCACGCAGACGCTGGCGATGGCCGTGGTTGTTTTGGTCAGTCATGGTGTGTGGAAGGGGTCAGCCTGGAAAATCTTTTTATAACCACAGAGCCACAGAGAGTGTTTTTTTTGTTTTAGGCCTTTACCTCTGTGCTCTCTGTACCCCTTCAAGGGGGTATTGAAAAGAATGTCTCTGTGGTGAAATTAAAATTCTATATGTATACTATTTGCCAAGTTCCTGACCAAAGAGCTCATTGGCCATCTGGGGGTTGGCCTTGCCCTTGCTGACCTTCATGAGCTGGCCGACAAAAAAGCCCATGACCTTGGTCTTGCCCTCTTTGAACTGCTGAACCTGCTCAGGATTGGCTGCCAGGATATCCTGGACCATCTTCAATATTTCGCCCTCGTCGCTGACCTGGAGCAGGTTCTTCTCCTTAACGATGGTGTCGGCATCCTTGCCGCTGATGGTCATCTCCTCAAAGACGGTTTTGGCGATCTTGCCGCTGATGGTGCCCTTGTCGATCATGGCCATCAGTTTTGCTAGATTGCCAGGGGTGACTGAGAAATGGCCAATGTCCATACCCTCCTCACCCTTCATCACCCGCATGACCTCGGTCATGATCCAGTTGGCCAGCTTCTTGGCATTGGTATACTCGGCCAGGGCCGCCTCAAAATAATCGGCCAGGGCGCGCTCGCCGGTGAGAATGGCGGCCTCTTCGCCACCCAGGCCAAGCTTATCTATGAAGCGGCCCAGGCGCTGGTCAGGCAGCTCCGGCAGGTTTTCCTTAACCCGCTGAATCCACTCCTCGTCAATAACCACCGGCACCAGATCGGGATCAGGGAAGTAGCGGTAATCATGGGCCTCCTCCTTGCCGCGCATGGAGTTTGTTGCCTGCTTGTCAGGATCCCAGAGCAGGGTCTGCTGGATGATGGCACCGCCGTCGAGCAGGATGTCGCGCTGGCGCCGCACCTCATACTCCAGGGCCTTCTGGACGTTGCGAAAGGAGTTCATGTTCTTGAGCTCCGTCCGGGTGCCTAGCTGTTCCTGGCCCATGGGGCGCAGCGAGATATTGGCGTCGCAGCGGAAGCTACCCTCCTGCATATTGCCGTCACAGATATCAAGATAGGTGACAATGGCGTGGATTTTTTTGAGATAGGCGGCCGCCTCTTGGGGAGAGCGGATGTCCGGCTCGGACACGATCTCTAAAAGGGGGGTGCAGGCCCGGTTGAGATCCACATAGCTTTTGGGTTCCCGGTCGTCATGGATCAGCTTGCCGGCGTCCTCCTCCATGTGGATACGGGTGAGACCGATGCGGCGGCTTGAGCCCTCCAGCTCGATATCGATATGACCATGCTCGCAGATGGGCAGGTCAAACTGGGAGATCTGGTAGCCCTTGGGCAGGTCTGGATAGAAATAGTTTTTACGGGCAAAGACGTTTCTGCGGGTAATCTCACAGTTGGTGGCCAGGCCAAGCTTGATGGCCGACTCCACCACCTCCTTGTTTAACACGGGCAGGACGCCGGGCAGCCCTAAGCAGATCGGGCAGGTGTTGGTGTTAGGGGGCTTACCAAACTCAGTGGTGCACGAACAAAAAATCTTGGATTTTGTCTTCATCTGGGCGTGGACTTCCAGCCCGATCACTATCTCAAATTCCATCTATCTACCTTATCTATCGCTGTAATTATTTTTGTGTGGTTAGCAAATGAGCCTGTGCTCCACAGTATAAATAATCAGAAGTGCTACAGATGTCCGCGTTCAGGACGGCCTGCTATACATCGGTATGCAGGCCGTCCTGGACGCGGACAGATGGGTGCTGCTGATTATTTATCTATCGCTTTGGTGGATCCAGTGGCCTATTTTGGTTGCCTCGGCAGGCCACTGGTCGCTGATTCTGATTTTGATAAACTGGCCCAGGAGCTCGTCAAAGGTTTTGTAGACCATCTCCAGGAGGCCGATGCGGTCAAGGAGGCGACCCTCCACGGCACTGGGGTCATCGCCCTCGTCGGCACCGTCCATGGTCTTGGGCACCTTGACGGAACGAAACTCCATGAGGCTGGCCTTGATGGTCATGTGCCACTCGTATTCGCCACGGATCATGTGGATGCGGGCCTGTTCCAGTTTCTTGCCCATGCGCAGGCCGGTGCGGGCCTCCTTGAGCTCGGCCTGCAGGCCCGTACAGACGATTTTTTCATGGGAATCGCCCTCGCCAAACTCTAACAGCATGTGTTTTTCAAAGACCAGGGTGATGTCCTCCCCCATCTCAGGCAGCAGCACAGTGCCACCCCGCTCGTCACTCTTGAACCAGAGCCAGGTGAGAAATTCCTGACCTATAAAACGCTTTTCTGTGATTAAATCGACAAGATCCATTAGACAAGCACCGCCGGGCTGATGTTGGCGAGGGCCTGGCGCCCGCTGGCGTCGAGGAGGCGTTCCGCCGTGGTATAGGGAATCTGCAGGCTGATAAGGAGGCCGAAGGTGTCCTTGAAGAAATCCTCAAGTTGGGTCTGGGCCTTCTGGTTGGTGGAGAAGAAGAGTAACGTATTTTCGGCCAGGTTCCAGACCAGGTCATAGGTGGCGGGCACCGGCACGGCCCGTTTCATGAGCAGCATCTCCATGTTTTCCTTGATCTCAATTCTCTGGCCCCGGCTCACCTTGGGGATCTGGCGCTCCTTCTTGATCCGTTCTTCCTCCTTCAGGCAGAACTTTTTCAATACCTTGGGCGAGACCTTGCGCTCATCCACCCGCATGGTCAGGCAGATATGGTCGCCGGCCACAAAGGAGGCGTAAGCGAACACGTCATCAAACATGTTAAGGATCGACACCCAGCCCACCGAGAACTCGTCGTAGGTGTCGTCAATATCCTTAAAGGCATAGCGGCTGATCTGCTCCGACGCTATGTCCATAAAATTTTCCGGTATGTCACCCACCACGCTATAGCGGACGAAGGTGGCGGAGGAGGAGAGAAGTCCCATAGGTTATCCCTAAAAGATAAATTGACCACAGAGGGGCACAGAGAAAATTTTTTTTGTGAAAAGCCGTTACCTCTGTGCTCTCTGTGGGGAAAAAAGACTTTTGTCGGGCTCTTTTTCTTAAGAAATGAGCACTGTCTTTAAGAGGTAAAAGGTAATCAGACAGATATAGCAGACCACCGTGAGGGGGACAAGGATTTTCCGGAGCTTGGCTGTGCTTGATGGGCTCGTGGCGACTATGTCGCTTGTATTGTTGGTAAAACTGTTTTGGTCCGGGACGAGGTTCTGGTCAGTGATTTTGACCCGCAGGGGAAAAGATGAAAAAATGGTAGTGAAGGTATTGACAGTCTGAGCCGACTATTGTAAAAACGACCCTTCACCATGATGGGCCCTTAACTCAGCTGGTAGAGTATCTGACTTTTAATCAGAGAGTCGCGCGTTCGAGCCGCGCAGGGCCCACCATTTAGTCCCCATCGTCTAGTCTGGTCCAGGACACCAGCCTTTCACGCTGGCGACAGGGGTTCGAATCCCCTTGGGGACGCCAAGAAATTAAAAAGGTTTAGCACTTATGTGCTAAACCTTTTTTTTTTGCTAAAATTCATAAGAATCTCTCTTTGCGCCGATCTGAATGGTGAGAGGTTTTGGCAGCCGGGCGTCGGCCGCGCCTAGAAATTTTCTGGAGAAGAGGGCGATATGGTAATCAGCGATGAGTTTAAGTTTCCTCGCCCCCTTAATTGGGAGAAGTTTTCAGATCCGCGCCGGGTCAGGCAGGTGTATGGCATTTCCGCCGTCATGCCCATTAAGCATATTCAGCGCCGCTGGTATAACAGTGCTGAGGAGGAGAGGGCGGATGTCGAAGAAGAGGATCATGTCGGCATGGCCCTGCAGCAGCTTGTTGACCAGGTCAATGCCAGCCTCGAGTCCCATGGTGTTGAAATGCATATTGCCCTGCTTCGTAAAGAGGACGGCTATGCCCTGGATATCTATGATTGTACGGATCTTGAGGCCTGCCGGATTATCAAGGCCAAAACCGTGAATATCTCAGAATTACCCCTGCTGCTCAAAAATCTCCAGGAAGGCGCCGGTCTGTTGGTGGATGCCGAAACCTGAGATGGCTTCTTGGCGCCACATCCACCTTTTTCATTCCATGCCATTAACAATGCAGCTGCTGTTTGAGGGCGGGAAATCAGCTTTTTGCCCCTTGCAGTGCCAATAACCCCAATTGTCTGGGGGGGGCTTGCCGTGTAAACTACTGTTTTCCTTGAATTAATAGTAGGTCTCAGCCGCATGGGGCGTGTGGGGAAAACAGAGGGCATTACAAATTAATAAATTGTTGCTCAAAATCGATTAAAAAATTATAATTAGTAATTATTATCTCTTACAGCATGAGGTGCAGTATGAATGCAAATCCCCCCATTCGAATGACGAAACAGCGCCAGGTAATCCTGGAAGAACTTTGCAAGGTAACCAGTCATCCCACTGCCGATGAAATGTACCATATGATCCGCAAGCGCCTGCCTAAGATCAGTTTAGGTACCGTGTACCGTAACCTGGAAATCCTCTCGGAGCTGGGTATGGTTCTTAAGCTTGATGTGGGTGGTACCCAGAAAAGGTTTGATGGGAACGTCGCAAATCATTATCATGTTCGTTGTACTGAGTGTGGATGTGTCGGTGACCTGCACATGTCAACGGACCATGCCCTTGAGCAGAAGGCCCAGTCTCTCACAGATTTTCAGATCAAACGGCATAGCCTGGAGTTTATAGGTGTCTGTCCGGAATGTCTTGAGGCCAAAAGCCGCCGGGTTTCTTAATACTCCCCCGGAATCTGCTCGGCTCGACGTTTTTTTAATTTTTTCTATCCCCATAGGAGGATGAGATGGCAGCTCAGCTTGATATCTTTAAATGTGACAAATGCGGTAATGTTGTGGAGCTTCTCCATTCCGGTGGCGGCGCCCTTTTTTGTTGTAATGCCCCCATGGTGTATTTGGCAGAAAATACCGTCGATGCCGCCCAGGAAAAGCATGTGCCGGTGATTGAGAAGACGGATAGCGGCTATCTGGTCAAGGTTGGTTCGGTTGCCCATCCCATGACCGACGAACATCTCATTATGTGGATCGAGCTTGTTGCTGATGGTGTTGTTCATCGTAAATTTCTTGCCCCCGGTGATGCCCCCCAGGCCACCTTCGATGTCAAGGCCGACAAGGTTACGGCCCGTGAGCATTGTAATCTTCACGGCGTTTGGAGGGCTTAAGAACGATGTTAAGTGATAAGATGGTTAACGCCATCAATGAACAGATTAATGCCGAGATGTATTCAGCCTATTTTTATCTGGCCATGAATGCCTATTTTGAGTCGAAGAGTCTGGCCGGCTTCTCCCACTGGATGCGTATGCAGGCCCAGGAGGAGATGCTCCATGCCATGAAGCTTTATGATTATGTCAATGAGCGTGGTGGGCAGGTGGTCCTTGCCGCCATTGCCAAGCCCCCTGCCCAGTGGAATTCTCCCAGGGAAGTCTTTGATGACGTTCTGGCCCATGAGCAAAAGGTTACCGGCCTCATTAATAACCTGATGAATATTGCCTTGGATGAGCGTGATCACGCCAGCGGCGGCTTTCTGCAATGGTTTATTGCCGAGCAGGTGGAAGAAGAGGCCAATGTCGGCGCCGTGGTCGATAAACTTAAATTGATCGGTTCAGATACCAGCGGACTTTTTGTGCTGGACCAAGAACTTGCCAAACGTCTGCCCCCCACTGTCGCCTAGATTTTTTCGCACCTTCATGCTGAAAAGCCGGTAATGATTTTATAATCATTACCGGCTTTTTTTGTTTCTCTCTCCCTGTCTATTTTTTTCTTTGTCTTCCCGTGTAAAAGTGGTTTCTTGGTAAGGTAATTATTAATCTTTTGTCCTTTTTGGCCGAGAACCGTGGTTCCGGCCCCGATTTTTTAGATAGATACATGAGCTGGAGGTAGGAGATGAGCGCTGAAGAGATTAAAAAAAATGTCTATTGGGTGGGTGCGGTTGACTGGAATATCCGAGATTTTCATGGCTATTCCACCTATAAGGGCACGACCTATAATTCGTACCTCATCAAAGACGAGAAGGTCTGCCTCTTTGACACGGTGAAGGCCTCCTTTAAAAATGAGATGCTCTATCATCTTGGTCAGCTCATTGATCCTGAGGATGTTGATTATATTGTCGTAAACCATGTTGAGCTCGACCATTCAGGAAGTCTTCCGGAAATGATTAAGCTCTGTAAGCCTGAAAAGGTCTTTTGTTCGCCCATGGGCCTGAAGGCCATCGAGAGCCATTTCCACCCCGTTGACTGGCCGTTAGAGGTCGTCAAGACGGGGGATTCCATCTCTCTGGGTTCTAAAACCGTGCAGTTCCTGGAAACCAAGATGCTCCATTGGCCCGATTCCATGTTCTCCTATATTCCGGAGGACAAGCTTCTTATTTCCTCCGACGCCTTTGGTCAGCATCTTGCCACCACTGAGCGTTATGCCGATGAGCTCCCTGAAGGGGCTGCCCTGCTCGAGGCGGAGAAGTATTATGCCAATATTCTCATGCTCTTTTCGCCTAATGTCCAGAAGCTCCTTGCCAAGGTTGGCGAACTTGGTCTTGATATCGACATGATCGCCCCTGATCATGGTGTTATCTGGCGCGATCCTTCTTTGGTCCTTGCGGCTTATGGCCGCTGGAGTCAGCATATGGCAGAGCGCAAGGCGGTCATCATCTATGACTCCATGTGGCATTCAACCGAGAAGATGGCCAAGAATATCAGTTCCGGGCTGCGCAGTGTTGGTGTCCATGCCAAGGTGCTCAATGCCAAGGTTAATCATCGCAGCGATATCATTGTTGAGGCGATGAGTGCCAAGGCGGTTGTTCTCGGCTCACCTACCTTGAATAACGGCATTATGCCGACCATGGCAGATGTGCTGACCTATATGAAGGGGTTGCGGCCCCGGAAGAAGATTGGTGCTGCCTTTGGTTCCTTTGGCTGGTCCGGCGAGTCGGTAAAGATTCTCACCGGCTTTCTGGAGGAGATGCAATGTGCAATTGTTGAGCCGGGGGTGAAGATCAAGAATGTTCCGGATCATGAGGCGCTGCAAGAATGTTTTGAGCTGGGTGTCAAGGTGGGCAAGGCGGTCAATGAGGCCATGGATGCCGAGGCTAGCAGCACTGCCATCGAGTCAATGGATTAACGGTGTTTTAAGCCAGACTCGTCCCCGGGGCGCTCTGTTCAAGTATCTGTAAAAAAGACGGTTTTGTAAGCCGTCTTTTTTATTGCCTTCTTTCTTTTTAGTAATTATTCTCAATAAGACTGCTTCGTAGGAAAGGGGGACATGATGAAAGAGCGCCAGATAAAAAAAATTCTGCCGGCAATTTTACGCCAAGATGATTTGAATAAGGCCTTGACAGAGATCCGCTCCTGGCCGGCCAAGTTTACTATTTCGCCTCTTCTTTCCTGTATTTATCAGGTGGATGAGGTTGTCAAATGGCGTGCTGTCCTGGCCCTGGCCATGGTGATGAA
>JBFFNX010000125.1:0-9283 GCA_041562995.1 Desulfurivibrionaceae bacterium
AGGCTGCGAATGATATGTCGCAGAAAACTCACCCGTTTTGCCCGAGGCTCCACCAAGGTGAGCTGCATCTCCGGACAGACGACCTTCAGAACAAGACCAGGGAAACCGGCGCCGGACCCGACATCCATAAATGAAAAAACACCTTTCGGTAGATGGGGCAGCAGGGTGAGGGAGTCGAGGAAGTGCGTGGTCAGGGTCTCTGCCATGGAGGCCTTGGCCACCAGGTTCATCTTCTTGCCCCATTTCGAGAGCTCCTGGTAGTAGCGGCAAAGATCAGCGAGCTGCGCCGGGGTCAGATCAATACCAAGATCCCTGCAGCCCTGTTCCATAAACTCGATACAGGTCATTTTGCCAATTATTTCCCGGCCAGGCGGACCGCCACGGAGCGGGCATGGGCCGTTAGGCCTTCCAGATTGGCCAGGGCCTGGATGTGGTGGGCATCGGCCAGGAAGGCCTCCTTGGAGTAGGCAATGATGGAGGATTTTTTCAGAAAGGTCTCCACCCCCAGGGCCGAGGAGATGCGGGCCGTGCCCATGGTGGGCAGGACATGGTTGGGACCGGCCACGTAATCACCGCAGGCCTCCGGTGAATAATCGCCCAGGAAAATAGCGCCGGCATGCTCCACCTTACCTAAGCACAAAAAGGGTTCGGCCACCATGAGCTCCAGATGCTCAATGGCAATATCATTGGCCAGGGCCAGGGCCTCATCAAGATCGTCACAGATGATAATGACGCCGCGCTCGGCGAGCGAAGTGCGGGCAATCTCTTGCCGGGACAACAGGGGGAGCTGGCGCTCAAGCTCGGCCACGGTAGCTTGAGCAACCTGGGCACTGGTGGTAAGGAGGATGGCCAGGGCCTGGGGGTCATGCTCGGCCTGGGCCAGCATGTCAGCGGCACAGCTGGCGGGCTTGGCCTTATCGTCGGCAATGATCAGCACCTCGCTGGGGCCGGCGATCATATCAATACGGACCCGGCCCATGACCTGGCGCTTGGCCTCAGCCACAAACTGGTTGCCTGGGCCGACAATAACATCCACCCGGGGGATGGTCTCGGTGCCAAAGGCCAGGGCGGCAATGGCCCAGGCCGAACCGGTTTTGTAGACCTCGGTGATGCCGATCTCCTGGGCCGCCACCAGCAGGGCCGGATGCACCGAGCCATCGGCCGAGGGCGGTGTCATCATCACCCTCTTTTTCACGCCGGCAATGGCAGCCGGAATACCGTTCATCAAGACCGAAGAGACCAGGGGCGTCTTGCCACCCTGGCCACCGGGGACATAGAGTCCAGCCGAGGCCACCGCGCGCACCATGCGGCCGGTGATGGTGCCGTCTTCCCTGGTCATCATCCAGGATTCTTCCATCTCACGCTCGTGGAACGTCCAGATGCGCTCCTTGGCCAAGCGAATGGAGGCCAGGATCTTCTCATCCACCTGCTGGTAAGCCGCAGTCATCTCTGCTGCGCTGGCCCGCAGATGGGCAATGCCCATCTGCGGCGCATCGAACTTGCGGGTATATTCCAGCACCGCCTCATCACCCCGGCTGCGCACCTGGGCAATGATAGCGCTAACGCCTTCCTGACATTTCGGATCCGCCAGCTGAAAGCGCTCGTTGAGATTGTGCAAAAGCTGCTGGCCTTCGAGGGATTTCGACTTGAGGGGAGTAATCATGGCATTATCCTTCATCTGTAAAAACCGGACATTTTGTTTCAGGGGAATACTTCTGCCAGACCGGGTCTGTATATTCCTTATGGCACTCTATACATTGGCCGATGCGTAAGATTCTGGCAAGCTCCTCTTTGTTAAAGGGGCGCAGGGTAGCACGGGAGCCGCGCTGGAGCTGTTTGCCCTCAATGGTGACAAAGGCGTCCAGGGGCGGGGTGGTGCCCAGGGCAGTTTCGACGCCCTGATCAAGACCTGCAAAATGCCAGCTGCCATTCTCCTTCCAAACCCTGCCCTCACCCAGACCCATAACCTTGGTGTTGGTGTGACACTCGGCGCAGCCCCGGCCCTTGGCCTGGGTGGTGTGGGGGCTGATGGCAGCCATGGTAAAGGAGTTGAACTGGCTCTCCTCGCCACCCTCGTCATCAAGCAGGGTGATAATATCCTGACAGCCGGGGGTGACGATCACCACCTGTTCATCCCATACGGCCAGGATGGGGCGCTCATAACGGATATAGGATCGGCCCTCGCTCCACCAGCCCTTGGTCTGCTCCAGGGTCAGTTTATCAAGGTCGGTATCGCTGCGGTCATACTTGACATGACAGCCGTAGCATTGCGGCACCCAGGTGGAATGGCAGCTGTCACAGCCCAGACGTTTATGGCCGGCAAAATCGCAGACCCCGCTCTTGGGCGCCTTTAAGGGGTGGACCTTCTCGGTGATCTTGCCCACCAGGACATAGGCATCATCCTTCTTGACCACGTTATTGAGCGGGGAATTTTTACGGGTCACGCCAACCTGATCCTGATTATGACAGGTCGCGCATTCAATCTCCACGGCCTCCTCATAATGGGCATAGCTGGTACCATCGCCCATGATCTCGTTTCGGGTGTGACAGTCAATACAGGCCATGCCCTGGCGGTGATGGACGTCATCACTGATGTCGAGATAGAAGCGATTGCCCGGCAACTCCTTACTGGACATGGCGCCCTCTTCATAAGGGGTGCCGTAGTTTTCCGACTCATAGACCCCGGTATAGGAGATGCCGATCCGGCCGCTGCGATTATGGCAGCGCACGCAGTTACTGACAGGCACCTTCTTGGTGATCAGGGGATGGACCTTCTTGGCCGCCTCCGGATCAAGGTTTTCGTCCTTGATGAAATGACAGGCGGTACAGCCACCACCCTTTTCCCCAAAAAAGCCGGGTAAATCACCCTTCTGCTTCCAGAGATGACAGGTACCGCAGAGCTTGCGATAATAATCAATGGCCAGGGAGTTCTCGCCACTCTTCAGGAGCTCTTCAACGGAGAACACGCCGTTCTGGTCCGGGGCCTCGCCCCAGTAGTAGAGCAGGGTGGCCAGGATACCGCGGTTGGTGGCCATCAGCGAGTTCTTGACCTTCTTGACATCGGCGGCGTGGCAGCCTTCGATACCACAGGTCTTTTCCACCACCCGTAAGTCCCCAGGATTTTTGACAATACCCTTATGGGCCCCACTTTTGTCGATGGCCAGGGCATCACCAAGATGGCAGGGCGAGCAACCCAGGATCTTGGTGTCATGGGCGGCGTCGAGCTTCTCCGTCTTATGGCAGGACAGGCACATATCCACATGACCGGTACTGGTCACATAGAGCTGCTCCGGACGCTGGGTCATATTCTCTTTTAAGACCAGGGCCAGGGTTATAAGCAGGATGACCAGCAGGGCCAGACGAGGGGACATAAAGATTAAGGTGAGTTATAATTTATAAGAAAAAAAGCTTCGGCGCTCGGCAAGGCCAAGATACTAAAACTTGAATCTTTTCGCATAAAAAAAGGCGCAGGGTGGGTTAACCCACCCTGCGCCTTTTTATTATCTGAGCTCCAGGGAACTTAGGTCCTGATCATCTCGGCAATCTGAAAGGCCAGTTCCAAACTCTGTTCGGCGTTTAAGCGCGGATCGCAGTTGGTCTGGTAATTTTCAGCCAAATTCTGATCAATGATATTACGGCCACCACCGGTACACTCGGTGACGTTGCTACCGGTCATCTCAAAATGGACACCGCCGGGCACCGAGCCCTCGGCCCAGTGAATCTCAAAGAAGCACTGGATTTCATTGAGAATATCGTTAAAATTACGGGTCTTATAGCCGCTCTCAGCCGTATAGGTATTGCCATGCATGGGATCACAACACCAGACAATCTTGAAGCCTTCCCTCTTCACCATCCGGATCAGACCAGGCAGGTATTTCTCGATATCCTTGCCAAAACGGGTGATCAGGGTCATCCGACCTGGCTCGTTTTCAGGATTCAGCTTCAGAATAAGCTGTTTGATCACCTCAAGATCATGCTTAGGACCGACCTTCATGCCGATGGGGTTCAACACACCGCGCAAAAACTCGACATGGGCGCCGTCCAGCTGCCGGGTGCGGTCGCCGATCCAGACCATATGGGCCGAGCAGTCATACCAGTCACCGGTAATGGAATCCTGACGGGTCAGGGCCTGCTCATACCCCATGAGCAGGGCCTCATGGGAGGTGTAAAAGGAGGCCTGATTGAGCTGGGGCGAATTGGTATCAATGCCGATCACCCGCATGAAATTAAGGGCCTGGTCAATATTGCGCCCCAGCCGCTCGTAGTTACGGCCCATGGGTGAGGCCTTCACAAACTCGTTATTCCAGGAATGGACCCGTTCAAGGGCCGCATAGCCGCCCCGGGTAAAGGCGCGGAGGATATTCATGGTGGCGGCGGAGAGGTGATAGCCATGAACCATGCGCTGGGGATCAGGAATGCGGGCCGCTTCGGTAAACTCGGGGCCATTGACCATATCGCCGCGATAGCTGGGCAGCGAGACGCCGTTGATGGTCTCCAAATCAGAGGAGCGGGGCTTGGCATACTGACCAGCCATGCGACCCACCTTGATCACCGGCTTACCGCCGGCATAGCTTAGAACAATAGCCATCTGAAGGATCACCTTCAGGGTATCGCGAATGGCCGGGGCCGTGCAGTTATGAAAATCTTCGGAACAATCGCCACCCTGGAGCAAAAAGGCCTTCCCTTCCACGGCATCGGCGAGCTGTTTTTTCAGGTCCCTGATCTCCCCGGCAAAAACCAGGGGTGGGAGTAGGGAAATCGTATCAACTGCCTGCTGATACGCATCCTTATCAGGCCAATTAGGCTGCTGCAGTGCTTCAAAATTCTGCCAGCTTGTCTTTGTCCATTCTGCCATTTCCGTGTACTCCTCAGGAAAATTTTTTATAAACGGCCTCTTGCATACCCAAAAAAGCCCCGACCGTCAGGGACTTTCAACCTTCTTTGACATTGGGCAGGGCACAGGGTGCGCCAGCGCAACAGATCTCAACATCAAAGGCATTTAAGACTCGCAACTCCCGTTCCCGCTTTGATGCTTCACAGGGCTCAAAACGGAGCCGGGCAAACATGTGCCTGGCCTCGTCCTTGGAAGGAATGGCGTCCATACCCAGGCCAAGAACCTCGCCGCTATAGGTATCGAGCAGCTCGGCGTCACGACCGTTGGTAACCACGGCCAGGGGAATCTGGTAGTTTTCATCCAAGACCCGGGCTGCCGCCAGCGCCGAACGCTCACGGGTGACCAGGGAGCCCGGGGCGTAACGAATAACCAGACAGCGCTTGCCCTCAAGACTCATGACCATGGTGATCTTGGAGGCGACAAACTGTTTATTAAAGAGGGTCTCGATGCCAAGGCGCATCTCAATATCCTCCTTGGCCCAGCCCTTTTCCTCCACCATGGCCCGCGCCAGGGCCTGGCGGTAGCGCTCGTCATCGGTGTCAACCAGCTTGTCGCCGCTGATATAATCGGTGCAATAGCCGTAGATCATGTGATGGCTGGGAATATCCGTCATCAAGCAAACCTCCACATGAAATCAAACAATAAAAAAAGGGGCCTTGCAAGGCCCCTTTTAAAAAAACTTATCTGAGCCCGGTTCCTATAACTCCAGCCACGACTCGCTAAATATGGTCTGGCCGGAAAGCGCCTTATAGGTCTTATAATGCTCAAGGGTGACGCCGGACAGGGTGGAAGGGTCTGGGTTATTGCCGTCCATCATGGCATGGACCATGTCCACATCTGACTGGCGCTCGCCATTACAGATGGCCATGAGCTCCTTATCGTAGGAGTTGACAATGGCGGTGGTAATCCCGGTCTTCATCAACATGATGAGATAGGTGCGGTCAAGATGCTTGCGAAGATGCTCGGCAACACCATTGGAGACGTTGGACAGACCAACGGTGGAACCGGCGCCCGGGGCGATTTCCTTGAGCATCTCCATGAAGTCCAGACCAGACATGATCTGATCGGAACCCAGGGTAATAGGGGTGCCAATGGGATCAAAGAGAATGCGCTCGTTGGGAATGCCTGCGTCATTAAGGGCCATGAGGAGCTCAACGGACATGGAAGCGCGCTCGTTTGAGTCACGGGGCATACCGTCGGGGCCCCAGAGCAGGGCAATAACATTGCAGCCGGCCTCGGCCGCTACAGGGATCAGCTTCTCCATCCTCTCGGGCTGAGCCGAGATGGAGTTCATGATGGCGGTCTCTTTATTCTTAATAACCTTAAAACCGGCAGCCATGGCATCGGTATTCGTGGTATCAAGACAGAGGGGGGTATCAATGGCCGCTTCCATGGTCTCAACAATCCAAGGCATGAGCTCAGTACCATCCTTACGGGCAGGACCGATATTGAGATCAAGATAGGAAGCACCGGCAGCGGTCTCCTCGCGAGCCATCTCCTGAACGGGGCCAGCAATGCGCTCCTTCATGGCACCACCACTTCTATTTCCCATAATATTGATACTTTCAGCAATCGCGAGCACAACCTGTCCCATCGCAACGTCTCCTGTTTTCTAAATTAATAACTATTTTATAAAAATACGTATTTACATGATCATTTCGACGTTCGTAGGCAGCCGTAGCAGCCCTGGTAGGGGAGAAAAAGAACCTCGAATCAGCGAAATTAGCGTTTTGCCCTTCTAATGTCAACAATTATAACAATAAACTGATTTAGCGTGCTTTTCCGCTTATTATTTGTCGGAAAAACTACCTATCGGCAGCCGCGCCTTCACCTGGCGCCAATCATCATTAAGGCGTTGCCAGAGGGTGGCAGGCTCGCAGAATCTGTCCCGGCTCACAACCCGGGCCAGATGGACAAAAAAGCTGTGCCAGCCTTGGCGCTGCAGACGCTGACACAGGCGGCGCTCCCATATGCCACCCAGGGCCCCCCCGGGCAAGTCGATATCCGCCAAGGCCAGACCACTCATCACCAGGGCCGCGCCACTCAACCAGTCCACCGCCATGGTAGCCAGGCCATCCCAGCCCGGCATGACGGGATCTGCCGAGGGCAGCAGCGTCCTTTTCCCAAAGGCGGTGGCCAGGATATCGCCCCGCTCATTAAAAAAGCGCGGCCCGGCCACGGCCACATCCGGGTGGTCGTCCAGAAATTCAACCAGGGTAAAGAGCGTGGCTGGGCTGGCCAGCACCCCTCCATGCCAAAGGCCAAGATACCTGCCGCGGGCATGGTGCCATACTTCCTTAACAAACGACGGGGCTGGATGTGCCGGCAGATCAAGGAAATGAAGCCGGGAAGAGTCCTGTACGCCCCCGCAATGAGAGCCCAGGGGGACAAAAATCTCCAGGGAGAGCGGGTCAGCGCAGGCAAAGAGGGCGGCAAGACAGGGGCCGAGATCAGCCCCGTCCTGTTCGGGCAGGAGACAGATGGAAAGATCCGGCCGGATCTCCATCACTCTCCCTTGGGCAGCTTGTCTTTCACCGACGGAAAGAGGCTCATGTCGGTGTGGGGCAAAAAGAGGGCCGCCATATAATGGTTCATGAACTCGGTATTTTCAGCAAGCTCCATGTTGGTGATAAGCTGGCTGACCATGGTCCGCTCCCGGAAACGCTTATGATCGTCGAGACTGATCTGGGCCCCGAGCAAGGAGGCATTGCCAATATAGTAAAACTTGTCGCGATCCACATCGGGCAGCAGGCCAATGCAGATGGCCCGTTCCAGATCAATATAGGCCCCGAAATTACCGGCCAGGATGACCCGGTCGAGATCATCAAAGGTGAGGCCCACCGCTTCTAGCAGGGTCTGGTAGCCGGCATACATGGCACCCTTGGCGCGGTTAAGATTATCAATATCCACCTCGGTGATGATGATATCATGGCCCACCATGGTATCCTTCTCCCAGGCCAACACGTACTCATAGCCACTCACCCCCTCACGGATGCGGGCATGATCAAGGCGGCGGTTGAACTTGCCCTGCTGATCAATAACCCCGGCCTCAAGCAGCTCTGAGACAATGGAGATCAGGCCGGAACCGCAGATGCCCCGCGGCTTGGTGTGGCCGATGGTGATAATCATCGGCTCATAGGTGTCGGGACTGATGTGGAAGTTCTCGATGGCACCGGAGGAGGCCCGCATGCCGCATTGGATGCCGCCCCCCTCAAAGGCCGGACCGGCCGAACAGGCCGAACACATCATCCAATCCTCGTTGCCGACCACGATCTCACCGTTGGTGCCGATATCAATAAAGAGGGTGACCTTGGGACTCTTATGCATCTGGCAGGCATGGACGCCGGAGACGATATCGCCACCCACATAGCTGGAAACCGAGGGATAGAGGAAGAGACGCACCGAGGGATGGGCCAAGACGCCAAGGTCAGCCGCCCTGGTTAACGGGAACTGACTACAGGTGGGCACATAAGGGGCCTCGCGCAGGTATTTCGGATCAATGCCGAGGAGGAGATGGCTCATCACCGTATTCCCGGCCGCCATGATATAGCTGATATCACTGGGACTGATGATCAACTCCCGACACACCTTCTCAATAATCTCATTGATGGTGTAAACCACCTTCTGCTGGAGGGTCTTCAGACCACCGGGGCGCTGGGAGTAAATCATCCTGGAGATAACATCTTCGCCATAGGCAATCTGGGCGTTATAGGCGGTGGACTCAGCCAACACCTTGCCGGAGTTGAGATCCATCAGCAGGCCACCCACCGTGGTGGTGCCGATATCAACGGCCAGGCCGTACAGCTGGGCCGTGGTGTCGCCGGGCTCCACGGCAATAATACGGTCAGGCTCCTCCGACCGTTTACCGCGCAGGAGAATGACGGTCACCTCCCAGTTCGCCTCGCGCAGGGCAAAGGGCAGTCCCTGCAGGAGTTGGGGATGGTCATAGGTGGGTTCCACACAATCAAAACAGCCTTTCTTAATACCGCGCAACAGGCGCTGGAGGTCGGAGATATTATCGTCAATGGTGGGAGGCGGCAGCTTCAGGAAACGCTTTTCCACCGGCGGATCAACCTCCCATTTACCGATCAGGGCATCCAGGGAGCGGGCAGAAATGGCCCGGGTGGTCTTGGGCTTGCGCTTGTGGATCTTACCGTCCTGCCCCTTCTCCGCCGGCATTTCAACGACAAGATCAGTGAGGACCTTGCTCTTGCAGGCCAGGCGCCAGCCTTCAGCATGGGCCTCGGCCTTCAGGCTATTGCTGGGACCCGAGGCAACCTCTCCTTCCTTAATGCGAACCTTGCAGCGCCCGCAGACCCCATCACCGCCGCAGTAGGCTGGCACATAGACGCCGGCTTTTGCCGCAGCAGTAAGAAGATTCTCGCCGTC
>JBFFNX010000126.1:0-9179 GCA_041562995.1 Desulfurivibrionaceae bacterium
AAGGGACATACCGAGTAATTTTAATAAATATCTTCCCTCCTCCTGGAGAAATCTGATGATTACAGAGCTTAAAAGAATAATAGACCAAATCAGCCGAGATAAGGGTTTTGATCGTGCCATCCTTGTTGAGGCCCTTGAAGCAGCTGTTCTTTCAGCCGCCCATAAGAAATTTGGTCAGCGCCGGGATCTCGATGTCCGTTTTAACGAGGAATTGGGAGAGGTTGAACTTTTTCAGTTTCGCACCGTTGTTGATAAGGTCGTGGACGAGCAGACCGAGGTGTCTTTCGATGAGGCTGTTGCTCTGGATCCTGATGTTGAGATGGGTGATGAGCTCGGTTCAAAGATGGATAATGTGGGTGACCTTGGCCGCATCGCAGCTCAGTCCGCTAAGCAGGTCATTATCCAGAAGATGCGTGATGCCGAACGTGATGTCATTTATGACATGTACCGGGACCGGGTAGGCGAGGTTGTCAACGGTATTGTTCAACGTTTTGAACGCGGCAATATGATCGTCAATCTTGGTCGCACCGATGCAATGCTGCCAAAGAGTGAAATGATGCCGAGAAGGTCCTACCGTCAGGGTGATCGTGTCCGGGCCATGCTGCTGGAGGTTCGCGACTCAGCCAGGGATCACCAGCTCATTTTAACCAGAACGAGCGATCAGTTTCTTGTCAAACTCTTCACCATTGAAGTCCCTGAGATCAGCGAGGGGATTGTTCAGATTATTGATGCCGTTCGTGAGCCCGGGCTGCGGGCCAAGATCGGCGTTGTCTCCTCGGAGAGCGATGTTGATCCTGTGGGCGCCTGTGTCGGCATGAAGGGTTCCAGGGTCCAGAACGTCGTGCAGGAGTTACAGGGCGAAAAAATTGATATTGTGCCCTGGAGTCCTGATCCTGCCAAATATGTGTCAAACGCCCTTTCGCCGGCCCAGGTATCGATGGTTTCCGTGGATGAGGATAAAAAATCCTTGGTGGTGATTGTTCCAGATGATCAGCTCTCCCTCGCCATCGGTCGCGGTGGTCAGAATGTGCGTCTTGCCTCCATGCTCCTCGGTTGGAAGATTGATGTGAAGAGTGAGTCACGCTACGCTAAAATGACCGAGGTTGGTTTTAAGAGCTTGATGCTTGTCCCCGGGATGAGCGAGAAGAATGCCGAGATCCTTTTTGATAACGGTATCGATCATGTTCTGAAACTTATCAAGGCCGAGCCGGAAAGGGTTGCTGGTCTGCTGAAATGTGATGAGGATCAGGCCCTGGCCATTATTCAGGCTGCCCAGACTGTCGATGTTTCTGGTTTTGCTGAGCTACCGGCAGACGAAGTTGAAGTTGCTGAAGCTGAAAATCCAGTGGAAGATGTAACAGAAGTCGAAGAATCAGCAGTGCAAACTCCAGGAGATGAGGCAGCGGTAAGTGAAGACTCTGAACTGGAAAATTCAGGAGTCGAGGCCGCTGCTGTTAGCGAAGAACCGAGTGATGATGAGGAAGTCAGCCAGTAGGATAAAATTTCCACAGGGGCCGATTAGGACCTGTGTTGTTTGTCGGCTAAAGGCACCCAAAGAACAGTTGGTACGTTTTTCCCAGAGTGCTGAAGGCTCCGGCAATGAAAATACAGGCCGCGGAGCCTATGTCTGTCCAGAACATGATTCTGCACAGATTGGCAAAAATAAAAAAAAATTAGCCAAGGCATTACATTGTGATGTCGAGGCCTTGCATTTTAATTTGAAGGGCGAGATCAGGAGCTGAGTAATGAGAAAAATCAGAGTTTACGAGTTGGCAAAAGAAGCTGGCATGGACAGCAAGGATTTCACCGCCAAACTCATTGAAATGGGCTATAACGTCAAGGCCTATAATTCAACTCTTGATGATGAGATTTCCACAGACATTCGTGTAAAGCTCGGCCTTGTAAAGGTTGATGTCGAAGAGACCCGTATCCAGAATAAGGGCAAGACGACTATTATCAGACGAAGGTCCAAGGTTGTCGCTGAAGAGGCTGTTGAGCCGGAGCTTGAGCAGGAAGAAGCTTCTGTGGTTGTTGACCATGAAGAAGCTTCATCCGTGCAAGACGAGGCCCCTGATGTTCAGGCCTTGGAGGCAGAAGAGGTGCATGAGCCTGCTGCGCCGGTAGTTGCAGAGCCCGAGACAACAATGGAAGCCGGGGAAGATGAATTGCCCGAGGTTGTCGTAGCAGATTCTGATCTGGGACAAGAAGAGGCAGTGGCCCCTGTAGAGGAGGCCATCGAAGAAGTCAAGCCCGTTAAAGGCAAGAAGGTCGTGGCTAAGCCCCAGAACAACGGCTATGCCAAGATCGTTGGTCAGGCCGTTCTTCCGATCCAGACCGAGGCTCCGGTCCGGCGTCCCAAGAAACCGGCTGACAGGCCGCCTCGACCTAAGCCCGGTGTAGGGCAACAGCCGCAGGTACCCCCGGGAGCTGATCAGAATAAACTCAAGAAGGGTAAACGTATCGTTAAGTTCGCCCCCGAACCGGCCCGTGGTCGTAAGGGTGGCGTTCGTGGTCCGGGGGGTGTTGTTGATGCCTCGGATCTGGCAGCCTATGGCGGTCGGATGTCTTCGAAGGTCAGGGTCGGGCGTGGTCCCCGTGGTTCCAAAAGAGGGAGGCGGGCACCTGTCGAGTCCTCCACTATTGAGATGAAGGCCAGCAAGAGAAAATTCACCATGTTTGAGGCCATCACCGTTGGTGATATGGCCCATAAGATGGGAGTGAAGGCCGGCGAAGTGATTGCCCAGCTCATGGGTCTTGGCGTTATGGCCACTCTTAATCAGGTAATTGATTATGATACCGCCTGTCTGGTGGCCACCGAGTTTGGCTATGAAGTTGAGCAGAAGATGACTGGGGAGCAGTCCATCCTTGATCTCCAAGAGGATCAGCAGGGCGGGGTGGAGATACCTCGGCCCCCGGTGGTCACGGTTATGGGACATGTTGACCATGGCAAGACCTCCATCCTTGATGCCATCAGAAAGACTGATGTTGCTGGCGGTGAAGCCGGTGGTATTACCCAGCATATCGGCGCCCATTATGTGCGCTCTGCCCAGGGTGATCTTGTTTTCCTGGATACACCTGGTCATGCGGCCTTTACTGAAATGCGTTCCCGCGGCGCCCAGATCACCGATGTCGTTGTTCTGGTTGTTGCTGCTGATGACGGTGTTATGGATCAAACCCGTGAGGCCATTAACCATGCCAAGGCAGCAGGTGTTCCTATCCTGGTGGCGGTTAATAAGATGGATAAAGATAATGCCGATGCCATGCGGGTTATGAGGGAACTCTCCGAGTTTGATCTGGTGCCTGAAGACTGGGGTGGTTCGACAATTTTCTGTAAGACCTCTGCTAAGTCTGGTGAAGGTATTGATGACCTGGTTGAAAGCATTCTCCTGCAGACCGAAGTTCTTGAGTTAAAGGCCGATCCTAAGCGGAAGGCCATGGGGCATGTTGTTGAGGCTCAACTTCATAAGGGCCGTGGCGCCCTGGCCACCATTCTGGTCCAGCAAGGTACGCTGCGTACCGGTGACATTTTTGTGGTCGGCGATTTCAGCGGCAAGGTTCGCTCCATGCGGGACGACAAAGGCCGGGCCATTACCGAGGCCGGGCCTTCAACTCCTGTTGAGGTCCAGGGCCTTTCCGGCGTGCCCATGTCAGGCGATGAGTTTGTCGTGGTAAGTGACGAGAAGATGGCTAAAAATCTCGCTTCCCAGCGCCAGATGAGAAAACGTGAAGCTGTGCTGGCCACCGGTACCAAGGTCTCCCTTGAAAATCTCTTTGATCATCTGCAGGACGCCGAGGTGAAGGAAATCCGTCTTCTTCTGCGCTCCGATGTTCAGGGTACCCTTGAGGCCTTTGGCGCAGCTGTTGAGAAGTTGGGCACTGCTGAGATTAAGGTCAACATCCTTCATGCCGGCACCGGCACCATCACCATGAGTGATGTCCTGCTGGCTGCGGCTTCCGATGCCTTGATCATCGGTTTCAATGTTCGGCCTTCGGCGCAGGTTGCTGAACTTGCCAAGAATCAAGCGGTTGACCTTCGCACCTATGACGTCATTTACCATGCCCTTGAGGATATTGAGACGGCCATGGTTGGTCTGCTTGAGCCTGCCTTTGAGGAAGAGGTTATCGGATCTGCCGAGATACGCGAGATCTTCTCCGTGCCCAAGCTCGGCAATATTGCCGGTTGTATGGTGGTGTCAGGGCGGGTTGAGCGCAATGCTGGTGTCCGTCTGGTTCGGGACGGTGTGGTGGTTTACACCGGCAAGATTTCCTCATTACGTAGGGTGAAGGATGACGTTAAAGAGGTTCAGAACGGCTATGAGTGTGGTATCGGCCTGGAGAATTTTAGTAATATCAAAGAAGGCGATATGATCGAGGCCTATATTATGAATGAGGTAGCGCGCACCTTGTAAGTTGCCTGCTTTCGTTTATATGGTTTGTGGAGACAAAGCGCCCGAAGAGTTTTTCTTTAGGCGCTTTGTCTTCTTCTGCTTAGAACAGGAAAATTGAAATAACGTATTAGAACATGGCCATAAATAAATCACGCTATACACTTCCCAAAGAACTCGCAGCCAGTCCCAAGAGGCGGCCCACCCGGGTTGCCGATATGATTCGTAATGAGGTTGCTACCCTGCTTCTCTTTGGGGTAAAGGATCCCCGTGTCCAGAATATTACCGTGGTCAGGGCCCGGGTTACAGATGATTTGCGGACCGCACGTATCTTTTTTTCCTGCTCCCTCGAACAGGCCGACGAGGCCAAGGCCGGTTTGGCCTCTGCCCGAGGCTTTATCCGCAGCCATCTGGCCAAGGTAATGAAAATGCGCTTTGTTCCGGAACTTATCTTCGAGTATGATACAAATCAGGACCATAGTGACCACATAAATTCCATCTTCGAAGAGATTAGAAAAGATAATGAGTCAGCCTCCTGAGGAAGTCCTCCAGATCCTGAAGAAAGCCAGGCGTGTACTTATCGCCACCCATATCTTTCCCGATGGTGACGCCCTGGGCTCGCAGCTTGCCCTGGGCTTTGCCCTGGAGGCGGCGGGTAAGGAGGTTTATTTTTACAGTGAAGAGCCTGTTTCCCATACTCTCGACTTCCTGCCCGGATCAGATCGGCTCATTACTGAGTTGCCGGGCGATGCAACCTTTGACTGCGCTGTGTCGCTTGACTGTGGTGACAAGAGGCGTCTTGGCGAAGGCGCGGATCAGCTTTTGCGTTATAAGCCCTTTATCGCCATTGATCACCATGCCGGCCATCAGCACTTTGCCGACTTTTCCTGGGTGGATGAGCATCGTTCCTCCACCGGTGAGATGATCTACGACCTTCTTTGCCTCCTCGGCTGTGAGATCAGCCAGCAAACGGCATACTGCCTCTATACAGCCATTCTTACCGATACCGGGTCTTTTAAGTACGACTCCACCACCGCTCATACCCTGCGGGTGGCTGCTGATCTCCTTGATTCCGGCGTTAAGCCCGCCGAGATTTGTGGTCATATCTTTGATAATTATAACAAGAACCGGTTGCATCTCCTGGAGGCTGTTTTGGGCACTCTTTCCCTCCATGCTGATGATACCATCGCCTTTGTCAGCGTGAGCCAGGAGCTCCTGAATAGTACCGGCTCCAGTCTGGCTGACACAGAGCTTTTCATCAATTTCCCCAGATCCTTAAGAAGCGTGAAGGTTGCCGTGTTCTTAAAGGAGACAGCAGACAATATCATCGGCGTATCCATGCGGGCCAAGGGTGAGGTTGATGTCGCTGAGGTGGCCCGTAGTTTCAGGGGTGGCGGCCATCGTAACGCCGCCGGCTTTAAGGCCGCTGACACATCCCTTTCCCAGCTTAAGGAGCAGTTGCTTGCCAAGTTGCTTCCCCTTGTTTGATAAGCATTGTGAGTGAACTTACCCTGACCACAGGGGTGGTGCTGGTGGATAAGCCGGTTGGCCCCACCTCATTCCGCATGGTCCAGCAGGTCAGGCGGGCCTTGGGGATAAAAAAGGTTGGCCATGCCGGCACCCTTGACCCTTTTGCCTCAGGCCTCCTTGTTATCTGCGTCAGTCGCCCAGCCACCCGCATCATTTCCCAATTAATGGAAGGGGAGAAGGAGTATCTTGGTGTTTTGCGCCTAGGACTTGAGACCGATACCCAGGATGGCGAGGGGGAAATTGTTGCTGAGTATGATGTGCCTGCCCTCGATCAGCCAACGATCGAGGCCTGTCTTGCCACGTTTATGGGGCCGCAAATGCAGCAGCCCCCCCAGTTCTCAGCCCTAAAACATAAGGGCAAACCCCTCTACTATTATGCCAGAAAGGGTATCGTTGTTGAGAAGGAACCGCGGCAAATAACCATTTTTTTGCTGGAATTTGTGAAATATATCGAACAATATTTGCATATTCGTGTCGTTTGCAGTAAAGGGACGTATATTAGAACCCTTGCCACCGATATTGGCAGGGCCCTTGGCTGTGGAGCTTATCTCCATGAGCTGAGAAGAATCAGGTCTGGCCCGTTTCATGTTAAGGATGCCATTGATGGCAATCTGCTGGCAGAGAGTGGTATGGCCCGTCAACTTCTTGTTGACCAGATGCTCACTGTTGAGGATGCCCTTGCCACTTTGTCTGGGCCAGAGACGGACTGACAGGTTATAAAAAAATATCGATGCCGCTTTTTGTAGGGCGGTATCGCAAAGTAGTGTGTACCAATAAATCTTAACTAGCTGCGGGATGATGGAATAATCACCAGGCGGCTTGGTTTTTGGTGTGGAAGTGTTTCTATTCCTGTCCTTATGCCATGCCCTCCTGTGAATTTCATCTCTTTAGGCGGCATAAGGAGGTCGTTATGACCCTGGAAGCAGATCAGAAACAGGAAATTATTGCTAAATTTGGTAAAACCCCTACCGATACCGGTTCTCCAGCTGTGCAGGTTGCCCTGCTCACTGCTCGTATTGTCTACCTCACTGAGCATTTTCAGACCCATAAGAAGGATCATCATTCCCGCCGCGGCTTGCTGAAGCTCGTTGGCCAGCGTCGCCGCCTTCTTAAGTATATCATGAAGCAGAATGTTACTGAATATCGTGACCTTATTGCCGAGCTTGGCATTAGAAAGTAAGTCGTTTCTGGGCCGGCTCTACGGAGCCGGCCCATTTTTTTCAAGCTGTAGAAATAAAGATCAAGGTGTAGCAATCCTTCACGGAGATCACTAAGACCACGAAGCTGTGCGCCGTTAGCCAGTGTCGTGTGCTTCGTGACCTTCGTGGGAAGGAGCATCACACCGTGCCACAGAATCCAGGACGCTTCATGCCCCGTGCCTGAAGCGTCCTGGGGTCTGTGGCTTGTATTTACATCTGCAGCATAAATACAGGAGATTCCATGTATAAAAAAGTTGAAGTTGAAGTTGGCGGTCGTCCCTTGACCATTGAAACAGGAAAGATAGCCAAGCAGGCCAGTGGCTCTGTTGTGGTAACCTATGGTGAAACCGTTGTTCTCGTAACAGTGGTTGGTGCCAAGGAGCCCAAGCTTAATGCTGACTTTCTTCCCCTCACCGTTGAGTATCAGGAGCGTTTTTACGCAGTGGGCAAAATCCCCGGTAGTTTTTTCCGCCGGGAGATTGGTCGTCCCACTGAGAAAGAGACCCTGACCTGCCGTCTGATTGATCGTCCCCTGCGGCCGCTCTTTGCCGATGGTTATGCCTGTGAGACCCAGATTATTGCCACTGTCCTTTCGGCCGATAAGGAAAATGAAGCTGACATGCTGGCCCTGGTCGGCGCCTCTACTGCCCTGTCTATCTCTCACATTCCCTTTAACGGCCCTATTGCCGGGGTTCGGGTCGGCTTGATCGATGGTGCCTATGTCATTAATCCCACCACCACCCAGCAATTGGACTCGACCCTTGATCTGATCGTTGCCGGTACCAAGAACGCGGTGGTTATGGTCGAGGGTGGCGCTAATTTTCTTAGTGAGGATGTTGTCCTCGACGGTATCTATGCCGGCCATGAGGCCCTGAAGGCCATCATTGCGGTCCAGGAAGAGATGAAGGCTGAGGTTGGTCTTGCCAAGATGGAAGTTGCTCCCCCGGTTATTGATGTTGATCTGCAAAAGCAGGTAGCGGATATTGCCAGCGGACCCATGGAGAAGGTCATTACCACTCCAGCTAAGATGGAACGGTATGATGCCTTTGATGCCCTCAAGGCCGAGGTGGTTGCCAAGTTTGAGGAAGATCCCGACTTTAATCGCCAGTCCGAGGTCAAAGGCTTCTTGAAAGACCTCCAGAAAAACATGATGCGCGCCCGTATCGTAGAAAAGGGCGAGCGCATCGGTGGTCGTAAGTTTGACGAGGTTCGCGATATTGCCAGTGAGGTATCCTTGTTGCCCAGGGTTCATGGTTCAGCTCTCTTCACCCGTGGCGAGACCCAGGCCATTGTCACCACCACCTTAGGATCTGGTGCTGATGAGCAACGCGTCGAGACCCTGGAGGGCATGACTTTTCGCAGGTTTATGCTCCATTATAACTTCCCTCCTTTCTGTGTTGGCGAGGCCCGTTTCATGCGCGGACCCAGCCGTCGTGACATCGGTCATGGCGCTTTGGCCTCCAGGGGCCTGGAAAAGGTACTGCCCTCTGAGGAAGATTTTCCCTATACCATCCGCATCGTCTCAGACATCACGGAGTCCAACGGTTCCTCGTCGATGGCCTCGGTCTGCGGTGGCTCCCTGGCCCTGATGGATGCGGGTGTGCCTATCACGGCCCCTGTTTCCGGGGTGGCCATGGGCCTGATTAAGGATGGCGACAAGGTGGTTGTTCTCACCGATATCCTCGGTGACGAGGATCATCTCGGTGACATGGATTTCAAGGTTACCGGTACCGCTGAGGGCATCACTGCCCTGCAGATGGATATCAAGATCGAGGGTGTGGATCGCGAGATCATGACCACTGCTTTGTCTCAGGCGAAGGCCGGTCGTCTTCATATTCTTGGTGAGATGGCCAAGTCCATGGCTGAGCCTCGTGCTGAAATGCCTGCCCACGCTCCTAAGATTATTACCATGCAGATTAACCCTGACAAGATCCGGGACCTTATCGGCCCCGGTGGCAAGGTTATCCGCGGTATTTCTGCTGAACTTGATGTCAAGATCGATGTCGTTGATTCTGGCGAGGTGAAGATTTTTGCCGCTGATGGCATCTTGGCCCAGAAGGCCATG
>JBFFNX010000127.1:0-8983 GCA_041562995.1 Desulfurivibrionaceae bacterium
GCAGCAACTTCGGCAAGGGCACCGAGAACGCCCAGGGTCAAGGCAATCTTGTACTGCTTATTGAGAATCAGATAAAACTCAAGGAGCATAAAGCCGACGGCCATTCCGTACAGGGTACCCATCCACCAGATGTTGGAAGTAAGGTTGGGGCTCAGCATGTTATAGATCAACATACGATGGGGGTTTTCAATTTCAACACCGATAAGGGTGAAGGCACCGATAATAGTAATAATGGAAAGCCAAACCATCCGGTTTGCTAAAGGGGCAAGCTTATTACCACCAAAGATGTGACTGATGGCCGCCAACAGACAAAGGCCAGTCGAGGTGATTGCGAAAAATGCGTAGGAGGAGATCAGAATACCCCAAGGCATTTCCCGGGTGTTATTATACATATTGTGGTGGCCGGCGTAGAACGCATAAAGGCCGGCTGAAATACCTACGATGGCCAGCAGAGCAAAAAGGCCTGTAGCCATGTTAATCTTAGGTGTCGCCACCTCTGGTTCCGCAACTGCAGCTAGTGAAAATCCGATAGCCATTTCCATTCCTCCTGTAAATTGATAGACAACTTATTTCGGTGGCCATTCTGGCCACATTGTTTTTACAACGCAAAGGTAATCACGATCAGGCCGCCACCTGACCATGACCACCTCAAGAACATCAAACTTTGGCCGGGCTCTGCAAATCTTTAGTCTGTTCTTTTGTTGCCAAAGAGCCGAGAGCAATCAAGGCGACAATGGCAGAAAAAGGACCGAGGACAATAAAGAGTACCAGCGAGGTAACAAACCAAAAAACCTCACTCAAGTTAGCAAATCGTCTTGCCAGTCCTGCAAACAAAGATGCTTTCCCCTGTAACCCCTTATTTTTGCTGAGCAGATGGATTAAGGCACTCATAACCGGCCTCCTGTTGTTTCACTTGAGATTTATATTGGTAGGAAATCTCAAGGCCCATATTGGTAATGGATGGGCATTTCTCGTTTCAGGCTTCTACCTGTTTTGTTGGTTGCCTAGTTAATTAGCAACTGACATGCCAAACCCACCTGAAACCTCATAATTTTCAGGTCGTAAAACCATAACCTCCTATAGTAGCGTTGAAAGAACACTATACAAATAGATCCTTACACCCTTTCGCGACAGCGGCCATGTCTATATTAATTGCAGCCCATGGCGCAATATGCGCCATGGGCCCTACACAAGTGCGGCGCAATATGCGCCACATTTGTGGCATAAACCCTGTAACCGACAACAACATGGAGCACATGATCTGTGCCATCGCTTCTTGAACCATCGCACACAACTCCGTAATTCCGAAGAGTTAAGTCAATACGCCAGTTCCGCTGGCGCATTTTGCGCCCAAACAGCACAACAAACTTCGCCCTAGCAAAAGGACACAGGGGCGGACCGCCCATGGCGGAACCCTCCGGAACAAACAAATTTTAGCAATGAAATCATAATGATTACGGGACAGCCGGCCCCTCGAAAATACATGCGCAGAGGGCAGATCCCATATTAACTTTCCGGTGGCCGCCAAGGACACGAATTACCACAAACTTAGCAACAGTCATTTATAAGAGTGGGCCAATAACCCCACCCTGTTATTGAGCGGAAATCCTGGAAAGAATAATGTACAAGATGCACCTGACGAGTCGGCCAACGACGTGGCGAGCTTCGCAAGAAAACTGCGTGCAAGGAGAAAGAGGCGAACCGCCCCCAAAGAGAAGAAAAAAAAACGGGTAAAGAGTCAAATACACTACAAAAAAAAGGGGCATGGCAAACAAATGTCGCCATACCCCTCTCACAAACAAGACCGTTCATCAGAACAGCATATTAATGACCACCACCATGACCGGCATCAGCAGGACCACCATGAAGGCGATCAAAACCCTTCACACCGATATGACAGAAGGTACAGCGCGTATTGGAAGCAAAAGCCATATCTCCGTCATGACATGCGCCGCAATACTTACCGGCATACAACGATTCCATGGTAAAATCATCATTCTGCTCGGCAGCACCAGCTTCCATCTCGAAAATTTCATCATGGCAGCTGTCACATTCGAGCCCGGCACCCATGGTGTGGATCTTATGGGAAAAATCTACGGCCTTAACGGGTTTTACAAAAATAATTGGCGCCTCTGGCCCATAAGTATCTTCATCATACTCTTCACCGATCGCCTGACCGCCAGAGAAGAATAGGACTGCGCCAAACACCAAAACAGTTATCAAGCTCTGAACGCTCTTATCATTAAATTTCATTGCATTCCTCATGTATGTTTTAGCAGGTTTCCAATCCTGAAAATCCTGCTAAGCAAATCGACCTTAAAAAAAGATCGGAATTTTCAGCTACGTTTAAAACAAAGCCCTCTACAATTTTCAAATCAGGAAACCTAATCATTCATATAAAAAACATTTGGAAGGGCGCCAGTCTCAGGACGCAGAACCCAAACGACCTTCTCAGGTGAATGAATCAACTTATAGGCCTTGCTGTTGGAATCGGTGAGATCACCAAACACACGAACATTGGCAGGGCAGGCCTCAGCGCAGGCAGTAATTTTGCCGTTAGACTCTTTAAGCTTGGTATCGGCACAGAAGTTACATTTATCAACTGCCCTGTTTTCTTCTTTGAAATAACGGGCGTTATAAGGACAGGCTGCCATACATGTCTTACAACCAATGCAACGCTTATAATCCATCATGACAATACCGGTCACCTTATCCTTATAAGTAGCGGAGGTCGGGCACACACGGACGCAGGGTGGGCGGTTACAATGGTTACAAAGAATGGGCATAAAGATTCGTTCGGTCTGATCAGGACCAATGGAACGTTCCTGCTCAAGAATTGTGGTTCGGTATCCATAGGCGGGAACGTGATTGGTGGTTTGACATGCTTCCTTGCAACGCTCACAGTCAACACACCGATTCTGGCGCATCACCATCGTATAATGAGGACTATAGGGAAATTTTTTCGCAGGACTCATGCCACCCAAGGCACCTTGGGCATTTTTAGCAGAGGTCAGAGAGAGAACTGTTCCACCTAAAAAAACACCGGTGACAGAAAGGCCGAATTGCAAAAAACGGCGGCGCTCTTCAGAAGGCAGAACCTCTACTCCCTCATTTTCGAGCTTCTCCAAATCTTTAACTTTCATTCGTAACTCCTTTAAGTAAAATAACTTCAATTTCACCTGTCTCAAAAAAAACCTACTTTAACCGAGACCAGATAAGGCATAAAAGATACGCTAGCAACCCTTGTTTTTTTGATAAACTTTTGATCTATCACGTTGACGAATTTAACGATGACATATCGCAAACTACACAAGTGTAGTTTGCGCCATGCATGCAAGCATGAAATCGCCCCACTGTCAAGAATATTTTCCTATGAAAAGTTTGACTTCTAGCCCTCCACTACACTATTGTTACCCATGTAGACACTGATCAGATGAGAGTTCTTTTCACAAGGAGAAGCTATGGAAACTGACCCAGACAATCGCCTCGATGATAGGATTGAAATTAACGACCAATCCCTGTTTTATTGTTCTGACGGATCAGGAGAAGTAATCGATATCAGCATGAAAGGATTATCCTTTCATCATCTCACGGGCACCAACTGGCCCACCGGCGCTTTTAAGATAGACATCCTCCTTGACAACTCCACCCTGCTCATTGAACAGATTCCTTGCTCACTTATTTACCCCGAAGAAGTGAAACCTGATAATGACAACCGCTGGCGCCATGCCTTGGAATTCGGGGCCCTTTCATCCAGCCAAAAACAAAAACTTCAGGATTTTATTGCCGATCAGGGCGAGCAGCGTCCCACACTCACCATGTTTTGACCCTTGACCCATTATCCCCAAGATCACTTCATCGTTATCAGGGCAAAGATCGTTGACCCGGCGTCCCTGACAGGCTAAAGTGCGCTCTGTTACCAGCTAAGACTTTCTCGTCAGATTCCCGTGCTATTCTGATTTCCCCGCAACCTCTTTTATGATTCGCACGTACTTTAAGACCCAGTCCTCACAACAAGAAATTCCATGAAAAATACCCACAAGCAAACTATCCCAGCAAAGATTGTCGACGCCATCTTCACAGTCAACGGCAACTGGGAGATCACCTCGTTTAACAGCGGTGTCGAAAAGCTCCTCGGCCTCAAAAAAGAGGACATGATTGGCAAAAATTGCCAAGAGGCCTTTAGCCAATACGAACGCTTTACCAAAATGTGCAGCCTTTACGGTCCGCTCGCCTCTGGCCGAGCCATGACCAACTTCAGGATGGTCATCGACAACCCCGACACCGACACCTCCATCGCAGTTGTCATTTCGGCCATACCGATCCCCGACACTAACGGCAACTCAAACGGAGCGGTCATCACCTTCAGCGAGATAGAGGACACGAGCCACACCAACGACCTGGCCATGGATTCAGTCGCCGACGGCGTGTTTACTGTCGACCGGGACTGGCATATCACATCCTTTAATAAGGCGGCCGTTGCTATTACTGGCTGGTCTCGCAAAGAAGTCCTGGGCCAGAAATGCCATGACATCTTCAATTCGAGCATGTGCGGAGACCAGTGCACCCTGGCCAAATCGATTCAAGACAAGAACACCATTACCGACCATGCCATGACCATCACCACCAAGGATGGTCACAAAACCCCTATTTCCATCAGCGCCGCCCCCCTGCTCGATCCGGGCGGCAATGTCATTGGCGGCGTGGAAACCTTTCGCGACATTACCGCCACCATGAAAAATGCCCTCATCCTTGATTCCGTTGCTGACGGCGTTTTCACCGTGGACAAGGATTGGCAAATCACCTCCTTCAATCGTGCGGCCGAGACCATTACCGGCTGGAAACGTGACGAGGTCGTCGGCAAACGATGCAGTGGCATATTTCACTCTTCGGTCTGCGGAGCAGAATGCATACTCAACCAATCCATCGACCTCGGCAAGGAAATCGTTGATCGCTCCATTTTTATGAAAAGCAAAGACGGGACAACCATTCCTGTTTCGATCAGCGCCGCCCCACTCCTTGACCTGGAGGGCAATGTCATCGGCGGTGTGGAGACTTTCCGCGACATCACCGCCACCATGAAAAACGATATGATCATAGATTCGGTTGCTGACGGCGTATTTACCGTTGATCGCAACTGGCAGATCACCTCCTTCAACAGGGCCGCCGAACAAATCACGGGTTGGCATCGTGATGACGCCATCGGCAAGTACTGCAGCAACGTTTTTCACTCATCTATCTGCGGAAAATCATGCGCCATCGCCCAATCGATGTACAGCGGCAAACCGGTGACCAATCGTTCCATCTCCATTGAAACGCGGGCAGGAAAACGGCTGCCCATCTCGATCAGTGCCGCCCCCCTGCTGGACCATGAAGGCAATGTCCTCGGCGGCGTTGAAACCTTCCGAGACCTTTCTGTCCTTGACAGCCTCCGCAAGCAGCTCACCATGCGCTACACCTTTGACGAGATCATCTCAAAAAGTCCATCCATGCAGCGCATCTTCAACATCCTGCCGGAAATTGCCCGCAGCCCCAGCAATGTCCTGATCTTAGGCGACAGCGGCACAGGTAAGGAGCTGGTGGCCAGGGCGATATACAATGCTTCATCGCGCAGCAACAAGCCGTTTGTTACGGTTAACTGCGGCGCCCTGCCGGACACACTTCTCGAATCAGAGCTCTTCGGTTATAAAGCAGGGGCCTTTACCGATGCGAAAAAAGACAAACAAGGGCGCTTTGCTGCCGCTGAGGGAGGCACCATCTTTCTCGACGAAATTGGCGACATCCCCGCATCGCTCCAGGTAAAACTCCTTAGAGTGCTCCAGCAGAAAATTTACGAGCCGCTGGGCTCAAACGAGCCAATACAGGCAGATGTCCGCATCATCACTGCCACCAACCGGGACCTGCAGGCCCTTGTCAAGGAAGACGCCTTCCGCGAGGATCTCTTTTACCGTCTTAACGTGGTAAAAATACAACTGCCTCCCCTGCGCGAAAGGATGGAGGATATCCCTCTTCTTATTGAGCATTTCACCTCCAAGTTCAGTGCCCAGCAGGGAAAAGACATCGTCGGTATTTCAGATGAGGCCCTTTCCATCCTCATGCATTATGACTTTCCAGGCAACATCCGCGAACTTGAAAACATCATTGAATACGCCTTTATCCTCTGCCCCGGCGGCTTCATTCAACCCGAACATCTCCCCGAGCCCTTTGCCCCGACGAGCGACAAAAAATTCCGGCCGCTGGCCGTGTTTCCCATGGCCGGTGCTTCGCAAACCCTGGACGCCATCGAGGAAGCGGCGATCGCCGCCTCACTGACCAAGAACAAATGGAAGAAGATGTTAACCTGCCGTGAACTTGGCATTTCCAAGGACACCCTGCGCCGCAAGATCAGTAAATACAAATTGATGCCTGATGACAATTTGTAGCTGCCACCCCAACCCCTAAACCAAGAAAAAGGGGATTACGTATGATAACGCAATCCCCTTTTTCTTGGTTTTTCACCTGAACGAACAGCCGACATCAACCACAAGCTTTTTTTGCCGCAGTTTCAGCAGACCGCCTACCACCAAAAATCACCCAGGTGATACTTGCTTTTTTCCAGAAACGACCTTTTTTTGCTTTTCTAGATCTGCAGCTTTAGCCCGTTTCCGGTCTTCTTCATCACCGATACGATGCAATGTCCTTGGGACGGCCCAGTCAATTTTGGCCTTACAGCAGCCATGCACTTCATTTGGGCACTCTGCGACATCCCAACAAGGCACCAAGGTTAAAAGTTTTTTCAATCCAGGAATCGAGATACCTTGATCATGGATAATAGAGCGCAAACATTCAATCCACTTAATATCGTTTAGTGAATATAACCGCCGTGAACCACTATGCTGAGCTGGCTTCACCAACCCCTCAGCTTCATAGATGCGAAGAGTTCGAGGATGGACACCAAGAAGTTTTGCCGCAACCCCTATTGGGTATATTGGCAAATCAGCCCTCAATGGCTTTACTTCTGTTTTTTTTCGCGGCATAACGTCCTCCTTAAAAATCCTCTTACCAGGGGTATGGGCAGCGACATGTTGCCACCCATACCCGCGAAAACAGATTTAAAAGAAGCGTTAATGGTCTTCGGAAAGATGACCCTTAAAGAGTTGCTCTCCCATAAGAAACATCATGCCGCAAAGCCCCATGGCGCCAACCACGATAGCTATCTCGTGAAGACTTGGCATGTAGGAAAAAAGATGGGGAAGATCAACAATACCCAGGCCGTGAAATTGGGGAACAATCATCCCGACAACCACCAGGTCATAACGCATGAAAAAGATACCGATAACGCTTGAAAGCGATGCCAGAAAGAGACCGTTCATGGACTTGGCACGAACAGCAAGGATAATCGTAAAGGGAATAACCAGCCCCATCATGATCTCGCCAACCCAGAAATTGGTGGCATAGGGACCAGATATCAGACTCATCATGGCCTCATACTTTCCTGGCGGCTGGCCGCTCACACCGGAAATCATCTTCCAACAGGTAAAGAACATGATAACAGTGATCAGTAATGCGCCCAACTTTGCAGTGGCAGTCAAGGAATCCTTCAGCTTATCACTCATCTCCCAGCCATTGGCCCGGTAGCCGATCCAGGTGAAAAATACCACGGCAGCACAGCCAGACATCATCGCTGAAGTAATAAAGTAAATAGGCATATAGGGCCCATGCCAGAACTCACGACCGCTCAGAAGGCCGAAAACTGCGCCAAGGTTTGAATGGGCGGCAACACCTGATACTACGCCGAGCATCCCCAGGATACCCGCCTCCTTATGCTTACCCATCTGCAGCAAGGCAAACTCAATAAGCATAAAAAAGAGATAGGCCCCATAGAGAGTGCCCATCCACCAGATATTTGAGGTAAGATTTGGGGATGTAATATTATAGATAGCCATACGCCAGGGGTTCTCAATCTCAAAGCCGATAACAACAAAACCGGCCAAAATTGTAGAAATGGCCATAAAGACGGAACGTTTGGCAATGGGCTTAAACTGCTCGACATTAAACACGTGACCGATTGAAGACACCAGACATAGGCCGGTGGAGGTCACCACAAAAAAGACATAGGCTGCAATAAGCAACCCCCATGGCACTTCGCGGGTGTTGCCAAAGGCATGCTCATGGCCAACAAAAAAGGAGTGAACACCAGCGGCCATACCAACAAGCGCCAAAAGGCCCATGAGGCCGATGGCAGCGTTATACTTTCCTGAGGTTGAGACCTCAAGCCCCTGATCCTGGGGCAAAACTTTTGCGAGAATATTATTCATTACCCGACTCCTCACTTTTGATTTTTTTGTTCATTCCGCAGGAAGCATCAACATGCCCTGCGTCAACTTTCAAAACAATTCTCTGCGCATCTTTAGAAATGTCGGAAGTTCTCTTCATCTTCACGACATGCCAGAATTACAGGCTTGACCTTAAGGTCAAACAAGGTGTGGAGTGCAGCGCAACCAATCCAAAAAACGAGAAATAATACGCCTTCCATTTGCTCCTCCTTGATAATTGTGCACCATTAAGTCCACCAGACAAGGCTCCCTCCTACCAAGAAAAACCCTTAACTGGACAATGAAACTCACGGCGCTTTTGATAGGGGTGAAATGCCATAACCATTTCCACCGGTTAGAAAATTGGCGGATCGTCTCGCCGGTAACCCTTGTTTTTTTCCTCCAAATCCTCCTGTGCAAAATATTATCTATTAAATATCCAAAAAAATTGGCCCGACTTGAAATACTGTAAACTTGTAAATTTGCATTGTCAACTTTTAGGCGTTTTTTAATGCAACTTAATCCCAAAACTACAGTATCAACATTTTTACGACGCGGCAATTTCTTTTTTATATACAAACTCAATAGTTCTATTTTTCTCGATACTACAATGACTTAATAAATAATTAAATCTTATATTTCAACCTTTTTCCGCTTGCAAACACCTAGACAGCCCACTTGCCTGCCAA
>JBFFNX010000128.1:0-8805 GCA_041562995.1 Desulfurivibrionaceae bacterium
CTCCATCCTCTTCATCGGCCTGGCTGCAGGCTTCATCAACCCCTCCCATCTCGATATTAAGGCGAGCTACTGGGGTGTTCTGGTGGGCGGCCTGCTCCTTGGCACCGGTTGGGCCATTGCCGGCTATTGTCCGGGCACTGGTCTGGTGGCCTTGGGTGACGGGAGAAAGGATGCCGTACCCTTTATCCTGGGAGGCCTGGTGGGCGCCTTTGCCTATATGCTGATGTATGGCAGTCTGAAGGGAACCTTCTTGATGACTGAAATCGCCGGTGGCAAAACCACCCTGGCCATGACCCCCACCAAATTCCAGGCCCTGATCACCGGCATACCTGGTCTTGCGGTGGCCTTAGGGATTGGCGTGATCTTTATCGCCATTGCCTTTGCCCTGCCAGGCAGCAAGAAATAACATCGCTTCCTTCACCCCGTCAGCAGGTCCGTGCTTCTTACCGCCGGCTGACGGGGTATCTCTCAACCCCTTACTCCGAGCCTGCCTCGATCAAGAGGAACAGGTCTCCCTGCCTGCCGCTACCATCCTGCCTACCCCTGCCCTTGACCCGCAGCTTCCGACCAAAGGAGCTACCACCGGGAATCTTCACCTTCAAAATCTGTTGTTCTTTTTGACCGCTTATCACGGCAACCTGCACCCATTTACCCTGGCGCAACTCCTCAGCACTTACCGGAATATGGTAGACAATATCAAGGTCAACGGGGGCGGCAGGAGTCGGCGAGGAAGATGGGCCACGAAACAGAGTGCCCACTGCGACACCGATATTTTTGAGAAGGCCAGGGCCTTTTTGCCCAGAGAGTGAACCCAAGAGAACAGGCCCGATCAGGGAGCTGAAAAAAAACAGGCCGCCCATCAGGACCCCGCCGCGCCCGCCAAAGAAGGCCTGCTTTAAAAAGGTGGGATTGGCCCGGAAACCGGAGCGTCGAAACTCACGAAGCAGACCGTGGAACATCTGTTGGAAACGGGGATCTTGGAAAAGATCGCGGAGGATGTCCTCCTGGCTGTAATCAAACCCTGCACCCTGTTGACCGGCCTGGTAATCTGTCCCCCGGCGACGGGCCGCATCGTACTGGCGGCGCTTAACCGGATCGGTGAGGACGCCGTAGGCCTCGGCAACTTCCTTGAATTTTTCCTCGGCCTGGGGATTATCAGGATTGCGATCGGGATGATACTGCATGGCAAGCCTCCGATAGCGCTTGCGGACCTCGTCATCACCGGCCGAGGAAGTCACCCCCAATATCAGATAATAATCCTTCACAAAGCCCCGCTGACAAGGGAGACGGCCGCCAGCCAGCCAGCAGCCTCACTCCACTCAATGGCAGCACCTAGCACATCACCGGTTACCCCTCCCAGGGCCTTTTGGGCCTTCATCCGCAACCACAGTGGCGGCAAAAGACAGGCCAGCAGAAGACCAAGCCCTGGCCACCCCAACAGGACCAAAGGGGCCAGAAAAAAACCAGCTCCCAGAAGCCTAAACAGGGTCACCTTTCCCACCACAAAATGACCGGTACCGTCCTGGCGGGGATAGCAAGCCTTAAAGGCGGCGATCAGCATGGCAAAACGGGCAGTAGCCGGGACCATGACTATAACAAGAAGGTCCTCAGGTCCGCCAACAAGAGCTTGCAGGCCAGCGACCTTGAGCAGCAGAACCATGATCAGGGCCACCACGCCAAAGGCGCCGATATGGGAATCCTTCATAATCTCCAGACGGCGCTGGGTCTCGAAACTGCCGCCAAAACCGTCACAGAGATCAGCAACACCATCAAGGTGCAAGCCCCGGCTGAGCCAGGCAGAGCTACCCACCAAAATCACGGCCAGGGCAGAGCTATCCACCCCAAGGGCCAGGCCAAGCCAGGCAACAGAGGCGAGCACGGCGCCAATAGCCAGACCGGCGGCCGGAAAAAATACCACACTCCTCTCCATATCACCCTGTCGCACCTCCCCCGTACCCAGGGGGAGGATGGTCAGAAAGGAGATCGCTACTCTAAGGGGTTTAAGCATATTTTTGTTGATCCCGGCGTCTATTGCGCGCCAGCACTGCCAGTCAAGATTTCCCCTGAACTTACACCGGCCTCGCCAAAGGTAGCCATCTGGGTGAGAATCTTTACCCCGGCATCGATGAGATTGATGGCCAGAGCCGCACCGGTTCCCTCCCCTAAGCGCAGGCCCAGATGAAGAATAGGGCTGAGCCCGGTCTTCTCAAAGAAAATTTGATGGCCCTGTTCAGCCGACATATGACTGAAGAAACAATAGTCAAGAACGGTGGGATTCATCTCCATGGCAGTCAGGGCGGCGGCACTTGAGATAAAGCCGTCCACCACCACCGCCACTTTCCTGTTGGCGGCCTCCAGGATCATGCCGCAGATGGCCGCAATCTCTAGACCACCCAGGGCCGCCAGGGTAGTCAGGGGGTCAAGGCAGCGCTCTTTGTTGACGGCCAGGGCATCTTCCACCACCTGAATCTTGTGGGTCAGGGCCTCATCGGAAATACCGGTACCACGGCCGGTGATTTCAGCTGCCGGCAGATGCAAAAAAGCTGCAAAAAGAGCAGCAGAGGGGGTGGTATTGCCAATGCCCATCTCGCCAGTACCGAGGATTTCCGCGCCATCATCAATAGCCTTGCGAGCCACTTCAACTCCCACGCCCACGGCAGCCAAAGCCTCCTCTTCGCTCATGGCAGGGCCTTGGCGAATATTAGCGGTGCCAGCCTTGACCTTAGCCTGGATGAGGCCCTGGCCGGTCAACGGCACCGCGACACCGACATCGATAACCCGCACCTCAGCGCCCACATGTTTGGCCAAGACATTGACCCCGGCGCCACCGGCCAGAAAATTTGCCACCATCTGGGGGGTGACCTCAGCCGGCACAGCGCTGACACCCTCCGCCACCACGCCGTGGTCGCCGGCAAAGGTAAGGATGGTCTTCCGGGCCACCGAAGGTGTCAAGGTCGCCTGGATACCGCACATCCGTTTGGCCATCTCCTCCAACATGCCCAGAGCACCCAGGGGTTTGGTCAGGTTATCTAAACGAACCTGGGCCTGGGCCATAATCTTCTGGTCAACAGGATGGATGGCGGCCACAAGCGCTCTTAAATCTTCTTTACTAAATGACATTCAATTCCCCGGTTATCTTCCATAGGTAAACACATCGACAATTTCAAAGGTGGATTCCACCACCCTGATAATCTTATCTTCGAGCCGCATAAATTTGGTCCCTTGCGGTGGCCGTGGCAACTCGCGGCGCAGTTCGACAGGAACATCCTGGCAATGGCCACGCAGGTCGTGATCAAGCACCTGGCCCCGGGCAATTTTTTGGCGCCAACCCGGAGGAAGCTCCTTACCGCGGCTCTGTTTTTTCTTTAAGCCGGGGGGCAGGTGCTTTTTCTTTTTGCCCCTTTTATGGGAGGAGTCGTCATCATCCTCATAATGACGGTCTTGCTGGTACTCCTGCTCCGTGTTCCGGTAGTGGCGGTCAATAATCTCCTGCTGTGATTCCCTGGACATGCCAGGCAGAGGAGGAGGCGGCGGTAAAAAACCAAATGGTTTTTCCACAACATCCCGCACGGTGAGCACCGGAGACTCTCTCTGCTTGTTGTTTTTTGCCTGGACCGGCGTAACAAAGAGCAGCAGCACAACGACAAGTAATACTTTTTTCATAAAATTTCTCCCTGTTGGAATGGCTGCCATGCCTCATGGAGCACAGCAAGCGAGTCACAAACCCCGGTCAACCCATAGAGCTCGACAGTGACGGGGCCACGGTAATCCTTTTCGACGAGTTTCTGACCGAGACCATGTAAAAAACCGATGTCTTTGGGCTGAAAGGGCCGATGGTCCAAGCCCACAGAGGCGCCATGGAGATGGACGTGGCGCCAATGGGGCAGCGCCCAAAAATCCGTTTGCTGATTATAGCGGAGACGATGGCCAAAATCGACACAAATACCAAAGCCGAGAGAACCTGCAATCTCCTCCACCAAGGCAAAATCATAGCCAATATTTTCAATACCTATTTGCCCCTGCCACTCGCCACTTCTCACCGCAAGTTCAGCAAGGGAATCCCTGATATTGTCCTGCCAGGCGCGCAGCGCAATATTCTGTTCAAAATCAAGATGGAGATCAAAGGCCATGGGGTTGAGGGGTCCCAACTCGTCCAGCAGGCGACATACCTCGTCAATTCCCTGCTGCCGCCCCTTCTTATCGGCGCTGCCAAGCTGAAGATCCAAGGGAAGGTGAACGGTATAGGACAGATCATGGTCGGATGCCAACCGACCAAGAAGCCCGATATCAAGACGATGATCGAGAAGGCTGTTGGCCTTTGACTCAAAAAAAAGAAGCTGAACAGCATCCACCTGGCCGGCAAGGGCGCAGACATTTTCCTCCAGGCCGGCCGGCAGGACAAAGGAGGTGGTACCAAGCTGCCAGGGATAGGAGGGTGCAGCAGGAAGCTCCATTATGGACACAGCTTCACCATCACCCCGGGGCTCTCTTGCCAAGAGAGGGAGATTTCAGGGAGCGGCAAGCCATTTTTTACCGTGGCCAAGAATCCGGTCACCGCCTCAAAGGCCAGCTCCGGCATATTATTGGTTTCACTCAGGTGGGCAAGAACCACATGCTGCAGCCTGTCATGAAGCAGATCACCAAGAAAAGAAGCCGCATCATTGTTGGCAAGATGGCCCTGGCGCGAACGGACCCGCTGCTGAAGATGGAGGGGATAGGGGCCGTCCGCCAGCATCTGCAGGTCATGATTGCACTCCAGAATGAGACCGTGACAGCCAGCAAGGCGCTGCTGGAGAAGACGACTTACCATCCCGGTGTCCGTACAAAAACCGAGGGATACGCCGCCATGCTCCACAACAAAACCCACCGGATCGACGGTATCGTGGGAGATGGCAAAGGGATGGATGGCAAAGCCGGCAAAGGAAAATTTCTCCCCGGTTATAAAGGGCTGAAAATCTTCAATCTGGCCCAGGCGAGGGCTGGCGGCCTGGAAGGTGCCCCTGTTGGCCAAAACTGCGGTTTTGTATTTCCGGGCCAGAACCCCGGCCCCCTGAATGTGGTCATTATGCTCATGGGTGAGCAAAACTCCTTCAACCTTGGCCATGGAAGCGCCAACGGCGTCGAGACGGCGACATATTTCCTTGCCGGAAAAGCCGGCATCAATGAGAAAGGCCCGGCCATCCGCCTCCACATAGGTGGCGTTGCCCTTACTGCCGCTGCCCAACACGCAAAATTTCATTTCAAGAGAGCCTGGGTAATACGTTCACAAAAAATAATTTGTCAACCGATTGTCAACTGGTGCGTTGGAAGGAATAAGAGCATAGATTAAATCCACTCACAAGGAGAAAAAAATGAGAACATTAAAGTTGAGCTATTTGAGTGTCATGGCCATGATGATTACCGCTGTTCCAGCCTTTGCTGGAGATCAAACCTTCCGGGCTCATGATTCCTCGCGTGACCGCTGCGGGGAGCATATTGAAAGAGGCCTGGATCGCAAGGGTGACCGTATTGAACGCCGCCTGGTTCGGCGCGGTGACAGGATCGACAGACTTTTGGACCGGCGGGGAGGGCGGTTTTACAACCGTCAGGGCCATAGAGGTGGCTGGCTGGCCAGCAACAATGCCACCCACGAACAGCGCTGGCAACACCGTCATCAGGACCGCCAGACCCAGGATTATTACCACCGCCATGACTCTCGCTCTGGGCAGCAAAAAAGGGTCATTCTTTTACCACCACCCTTTTTTCTTCCACCTTTTGCCTGGTAATGGGTAAACCATATTAATGGAAACCTTCCTTACATCGGTCCAGGGGCGCGCATTTCGGATGGCTGAAATTGCCACCCAAAGTCGAGATGACGCCCTGGACATTGTTCAGGACACTATGTATGCCTTTATTGGGCGCTATGGCGATCATAATTCCGCAGAGTGGCATCCTCTTTTTTTCCGGGTCCTGCAAAACAAGATTCGTGACTGGTATCGCCGCACTGCCATTCGCCGCCGCTTTGGCCGCTGGCTCCCCCTGGGATATAAAGGAGATGAAGCGACACGGACAGCGGATCCCTTTGACCAGCTGGCTGACCCCAAGGACAAAGGCCAGGATCACAGACTCGAGCTCCAAGACTCAATGAGCCGTCTCAGCCAGGCTCTGAAAAATCTGCCCCATAAACAGCAGCAGGTTTTCTTAATGCGGGCCTGGGAAGGATTTTCAACAAAGGAAACCGCAGCGGTCATGAAATGTTCGGACGGGACTGTCAAGACCCATTACTGGCGAGCCCTTAACACCTTGCGGGAAAAATTAAAGGATTACTGGCCATGATCAACTCAGAAAAAGATTTCCTGGACGACATCAAACAACAGCTCAATACAAGTGTTGCAGACCTCGATGGCGAAACACGTTCCCGTCTCAACCAGATCCGCGCCCAGGCCCTTGACCGCCATGCCCCCAAGCCAAGGCCGATTCGCACCTGGCTCTGGGCTGGCAGCGCTGCTCTCCCTGCCCTGGTTATGGGCCTCCTTATCTATTTTGGCCTTCCGGGTCAGCGCCCCCATGACCTGCAAACAGAGGAAACGCCCCCCCCCTTTGAGCTTGCCTCAACAAACACTGCCTCTGTGCCTATTGATAGCGCGGGCCTGGGAATCCTGATGAGTGAAGAGGAACTTGACATGCTTGCCGACCTCGACTTCCTCACCTGGTTCGGTAGCGAAGAGGAGGTGGGAGGATGATGAAATTTGTTATCATGCTATCTATCATCCTTTTTTCCCTTGCCGCTCCTGCGGCCTATGGCGAAGACTCCTTTCATGATTTACCGGGGCAGGAACAGGAGATCCTCTCCCCGTTCAAGGATATCTGGCAGCAAATCCCTGCCGCGCGGCGCCAGCATCTGCTCCGCCGGGCCCAACGCTGGTCTGGCATGAGTGCGGAACAGCAACAGAAAACAAAGGAACGTTTTCAACGCTTCCGGGACATGCCACCGGAGCAGAGACAGGAATTGCGGCAAAGGCATAAAAAATTCAGAGAGTTTCCCCTCGAGGAACAGCAGCGTCGCCGCCAGCGCTGGCAGGAGCTGCCCCCTGAAAAGAGAGCGGAGCTGCGGCGCCGCTGGCACCAACGGAGAATCGACAAGGGGTTGACTCCCCATGTCCCAGACGATCAAAACTAGAAATTCCGCAATAAGATCGACAGCTCAGAAAGCCCAGTGAACACCGGAGAAAATTCACCAACCTCTCCGCAGCGGCAAAAGACAGAATCAGCCCCCCCTTCCCCTGACCGACCGCGATGGACAGCGCCAGCCTGCCAGTAAACTCGGCAGATAGGCTCCAGGGTTAGAATCTGAAACTATAAACCCGTGTGGCCAAATCCGCCTGCCCCCCGATCTGTATCTCGCAATTCATTGACCAGAACCAAGGTAGCCTGACATACCGGAGCGACAACAAGTTGGGCAATCCGGTCTCCTCTTTGAATCGTAAAGGCCTTGCTGCCAAGATTAATGAGCCCCACCTTTATTTCTCCTCGGTAGTCAGCATCAATGGTGCCCGGACTATTGACCACGGTAACGCCGTGTTTGATCGCCAGGCCGCTCCTGGGACGGACCTGGATCTCATAACCTGGTGTAATGGCCACAGCCAAGTTGGTGGGTAGCATGGCAATGGCACCCGGTTCCAAGGTAAACTCATCATCCACTGCGGCCTGGATATCCATACCAGCGGCGAATTCTGAATGGTAGGCCGGTAGCGCCAGCCCTGTTTTCTTCTCTTGCTCGATCCATTTAATTTTTACCTTTACCTGCTCCATTCCCCCTCCTCTATCTTTCCTTCGCAAGACTCACCCTGAAAGGCTTTCAAAAAATGTATGTTGTACCAGATGTCTTGCCCATGACAACAAGTTCCTGTCTGATGCATAATCCTTGTTTTCTTGGCTGTCGCCAGCTCCCTACAGACCGACAAACTGTCGCAGAATGTGTAGCGCCGACACTTATGCGGCACAGTCAATGCCACATATTATGGTGCACGCTTTCCATGACTCCCAGCCCTGCTCCCGAGACACTTATGTGGCACAAGTAAAATATCATACTGAAAAAACGTTGTTTTAACAAAATTTACCCCCCTTCTGCTTCTTTGTGGCACGGCAACTGCTCTTTAAGCAAACCAAGAGAGTAAACAACAAAAGACAACAAGGAGGACGGCCATGAAAGAGACAGCAAAAACCACAACAGGGACGGTACAGACAACACACGATACCCATGCTGACCTGTATCAGGCCAATAAAATCGGCCTGGGCATGGTCGTCACCTTTGCCGGCCTGGTTGGAGCTTGGGGCCTGGCATGCATGGTAGGCGCCTTCAGCACCCAGGGAATCAGCGGAGTCATTAGAGGTTTTCTGACCGCGATCACAGGAATGTAATCAAAAATAAAAGCCAAGATAGACGTTAAAAACAACCCCCATAATTTAAGGAGCACGACAATGGCTAACAGCAACGAAAACAAAGGAATGGGCACATTTTTGGGCATAATGGCAGGCTTGGGCGGTGCCTTTGGCATCTGGGCCATGATGGCCTTTATCACCGGTTTGTCCTCTGTTAATTTCCAGGTCGGCGAGATGCTTCAGCAGTTCTTGGTAGCAACCGGTAACTTAGGAGAATATGAGACCTTGGTTGACTACTACACCCACATCAAGGGCGTTGAGTACCTGATGGCCGGTGCCTTTTTTGTCGCCTTTCCGGTATTTTTTAAATATATCGATAAATCTGCCAAGGGAAAAGGCGCCAAAGCATAAGAAAACAATTTCATTGTTTTCTTCCATAAAAAA
>JBFFNX010000129.1:0-8736 GCA_041562995.1 Desulfurivibrionaceae bacterium
CTGCTCAATCTGGATATCCCCCTTCTATTTCTCCTGCAGGATAAAAACTGGCGCTCAACTCCCGAGCCCGGCCTAGCCTCGGTTTCCTATTTACGGGGGATCTGCCTCCTGATTCGCGGCGAGTTCAGTAAGGTGGAGGAGCATTGCCATTTTTCTGAGGAGACAGGGAGCCACGGCATCTATGGCTGGTTGGCTTTCTGCCAGGGGCAGACAGACAAATCCCTGGTCCTCTTTGAGCAGGACCTGAAAATAATGCGCCACCAACATGGTGCTGATTTTTTCTTCCCGGGACCAGAAGGCTTCTTCTTCCTTTTGGCCCTTTTGAAAAAAGGCGACTTCAGCCAGGCTAACCGTATTCTCCATTTTATTAGAAATTTTATCCATCACCAACCGGATAGCCCTCTGGCTGCCTGCTTTCAATCTTTGCAGCAGTTTATTGTTTTTCGTCGCCAATCTTTTGGTATTTACAACGAACCACCCTCTTTTAGCGGCGACAACTCACCTCTCTCCATCCTTGTCACCAACCTCTGTCATTTTTGGATTCACCACACCCTGCCGGACAGACAGATCTCCTCCTTGAAAACCTATGCCCTAAAGGCGAGCAACACCGGTTTCCACTGGCTGGCAGCAGAATTATCCGCTCTGGCCGATCCCTCCCAACATAACGGAGACTTGCCATACCTTGCCAACATTGTCCCCAGACAGGAAGCCTGGCAGCGGGCCCTGAGTGCCTTAAGCGCCCTTAAAGAAGAAGAAATTGCCGAATTTAGTGAACCAAAAGTCAGGCTTGCCTGGTTTGTCCATTTTACAGACGGCTTTCTCACCATTTCCCCCCGTCAGCAAAGGAGAAATAAACATGGGGTGTGGTCCAGTGGCCGCTCTGTATCTTTGCAGCGCCTTTTCCACAAAGAAAAGACCGATTTTCTCACCAAACAGGATCTCGAAATAATCTCCACCCTTAAAGAAACCACGCGACGCGGTATTGCCAGCTATGATTTTGACATATCCCGCACCCTGCCAACCCTCATCGGTCACCCGACTCTTTTCTTGGCTCAATCCCCCGAGACACCGGTGGAAATTACGGCTGGCGTACCGGAACTTTTCGTATCGAAAAAAGGCGATCAACTTCTCCTGCGCCTCACACCTGAGATCGGCGATGAGGCGACTATCGCCATCCAAGAGGATATTGGCCGTTTCAAGATAATCAAAATTACCCAGGAGCACCGCCGCATTGTCGAAATTATCGGCACGGAAGGACTTACTATCCCCAAGGACGCCAAGGATCAGGTCCTTGACACCCTTGGAATCCTCTCGGCCTCGGTGACTGTCCACTCTGAAATCGGCCCGCCAGCCACCGATGTGCCGTTTGTCCCGTCAGACCCGACCCCGGTTCTGCAACTCACCCCGGTTGGCACCGGCTTTCGCCTTGCCATGCTCATCCGCCCCTTCGGTACCCGTGGACCTTACCTGCAACCCGCCTATGGTGCCCATAATCTAATTGCTGAAATTAGCGGTCATAAGAAACAGACCAGCCGTGATTTTGCCCTGGAAAAACAGAAATGCCAGCAGATTATTGCCAACTGCCCCATCTTGGAAATGCAGGACCATCTCGACTACCAATGGCAGCTCAGCGACCCGGAGTCATGCCTGGTCTTTCTTGAAGAACTGCAGACCCTCAAAGAACCAGTGCGGATAGAATGGCCGGAAGGGGAAAAATTGCGGATCACCAGCAAGGTGGATTTCCGCAATATTCGGATGGGAATTAAGAAAAAGGGGAGCTGGTTTGAGGTGGATGGCAGCATCGACCTTGACCAGGACAAGGTGATGGACATGCGCCAACTCCTGCAGCTTGTCCAAAACAGACAGAGCCGCTTTATTCCCCTCCAGAACGGCCAATTCATTGCCCTTTCCCGGACCCTGCGCCAGCATCTACACGATTTTGCCACGGCATCACAGCACAAAGGCCAGGAGATCGTCCTTCACCCCCTTGCCGTCCACATGCTGGACAATTTTCAAAATGCCGGTTCTCAGCTTTCAGGTTCCCCGGCCTGGCATAACCAGCGCCAACGCATCATTGACGCCCAGAACCTGGAACCCGATGTTCCGTCAACCTTGATGGCGGAACTGCGCGACTATCAGATTGAAGGATACCGCTGGCTGAGCCGCCTGGCGTACTGGGGAGGCGGTGCCTGTCTCGCCGATGATATGGGCCTCGGCAAAACCTTGCAGGCCCTGGCCGTCATCCTTGAACGGGCAGGAGAAGGCCCCAGCCTTGTTATCGCCCCCACCTCTGTATGCCTTAACTGGCAGGCCGAGGTCGAGCGATTTAGCCCCACCCTGCGGCCCATTATCTTTGGCCAGCAGGACAGGTCGGCTTTGATGGCAAATCTTGGCCCCTTTGATCTCATCATCGCCAGCTACGGCCTGCTCCAACAGGAAGAGCAGCTTTTCGCCGACACAAACTGGCAAACCATTATCCTTGATGAGGCCCAGGCCATTAAAAATATGTCCACCAAACGCTCCAAGGCGGCCATGAATCTTCAGGCCGAATTCAAGGTCATCACCACCGGCACCCCCATTGAAAACCATCTGGGCGAGCTCTGGAATCTCTTTAATTTTATTAACCCTGGCCTGTTAGGGGGCCTTAAAGATTTTAATCAAAATTTTGCCATCCCCATTGAGCGCCAGAATGACAACGATAAACGGCGCATCCTCAAGAAAATTCTACAGCCATTCATCCTGCGCCGCCTCAAATCACAGGTCCTTGAGGAATTACCTTCCCGCACGGAAATCGTCCTCAAGGTGGAGATGAGCCAAGAGGAGATCATTTTTTACGAGGCCCTCCGCCAGGAATCCCTCGCCAGCATTGCCAACGACTCATCCGCATCCGGCAGACCCATGAAAATCCTGGCGGCCATAACCCGCCTGCGCCAGGCAAGCTGCCATCCGCGCCTGGTCTCGCCGACAAGCAAACTACCCAGTTCCAAGCTCAAACTCTTTGCCAAGGTCATTGATGATTTGCTGGAAAACAACCATAAGGCCTTGGTCTTCAGCCAGTTTGTCAGCCACCTGACCTTGCTCCGCGAACATCTTGACGCCCGCGGCATATCCTATCAATATCTCGATGGCTCGACCCCAACCCTGCAACGACAAAAACGGGTTGACGCCTTTCAAAACGGGGCAGGAGACCTCTTCCTCATCAGCCTGAAGGCTGGTGGTGTGGGCCTCAATCTCACTGCGGCCGACTATGTCATCCATATGGATCCATGGTGGAACCCCGCGGTGGAGGATCAGGCCTCTGACCGGGCCCATCGCATCGGCCAGATCCGCCCCGTTACCATTTACCGCTTAGTCTGCGCCCATACCATTGAGGAAAAAATCCTGGCCCTGCACCGAGAGAAAAAAGATCTTGCCGACAGCCTCCTTGAAGGGACAGACATGGCAACCAGACTTGACACCGAGGCGCTTCTCAACCTGCTTCAGGAAAACAGGGATACTCCTTAACCGGCAACCATTGCCGGCTTTCCTGATTACGTGACGCCAAAAAAAAAACGGGCATCCCGCCGCTGGCGGGATGCCCGTTTTTCATGTGCTTAAAGCTACCGATTCTTTGCAACCTTATTTCTCAGCAAGCTCCTGCTCGGTGGCATTTTCCTCATCAATCATGCGAATACCCTCCATGAGGAGTCCCATAAAATTACCAATGGACTCTGTCCCCATATCCTCCAGGGCTAGGCAGGAGGTGAACTTAAAGGAGCCGGTAGTCTCACGCAGGATGGCCCAAAAGGCCTCTTTACCCTTTTTGCCGGCATATTCAGCGCGGATAATGGCCCCTTCGCTAAAGGTAACCAACCCCTTGCCCAAGGGCAACCGCAACTCAAAGAGACCTGTTTTCCGATTCTCATTAAACATCTGAAAGAGTTCGCCGGGATTGACCTCATCGAACTGGCCGGAGACACCGGCGGCATAGTCATCGGTGCGAGAGGCATTGGCCACCGATAATCTCTGCACCAGCATGCGGGTAAAGGCCATCTGCAAAAAGGGATATTTTACCAGGATATTACTGAGGTCCTTACCGGAAAGCATGAGGACACGCGTGGCCTCGGCCGCCCGGATGGGGGCGGAAACAGGCTTACCGGAGATCAGGCTCATCTCACCGAAGATCTCGCCCCGATGCAGTGTAGCAATGGGGCTCCCGTCATCATCAAGGACTTGAACACTCCCGGACAGGATAATATAAAGATATTTACCCGGTCGGCCCTTATGCAGCACAATTTTGCCGGAGGGAATGCTCTCCTGTTTGAAATAATCGACGATCTCTTTAAGATGTTGCCCCTCCAGGGCCGAAAAAAAGGAAAAGGTGCCCAGCATCTCCACCAGGGAACCAGACTCCAGGGCCTGTTCCTTTTTCTCAGCAGCAGCAACCATCCGCATCTGGGGGGTCAGGTATTGGCCGCCATCGTCTTCCAAGGGACCAAACTTGATAATGCCAGTGCAGCCTGGACAATTATACTCAGCCTTGAGGGCCTCGGGCCCTTTTTTCTTACTGCTCAGATACTGTAAAAGTATATCAGCAAGGGCCTTGGCCAAGAAAAGACAAGCCGGTTTACCTTCAGGGGGAAGGAGGGAGAGTCCCGAAACGGAAAAAACCTCCTCAACCTTATACATGGGGCAGCCCCGTGTTTCTAAAATGTGAAAATGTGTTTCAAGTAAATCCATAATATTTTCTATCGAGATGGCAAAGAGCGCCTCAGACGTACTGTAAGTTGAGTAAACTATATATCATAATTATCTTTTTCTTTCACTGCAAGATCCTTTCCATTCTCATACCTTTTCATCCCCTCCGCCCACCCGTCGTCCCCTTTGCATAGTGCAAATCCCACAGCCATTTCAAATAAAAAATGGCGAAAACAGCCTCAGGCTATATAAAAAAAGATTAATCACGTACAATAATAAAATCGTGATTGTCCGCCCAAAATATCCTCCTCAGTTTTGGCATTACATTGGGAACATAATGAAACACAACGTCTGCAATTTTGAATTTGATGAGTTTGGCGGCACCAGCGCCCTTATTGCCCGCACCACCGGCTCCGCCCTTCAACATGATCATTATATAAATAAAGGAACGGCATTCAGCGTGGAAGAGCGTTTGCGCCTTGGCCTTAACGGTGCCCTGCCCCCCTCGCCCCGGACCTTGGCAAGCCAGGTCACCAACAGTGCCGTTAAGGTGGAGAATAAGGAGGATGACATTGAGCGCTACATCTATATCCGTTCCCTCTTCGACCGCAACGTCACCCTGGCCCACGCCCTCATTGCCAGCAATATCGCCTACTATATGCGCATTATCTACACCCCCACCGTGGGCCTGGTCTGCCAGCGCTACTCAAATATCTACCGCAGCGCCAATGGTATCCATTTCTACCCGGGTAACATCAACAAGGCCGAAGAAATTCTCCAACGCTATCGGTACCGTGACATCAGGGTGGCGGTGGTCACCGATAACCAGGGTATTCTCGGCATTGGCGACCAGGGCACCGGTGGCATTGCCATCTGTCTGGGCAAATTAATGCTCTACACCCAGGGTGCCGGCATTGCTCCTTGGCACTGCCTGCCCATCTCCTTGGACATCGGCACCAACAATCCTGATTTATTGGCCGACAAGGAATACCTGGGATGGCGCCATGAGAGGCTCACCGGCCAGGATTATCTTGATTTTATCGGCACCTTTTCCGCCGCCTTTAAAAAGGTCTTTCCCCATGCCCTCTGCCAGTGGGAAGATTTCTCCAAACAGAACGCCTTTGCCATCCGCGACACCTATGTGGATGAGATGGTCAGCTTTAATGATGACATCCAGGGCACCGGGGCAGTCACCCTGGCCGCGGTTATTGCCGCCATGCGGATAAAAAAGGAAACATTAAGTAACCAGGTTTATCTGGTCCATGGCGCCGGGGCAGGAGGCGTAGGCGTTGCCGAACAGATTTTCGTGGCCCTTTGCGAAGAAGGCTTGACCGTCCAGGTGGCGGCGGATCGTATCTTCACCACAGATAGTAAGGGCTTGGTCACCACAGACCAGAATCTGCCGTCCTATAAGGAGAAATTTGCCAAAGACCCCCAACGCTTTCCCTGGATTGCCAAGGATGACCAAAATGTCCTGCTCACCATCATCAAGGAAGCCAAGGTCACGGTGCTCATCGGCACCTCAGGACAGGCGGGCAGTTTTACCAAGGAGATCGCCCAGGCCGTGCTGGCCAACACAGCCAGACCGGTGATCCTGCCCCTGTCAAATCCCACTGCAAACTGTGAGGCTACCCCGGAAGACATTATTCACTGGACCAGAGGCCAGGCCCTGGTTGCCACCGGAAGCCCATTTGCCCCGGTGGAGTATAATAAGCAGACCATCCCCATCGGCCAATGCAATAATGTTTTTGTCTTTCCTGGCGTAGGCTTGGGCACCATCGGTTCCGGTGCCACGAAGGTGCTACCCTCTTTTTTCACGGCCGCCGCCCATGCCGTTGCCCACCAGGTGAGCAATGAGTCCTTGGCGCGCGGTGAATTGTTGCCGGCGGTGGAGCAATTGCGCGACGTAAGCATGGAGGTGGCGGTGGCCGTTGCCATGAAGGCCATCGAGGCAGGGGTGGCCCCCAAATGCAGTTATAGCAAATTCGAACACCAAGGCAATCTTGGACGCTTGCGGGCCTTGCTATCAAATATGCGCTGGGAACCCAGCTATCTGCCCATTAAGCTGCGAACGGGCTGTTGATTCTCGAGTCCTGTTGTTTATCGCCAAAAGAAAATGCTGATTACGAGCCCTTAAGAGAGGAATTTATTCCCAGGTGACAGCCGCCTTAAGAAATTCCCGGTTCAGTCGGGCGATATGAGTGATGGAGATCCCCTTTGGACAGGCGGCCTCGCACTCCCGCTCGTTGGTACAGTTGCCGAAACCGAGGTCATCCATGGTTTTCACCATATTCAAGGCCCGCTCCTTGCGTTCGGGATGGCCTTGGGGAAGCAAGGCAAGCTGGGAAACCTTGGCGCTGACAAAGAGCATGGCTGCGGCATTGGGGCAGGCAGCCACACAGGCGCCACAGCCGATACAGGCCGCCGCATCCATGGCCTGTTCGGCCTTTTTCTGGGAGATGGCGATGGCGTTGGCGTCCGGGGCACCGCCGGCATTTACCGACACATACCCCCCGGCCTGGATAATGGTGTCAAAGGCAGAGCGATCCACCACCAGATCCTTCACCACCTTGAAGGCCTTGGCCCGAAAAGGTTCGATCACCAAGGTGTCACCACTTTTGAAATGGCGCATATGAAGCTGACAAAGGGTAGTTTCCTTCTCCGGACCGTGGGACTGACCGTTGATCACCGCCCCGCACATGCCACAGATTCCCTCCCGACAGTCATGATCAAAGGCCACCGGATCCTCGCCGGTGAGAAGCAATTGTTCATTAAGAACATCGAGCATCTCCAGGAAGGACATGTCCGTTGAAATATTACGCAGGGTATAGGTGCTGATCGCCCCTTTCGAGGTACTGTTCTGCTGGCGCCAGACCTTGAGGGTCAGATTGATTGTTCCGGAACTCTTCATAAACAAACCTATTTATAGCTGCGACTGCTCAACTTCACATTTTCAAAAACCAGGGGTTCCTTGTGCAACACGGGCTTGGCTGTCCCCTGATACTCCCAGGCGGAAACATAGGAATAATTGTCATCGTCTCGTAGGGCCTCATGTTCCGGAGTCTGGCTCTCCTCGCGGAGATGGCAGCCGCACGACTCGCCGCGCGCCAGGGCGTCATGAACCATCAATTCAGCAAACTCCAGGAAATCCGCCACCCGACCCGCCTTTTCCAGGGTCTGATTGAACTCTGCACCGGCACCGCTGACCTTGGCGTTGTCCCAAAATTCGGCGCGGATCTCTGGGATCTTAACCAGGGCCTCTTCCAGGCCGGCCTTGTTGCGCGCCATACCGCAATGATCCCAGAGCAGCTTACCAAGCTCCTTATGAAAATCATCCACGGTACGTTTCCCCTTTAAGTTGAGCAATTTCTCAATATAAGCGTCTGCCTCCTGACGGGTAGCCTGGAAGCGGTCCGTACCGGCATCTACCTCATCATGGCCACAGCCGGCCAGATAACCACCGATGGTGGCGGGCAGGACAAAATAGCCGTCGGCCAGGCCCTGCATGAGAGCGCTGGCCCCCAACCGATTGGCGCCATGATCTGAGAAATTGGCCTCGCCCAGGACAAAGAGGCCCGGGATATTGGACATCAGATTGTAGTCAACCCAGAGGCCGCCCATGGTGTAATGGACCGCCGGATAAATCATCATCGGGGTGGCCATGGGATCGCTTGCCGTAATCTTCTCATACATCTGGAAAAGATTGCCATACTTCCTGGTGATGGTTTCCTCACCATCCCTCTTGATGGCCTCGCTGAAATCGAGATAGACGGCAAGACCGCTGTCCCCCGCCCCTTTGCCCTCGTCACACTGCTGCTTGGCATTGCGGGAGGCCACATCCCGGGGAACCAGATTACCGAAACTCGGGTATTTCTTCTCCAGATAATAATCCCGTTCCGACTCAGGAATCTCCTCAGGTCGCCGTTTATCTCCAGGTTTTGTAGAAACCCAGACCCGCCCGTCATTACGCAGGCTCTCGCTCATCAGAGTGAGTTTGGACTGGTAGTCGCCATGGACCGGGATACAGGTGGGATGGATCTGAACGTAGCAGGGGTTGGC
>JBFFNX010000130.1:0-8692 GCA_041562995.1 Desulfurivibrionaceae bacterium
CATTCATAGATGGGCATTTAAAACAACCGCTATCATTGGCACGGCCACCAGCGCACGGACAAATGGCCACTGCCCCGGACAGACTTGGAGTCAGCGATTAATCCAGGCCATCGGCACAGTAGCAGCGCTGCCCTTGGTGACGACCTCGGCTACTTGCCCTCAAAGGCAAAGCCGCTTTCCTGCCATTGCTTGAAATTCCCATGCAGGGTGGTTACCCGACTGAACCCCTTTCGACGCAGGACAATGGCAGCCCACCAGGCCCGGGGCCCATGGGCGCAATAGACAACCACCGCCGTATCTTTGACCAAGCTGATTTCCTTATGGCGCCTAGCGACAGAATAAAAGGGGAGGTGGATAGCACCCGGGATATGGCCCGCGGCGTATTCCCGCATGCTGCGGACATCGACAATGACCGGGGGTCGTTCCTGCCCCATGAGGTCCAGCAGCTCGATGTTGGTCACAGAGCGGGAACCGGCTGCACAACCGGCAAGCCAAGAGACGACGGAGAGGGTGATAAAAACCAGAAAAAAAGGCCGGAGTTTAGGGATGTCCATCTGGCTAAAATCGATTAAAGTTTGATAAAGAATAAGGGCTGCTACTCTCCTCACAAAGAGTTGAAAGCTCTCGCACCTTGCCAGGACATACACCATGCTTATACCTATCTCCGCTGTCATAGGCCAGAACAAGGCCAAAAAATTCCTCCTGACCTCCTTTGCTCTGGGTAAGATGAGCCACGCCTACCTCTTCAAGGGGGCCAGCGGGGTGGGGAAAAAAATGGTGGCCCGTGCCTTTGCCGCCTTTATTAATTGCAGCGCGCCCTCGGGCCAAGAGGTCTGCGGTAGCTGCCCATCCTGCAAGAAATTCCACTCCGATAACCACCCTGACCTCCACATCATTGAACCCCAGGGGGCGGGGATCAAGATCGCCCAGATCCGCCAACTGCAAAAAGACCTGGCCTACCCGCCTTTTGAGGCCCGGACCCGGGTGGTTATCCTCCCTGACATCCACGACACCATGCGCCGGCCAGAGGTGGCTAACTCCCTGCTCAAGACCCTTGAGGAGCCACCAGCCGACACCCTGCTCATCCTCACCGGCGATGAGGCGGGGGGCATCCTGCCCACCATCCTGTCGCGCTGCCAGCTCGTCCCGTTTTCACCCCTGAGTTACCAGGAGGTTGCCGGCCTGCTCAGTCCAAAGGTGGCACATAGCCAGGCCCTTACCCTGGCGACAGTGGCCGAGGGTAGCCCAGGCCGGGCCGCCCTGCTGCACAGCAAGGGCCTTCTTGAACTGCGGCGCAGCATGATCGACACCCTTACCCATCTCGGCCCAGATAGCCCCGAGGCGGTTGACGCGGTCTATGGCCTGGCCGCCCAAGCCGCCGCCCTCAAAGAAAATCTGAGCGAGCTTCTGGATCTTCTCGCCACCTGGCTTCGCGATCTCATTCTCCTTGCCCTGCAGAGCCGGGGGCAGCTCATCAACCATGACCTGGCCGACCTCCTCGACCATGGCCACCGGGCCTGGAACCACTCCGGTCTCCTGACTGCCCTCGACCATATCGACCAGGCCCGCCGTCAGCTTCTGCGCAACTGTAACCGTACCCTGGTCTGCGAGGTTCTTTTCTTTGCCTTGCTCAGGGAAAAATGTTAAACATGTGTGTTTATAACCTTCCTCAACATAAGCCACCAGCAGGAACACAAAGGCTGCCCGCCAGCAAATTCCTGGCCACCTTTTAAACTTCTTCTGGCTCCAAATAGCGTATGCCCATGAGCCTAACAGCAGAATCCCAAACCACCAAAGATACCGGTCAACCGCCAGAGCCTTCTGGCAAATGGTACAAGGCACGTTTTCGCGCCCATGATCAAATCTTTACCGCCATCGCCAACCTCCAGGATATTCAGGCCGATGAACCGGTCATGATTATAACAGACCACGGCCCCGAGCCGGCCCTGATCGTTGGCCTTGCCCCCCAGCTTGAACTTGAGGGCGACCTTGCCAGCCTCCAACCCTCCTTAAAAATTCAACGCCGCTGTCAGCCCGATGAAAAGGAAAAATTCCGCCGCCTCGTGGAAAAGGAAGAGGAATCTTTCAAGTCCTGTGTCCGGCTCATCAAAAAACATGGCTTGGCCATGAAGTTGATCAAGGTGGAGCGTTATTTTAACGGCAGCAAGATCATCTTTTATTTCACCGCTGAAAACAGAGTGGACTTCCGGGCCCTGGTCAAGGACCTCGTTCAGGAGTTCAGGACCCGGGTTGAGATGCGTCAGGTGGGCGTGCGCCACGAAACGAAAATGCTCGGCGGCATAGGGAGCTGTGGCCGTGAGCTGTGCTGCTCCTCCTATATTGACAATTTCGCCGCCGTCTCCATCAAAATGGCCAAGGAGCAGAACCTGCCGTTAAACCCCTCCAAGATCTCCGGTATCTGCAATAGACTACTCTGCTGCCTCACCTACGAATTTCCCATGTACAAGGAAATCAGGCGGCAGATGCCGCGCTGCGGCAAAACCATCATCATCGACGACAAGCCCATGAAGGTGATCAAGCACCATGTCCTGGAAGAATCGATCATCGTTATTGACCAGGAAGACCGGACCGGAACCATTGAACTGCCCCGCTCAATTTGGGAGCCGGCGTCCCAGAAGATGCGCCAGCAGAGCCAGAGCAAACTAAGCCAAGGCGACAAGAAAGCAAAGCAGCCCCCTGAAAAGAAAGCTAAGCCTCAAGGACGGCGGAAATGACCACTTATATCACCACCCCCATATTCTACGTCAATGCCCAGCCCCACCTCGGCCACGCCTACTCCACCATTGTCGCGGACACCTATGCCCGCTTCAAGAGATTATGCGGTGATGATGTCCGTTTCCAGACCGGCACGGATGAGCATGGTGACAAAATCGTCCAGGCCGCCGAAGGGGCTGGTGAATCCCCCAAGGCCTATGTGGACCGCATTAGCACCCTGTTCAGCGACTCCTGGCCGCCCCTTGAAATTAGGCCTGACAATTTCATCCGCACCACGGATAGCGATCATATCAAAACCGTCCAGGCCATCCTCCAGAAGGTCTATGACCAGGGCGACATCTATTTCAGTGAATATGAGGGCCTCTACTGCCAGGGCTGCGAGCGTTTTCTCACCGAAAAGGAGCTGGTTGAGGGCAATTGCCCCGACCATCTTAAAGCACCGGAGAAGATCCGCGAACAAAACTATTTTTTCAAGATGAGCAAGTACCAGGAGTGGCTCATTGATCATATCAACAGCCATCCCGACTTCATCACCCCGGAGCGCTACAAAAACGAGATGCTCTCCTTTTTAAGCGAACCCCTGGAGGATCTTTGCATCTCCCGGCCCACCAGCCGTCTGACTTGGGGCATCCCCCTGCCCTTTGACGACAAGTTTGTGACCTATGTCTGGTTTGACGCCCTGATCAACTATCTCACCGGCCTGGGCTATCCGGACGATGAGAAGTTTGCCACCTACTGGCCGGCGGCCGAGCATGTCATTGCCAAGGACATCCTCAAGCCCCACGCCATTTTCTGGCCCACCATGCTCAAGGCCATGGGCCTTGCCCCCTATAAAAAGCTGCATGTCCACGGCTACTGGAACATGGGTGAGGCCAAGATGAGCAAATCCCTGGGCAATGTAGTGCGCCCCGAAGAGATGGTGGATGAGTTTGGTGCGGATGTGGTGCGCTATTTCCTGCTGCGCGACATGTCCTTTGGCCTCGACTCCTCCTTTTCAGCAGAGGCCGTGGTGGCCCGCCAGAATTCTGATCTGGCCAACGACCTGGGCAATCTCTTTTCCCGGTCGCTGACCATGGTGGGTAAATTTGTTGACGGCACGGTCCCCGCCCCGGGCGAACCGCGGCAAATAGACACGGACCTTGCCGAGGCCTGCAGCGCCATGGTCGCCACCTACCGCCAGGAGATGACCGATTTTCGTTTCCACCTGGCCCTGCGCGCCGTCTGGGAAGTGGTGAGCAAGGCCAACAAGTACATCGTTGAAACAGCCCCCTGGGAAATGGCCAAAGATGCTGAACAAAAGAATCATCTGGACACGGTATTCTACTATCTCCTGGAAACCTTACGCATCATCGCCCTGACCGTGGAACCTATTATGCCCGGCGCTGCCGCCAAAATGCGGGCCGGGCTTGGTGCTGACAATAAGGGCGATCTGGCCTCCCTGGCCGCTTGGGGCCAGCTTACACCTGGTACCGCCATTACCAAGCCCGAACCCCTCTTTCCGCGCATGGAAAAGAAAAAGGGTGACCAACAGCAGCCCGCCCCAAAAGAGGCCAAGCCCGATACGGATAAAAAGAAAGGGCTTGAGGGGGTTATCACCTTTGAAGACTTCGGCAAGGTGGAGCTGCGGGTGGCGGAAATTGTCACGGCCGAGAAAGTCAAAAAGTCTGACCGGTTGCTCAAGCTAACCGTCAGGGCACCGGAAGAACGAACCATCGTTGCCGGCATTGCCGAATTTTACCAGCCTGCGGACCTCCCAGGCCGGCGGGTCATTATCGTTGCCAACCTCAAACCGGCAAAACTGATGGGCATCACCTCCGAAGGCATGGTGCTGGCGGCCAAGGATGGCGACCGCCTGGTGCTTTCCACCGTTTCGGCCGGGGTTGCGCCTGGCTCCCGGGTGGCCTGACCGACGGCGCCCATCATGGTTTCCTGGAATAACAAGCCTTCGCCCTCTCACATCAACTCTGCATACATTCTGTAATGGCGACACTTCCAACCATTTTTATCGAATCTACCCTGCATGCCGCCAAAGGGCATGGCGCTGAAGGCTTCACCCTGCCTGACAACCAGGGCCTCCTCCTCTTGCCGGCAGGGCTTGCCGCCGCCGAGCAATACCGCCTCATAAAAAAATTGGCTGCCGGGCTGCAGACCGCCCAGAGCCCGCCCCCCCCGGATCAACCGGCGGCAAGAACCAGCACGGATGCAGCCCAAACCACGATCAACTGCCAGGTCTCCGTCGAAGAACGGGCCCAACTTTTTAAATTCCTTACCGGTTAACCTCTTATGAGTAGCGCAAAAAAATCCCCCCCCATTCTTTGCATCAGCAGCGGCAAGGGCGGCGTTGGGAAGACCACCTTTGCCGTCAATCTGGCCACTGCCCTGGCTGCCAAGGGTGCCCGAACACTGCTTATCGACGGCGACCTGGGCTTGGGCAATGTTGATGTGGTCCTCGGCCTGCAGGTGGAGCACACCATCCGTGAAACTTTGGAGGATGGTCGTGATCCCGCCGCCATCATGGTCGAGGTGCAAAAAAACCTCTTTGTCCTGCCGGCAAGCTCGGGCGTTCCGGAAATGACCGGCTTACGCCATGAAGATCAGCTCTTGCTCGCCAGCCTTCTTGAAAAGATTATCAAAGATTTCGACCTCGTTCTGGTGGATACCGCGGCCGGCATTGGCGCCTCTGTTCTTTGGTTCAACCAGTGGGCAAATGCCAACATCATTATCATCACCCCGGACCCGACATCCCTTACTGACGGCTATGCCCTGATGAAGGTTCTCGCCTCCCGACAAGGGAAAAAGGGGTTTCAACTCGTTGTAAACAATGTTAAAAGTAAAGCAGAGGCTTTAAATACCTTCACCAATATGGCCAACGTGCTCAGCCAATTTTTGCAGGAGACCCCCTCGTATCTGGGCCCTCTGCCAAAGGACACCATGGTTATCCAAGCTATTCGCAGCCAGAAACCTTTCCTGCTCAGTGCTCCAGATTGTCCGGCGTCAAAGGCCATCCGCGTGATCGCAAACCAACTTTTGGAGCAAGCAGGGCTCTAGCGGTGCTGGGGGCAGGGACAATCCCTACCCGTACCAATGAACCTTATCTTCACTCACCTATGGCTATTATCAAGATTTTCCTACAAGCGGTTGCCGGTCTGGTCAACTTCATCCTCAATGCCTACATGATCGTTTTGCTGGCCCGGGCCATTATCTCCTGGGTAAGCCCTGACCCGTATAATCCTATTGTTCGCATGCTCCACAACGTAACCGAACCGGTCCTCTACCGAGTTCGTAAAATGCTGCCCTTTACCTACACATCCGGCATCGATTTTTCACCGCTCTTGGTTATGCTGGTTATTATATTCCTACAGGATTTTCTAGTTAAAACCCTTTATTACATCGCCTCCGCTTTCGGCTGAAGCCGGTAATTCCCCTTGGGAGATCCATGAGATGACGACCCTGCTGCTTACCCCTGAAAACATCCAGAACCAACAGTTCCATGTCCGCTTCCGCGGCTTTGATGTGGATGAAGTCGATGCCTTTCTTGAAAAGGTTGCCGAGAATTATCTCGTCCTGGTGAAGGACAATGAGAAATTAAGGGATGCGATGACCGCCATCCAGGGGGAACGGGATCAGGTTCAGTCCCAGGAACGCACCTTTAAAAACGCCATTATTTCGGCCCAGAACATCGCCGATGAAATGCAGAAGAAGGCCCAGCAGGAAGCCCTTGTTCTCAAGGAAAATGCCCGTCTTGAAGCAGCGGCCTTGATCGATGAGGCAAAGGCGCAGCAAGCCGAACTTAAGTTACAAATATCCTCCCTTCTCCTTGAAAAGCAGAAACTTAAAGAAGAGCTCCAGACCTTTCTTCAGACCCACATGGATCGTCTCGACAGCCAATACCCCACAGTCGGTCAGGTTGGCGGCGGAGGCCAGCCGCCCGCCGAAGCGGCGGTGCGGCCCTCTATCATTGGCGATATTGGCAACTCCCGCCAGGCCGCTCCCAAACAAGAAGTGGCGCCCTTGGAAGAAGAACAGGAACCAGTGTTCCGGGAGATTCCTGAGGAAGCTTCGGATAGTGACCTGGCTGATCTCTATGAAAAAATTGATCTTTCAGAGATCGGTGACGACGGCCTGGTCGAACCAACACCAGCCACCCACCCCTCAGCCGCAGCTGGACATAAAAAATCGGCCACCCAATTTGCCTCCGATGCCCTTGCTGACATGGAGCTCACCATGCCCGATCTGGACGGCGACATGCTCTTTACCCTGGATGACCCCCTTGACGACCAGGCCAACTCCGACATCGTCATTGATCCCCTTAAAATGGAAAAAAATTCCCTCAAAAATAAAATTTAAGCTTTTACCAATAAAAAAGGGGCGTGGCATAATTGCCGTGCCCCTTTTTTTTATTGCTCCTAGCAAGCCGTACCCGCCCCTGATCCCAGCCTGCTGTTGTGTTGCCTTTTTTAGTGGCTATAGGTGCGCTCAACCTCTTCGATTGCTTGCCGCCGACTCTCAGCCCCCGGGTGGCTGGCGAGAAAGGAGGCCACGCCTGGTAGATCCTGATCCTTGGTGAGGCGATAGAGCATCTCTTTATAGGGCTTGACACTGCGGCCCTTTTCCAAAAAATAGAGGCTGGCCATTTCATCGGCCTCCTGCTCAAAGAGCCGGGAATAGCCAGACTCAACGAGCATCATGGGCATGGCAGAGCCCAGCGAGGTGAGTGACGCCATATCCCCGAGCAGGGTGGAAATGAGCATGAAGACCCCGGCCTGCTGCACCACGTGGCGCAGGCCGTGGTGCTCCTTGACATGGATCAGCTCATGGGCAAAAACCCCGGCCAGCTCATCATCGCTTTCGACAAAATCAACCAGCTCATCGGTGACAATTACCAGCCCGGACGGCAGGGCAAAGGCATTGGCCCCTATACTCCCCCCCTTCCGCACCACAAGGGTGCAGCCCTGGTCCGGGGCAAAATCCTCACAGAGTGGCCTGAAAATCCTCTGCACCTCATCCTGTCTGCCTGGCGCCAGCGCCGATGTCGTAAAAAACCGTTTATCGAGAATCTCCAGGCTATCCTTGCTGATTCTGTCCATAAGTCCAGCAGGAGTTGCCAGGGCCACCCTCTTGGCAAGGTGGGGAATGGCAAATACCATGAAGGCCCAGACACAGAAGACCAGTCCGGCCATACAGGTTGCGACCAGACGCCAATGACTCTCCATGAGATGGACAACCCGCAGGCCACGATGGGAGCAGAGATGCTCATCAAGAAAGCTAAGAACTGCCGGTTCATCCACCTGCAGCCGTTCGCCGCCGGCACATTTCAGAAACCGACGGCTGCTGCCCAAGGGGGCCGTTAAAACACATTGCTCCAGGGGGATGTTAAGGTAGGGTAGCCCTGCCCGGCTGCTGATTTTCACCTGGCCATGGTCAATGGCACATTGGACCTCTTGGGCCTGGGAACTCCTGCCATCGAAATAAATGCCATAAAATTGGATTTGTTTTGAATTTGCCACCCCTAGAGCCCGATCTCAAAATCAAAGAAATCCATGGCGGCCTCACCCAAGGCATTTTCAGCATCCTGTTCCCCAGCGGTAAAATCATCAAGGCCCTGATAGGTGATCACCGTCAGATTTTCCAGGATATATTTACTATGCCTAACCTTGGTCCAGGGAAAGAGGAGGCCGGCAGACAGGACAAGGGCGATGATGTTGGTCATTCTAATCCACATTAATGTACCGGCATCCAGACTGGAACGGAACTTCACGGCGCTCAGGGACGAGTAACGCCAGCAGTAGTTCGTCACCTTGGCATAGATATATTGCTGGGCAAAGATCGTGACCAAAAAGAAGGCGAGGTAGCCAATGACAAAAAGAAAGGCGCCAAGGCCGCCAGACATGCCTTGGGTCGAGAAACCGTTCACTCCCGTGGTCATGGCGATTATAACCGCCGCAACAACCAAGAC
>JBFFNX010000131.1:0-8661 GCA_041562995.1 Desulfurivibrionaceae bacterium
GACGGGTCATTTCTGGCCGTATGCAGGGTGACAAGGGTAACTTCACCAGGGCAGTTAAAACGCAGGGGCACGCCCGATGCCCCCACCCCCCTACTCGTATACCCTTCCATCCCCTCATAATGCCAGCGGCCGGAGGCAGTGAAACGAGGGGCCCTGCTGTTTGTACAAAGAGGACCACTACCTGGCAAGCAGATCTGGCCGCCATGAGTGTGGCCACAGAGATAGAGAGATGTTCCATAAGCGGCCGCCTCTCTATATGCCTCGGGCGAATGGGCCAGAAAAATCACACCCTCGTCTGCAGGAATATCTCGAAAGCAACGGGCGACATCATGGGTCTTATAATAATGGGGATCATCAACGCCAACAAGCCAAATTCTCTCGTTCCCCCTCTTGATGGGCCAGGCATCATTGATGAGCATAATAACCCCGGCCTCTTCGAAATCAGGTGTCATCTCAATACAGTCATGGTTGCCAAGGACACCGAAAACCCCACATCTGGCACGAATCTCCGGCACGAGCTTGCGCAGATGACGAAGACAGGGAGCAATGGGGCCATAGGTCTTCATCCTAATATCGCCACCAATGAGGCAGAGATCAACCTCCGTTTGCTGTAGATGGTTGATGATCTTTCCGGTTAATGCCTCCAACCCATCCAAATGAAGATCGGTAAGCAAGAGCACCTGAAAACCGTCAAAGGATGCCGGCAGAGTGTCAAGATAGAAGTCCTGCTTGTCAATCTTGATATCAAGGGCATTCTCCACCCCCCGTGCGTGCAGACCGGTAAGTTTGAAAAAAGAGGTGAGCAAAATCTGATCGGAAAGAAAACTGGTGAGGTTGACCACAGTCTGCCAGCGCGCCAAAGGCTCATGACAGGAACGCCATTCTCGAAATCGAACCGTTGACCTGATGATACGGGGATAATTATCACGATTGGGATGGAATGAAATATATTGCCAGAAACTGGCACCCAGATAGGCCTGGGGTATAAAGACAAGTAGGATCAGAGAAAATTGCCACCAGTGCAGAGGAAAATACCTAACCAGAAACAGAAGAGGAAAAAGCACCTCAAAAATCTGATCAAGAATGAAGACTGAACTCCCTTCCGGCATACCCATACGCCGTTTGATGAAACTTGACAGTATGTCCCCAGCCATGGCCCATGCAGCAGCAAGGGTAGCGAGCCACCACGGCAGGTTAAGCAGAAATGAGGCAAGGGTAGCCCCCAGGATACTGGCGAAAATTCCGCGGATTGTTTTATGGCTGCCAAACAGCGGCTGCTTGTCAAAAAAACAAAGGCCGCCATCAACCGGCCAACTAAAGCGCCGGCCAAAGAGCAGGTGGGCAAGGGCAGGAAGGAGATTAACCCAGAGGAGAAAAAGGATAATCTTTGCGGTTAAAAGCATCGTGACTCCCAGACAGTATCTACCAGAATGAAATCACCAGAAAAGCGGCCGCCGCTTAAAAAAATACTCGTGGGAGTTCTAGCCTCTCATACCGCCTTTTCAGCAGAGCGGGCCGGATGGTAATGAACATAGACCCTGCGCATGAACTCAATATTTGCAAGCAATGCCTCCTCAGCCTCAGTGGCAATGTCATCACCCTGGGAGACTGTTAAACTCCCATCAACCCCAATGGTGAGATTAACCACCAGATAAGGACCAAAGCGATGGGCATGAATCTCTTCAACGGCCTCAATTCCCGAAAGAGGCTGGAGCAATCCCCTGATATCCTGAGCTAACTGACGGCCGGGCAAGGTGGCCATCAAATCCTCGCTGGAGGAACGGATGATTTCAACCCCGGTATGGAGAATGATCAACGAGACAACGGTTCCGGCCAAGGGATCAACCCAGGGAAACCCCATCCGGCCAAAAAATATGCCGGTAGCCGCCGCAAGAGAGGCGAATATGTCATTACGATGATCATGGGCCAAGGCGATCACAGCCTTATTCTTTGTCTGTTTGCCGATTACATATGTCCAGCCGGTCAGACCAATCTTAAGGGCAATGGAAAATAAGGCCACCCATAAGGCCAGGATGCTGGCGCCACCATAGTCGCTGGTCACCGTTAAAAGCTCATAGACATTATTGACGGTGTTCCAAAAAATGGCGATGGCTGTAGTAATGACAAAAGCACCAACGATGACAGCAGCGATGCTTTCCAGCTGATCATGGCCGTACGGATGCTCGTGATCAGCCGGTTTGCCGGAAAGCTTAAGAAAGACCGTTACCACAACACCGTATGCCACATCAGAGGTGGAGTTAATACCATCGGCGAGCAAAGCAGGACTGCAGCCGATGATACCGAAACTCGCCTTGAGAATAGCAAGCAGGACGTTGGCGCCCATGCCGACATACACCGCCAGCATGCTCTTTTGTCTACGTTTTTTCATGGATAAAAACCAGCTCTTTTTTGTATCAAAACTCCACAACGCTTACCACAGGCTGGGACATAAAAACAAAAACCTAACTTTTACCTTGACCATACCGTAAAAAAAGTCCAGATTAGATATGGAATAATACTCTTTGAGATAAATGACGAATCATTATTTCTTAGGCTATTTCCCAGCACCACAGCCAAACCCATCACTCGTGTGACATCAATTCAATCAAGGAGAATGTATGAAGAAACTTATAACCCTCTGCGCCCTTTTTTTGTTTTGGGCCCAGATCGCAATGGCCGGCATCAACATAAACACCGCTGACCAGAAAACCCTGGAATCATTACCGGGAATCGGTGCGGCTAAGGCCTCTGCTATCATCAGCTACAGGACTAACCATGGCAATTTCTCTTCTACCCAGGACCTGACCAAGGTCAAAGGAATCGGCCAGAATATTTTGGCAAAGGTTAAAGACCAGATAGAGGTTCAGTAAGCCTGCGCCATCCGCAGATGCGTTTTGGTGCAACGGATCTGCGGATGGTCATTTCAGATATCCAGACCCCAAATATCGCGGGCATACTCTTTAATGGTACGATCACTGGAGAATTTGCCAATCCTCGCTACATTATAGATGGACTTGCGGGTCCAGCTCTCCTTGTCGCAGAAATCCTGTTCAACAAGAGCCTGGCAATCGAGATACTGTTCAACATCGGCAAGGAGCAGATACTTGTCATGCTCACTCATCAAGCTCTTTGTGATGTCCTTAAAGAAATTCCTATCACCATCGCTAAAGACGCCACTGGAAATGGCACCCATTACACGGGCAACATGGTTATTTTCCGCACAGATTCGTTGCGGTGTCCGACTCATCTGCTTTTTCTCAAATTCCACCTCATCGGCGGTAAGACCGAAAATATACATATTTTCCCGGCCGACCTCCTCCATAATCTCTATATTGGCACCATCAAGGGTGCCAATGGTAAGGGCGCCGTTTAAGGCGAACTTCATATTACCGGTTCCGGACGCCTCCGTTCCGGCGGTGGAAATCTGCTCGGAAAGATCGGCCGCCGGAATAATCACCTCGGCCTTGGACACGTTATAGTTTGGGATAAAGGAAACCTTGAGCTTGTCGCCCAGGCGGGGATCCTTATTTACCACCTGGGCCACGGAACAGATGAGCTTGATAATCAACTTGGCTTGCGAATAAGAGGGCGCCGCCTTACCGGAAAAAATCTTGGTGATTGGTATTTTCACACTATCGGGATCATCAAGAATACGAATATAGAGGGAGATAATATGAAGACAGTTAAGAAGCTGCCTCTTGTACTCATGAATCCTCTTAACCTGGACATCAAAGAGGGATTCCGGATCAATGACCGCCCCACAATAATCCTTAAGGTGCTTTAAGAGCCGCTTTTTATTGGCAAGCTTGACCTGTTGCCAGCTTTCCAGAAAGGCGGCATCATGAACAAATCCCTCCAAATCCCTCAGTTTCTCAAGATCTGTTACCCAGGCCGGCCCTATGGCCTCGGTAATCAAACTAGCCTGACGTGAGTTGCATTTGAGGAGCCAGCGGCGCGGCGTAATCCCGTTTGTCTTGTTATTAAACTTCCCAGGATAGAGGGCATGAAAGGCCGGAAAAATCCTGGTCTTTAAGAGGTGGGTATGCAGCTCGGCAACACCGTTTACAGAGTGACTGCCGACAATGGCCAGATGGGCCATGCGCACCCTTTTGCCATGCGCCTCATCAATAAGGGAAAGTTGTTCAAGTTTACCGACATCGCCGGGGAATGCATCAGCAACCATGATGAGAAAACGTTTGTTGATTTCATAAATAATTTCCAGATGGCGGGGCAGCACTTTGCCGACCAGATCAACAGACCATGTCTCCAAGGCCTCTGGCATCAAGGTGTGGTTGGTATAGGCGATGGTCCTAACCGTAATGTCCCAGGCATGTTCCCAGTCCAGACACTCGTTATCAACAAGTATCCGCATCAGTTCGGGGATGGCAATGGCCGGGTGGGTGTCATTGAGCTGTACTGCCACATTCGCGGGGAAATGATCAAAGGAGCTGTGCTTCTTCTTATAGCGCCTTAAGATGTCCTGAAAGGTTGCCGCCACAAAAAAATACTGCTGCCTAAAGCGAAGTTCCTGGCCCTCCACAATTATATCTGCTGGATAGAGGACCTTGGAGATCGTTTCCGAGGCGACCTTGCTCTGCACCGCGCTGATATATTTCCCCTGATTAAAAAAGCCCAGGTCCAGCTCACGGGACGCCTTGGCCATCCACAGCCGCATATTAATGACATGATCATTATTAAAACCAGGGACCAACATATCGCAGGCCATGGCCATAACATCTTCCGTACCCACCCATTTTGTCCGATAACGCCCTTGGTCATCGATATAGCTATCAACCTTGCCATAAAAATGCACAGGAAAGAGATACTGGCTTCTCTGAAACTCCCAGGGGGTCCCGTAGCGCACCCAGTTATCAGGACTTTCCATCTGAAAGCCATCAATAAGCTTCTGATAAAACAGGCCATACTCGTAACGGATACCGTAGCCATAGGCCGGTATCTTCAGGGTAGCGATGGAGTCAAGAAAACAGGCGGCCAGACGGCCCAGACCGCCATTACCAAGGGCGGCATCCTCTTCCAGCTCGCGCATTTCTTCGAGGCTGTGCCCAAGGTCATGCAAGACTGAGGTGACCTCATCGACAAGACCGAGATTAATCAGGCTGTTACCCAAAGAGCGGCCGACAAGAAACTCCAGAGAGAGATAATAGACCCGCTTTCGGCGCTTGTCATAATACTCCTTCTGGGTGTTGATCCACTTCTCCACCAAAATATCGCGCAGGGTATAGGCCAGGGCCTTATAGGTATCCCGGGGCCCTGCCCGTTCAGGATCACGGCCCTGAAAACTTAAAAGATGATGATGAATGCATTTTTTTATATTTTCGGCTGTGGCCTCGCCAAAAATCTGATTATAGAGTTTTTCTTTCTTTTTCTTCCCTGCACTTGCCATAGAAGTTCCTTCAAAAGAAGAGATCCGAAAAAAATTAATGCCAAAAGGCAATTTCATGAATTGATTAAACCATACTAACAGTACAATGGTGAGAAATCAGCGGTCAAACTATAAAAGTGAAATCATTTAGATCTTTTGCCGGGCCAGCCACTGGCGGGCGGCATCACGATCAACCACCTCACCAACCACCTGGGCCTGCTGAAGGTCATCAAGGATTTGGCTAAACGAGGGCCCAGGAACAAAACCAGCAGCAATCAGATCATGGCCGGTAAGCAGGGGGGGGCCAGCCAGCACCGGGGCAATATGCTCCTCCATCTGCTGCTGGACCTGACCAAACAAGATGGCTATCTCCTGCTCCATGGCCTGCGGTTTTGCCTCACCCTGGCCGGCCAGACTGTCTGCCATGGCGAGCAGAAAAAGACCGGGCAGCTCATCGCCAACACTTTTCACGAGGCGCAGACAGGCCTTGGCCGACACCGGCCCCTGGCGCAGGATATTACAGAGATGAAAGGGTCGCATATGTTGGGAAATAAGGAGAGAAATCGTCTCAAGGTCAATATTGGCAAAGCGCAAGCGCTTGGCCATTTGAGCAAAAATATGGGCCCCGACCAGATCATGGTTATAGAAGGTGATCCTCTCGTCTTGTATTGCCCGGGTTTGAGGTTTGCCCAGATCGTGAAACAGTGCCGCCCAGCGCAGCCAGCGTCGCCGCTTGGCCGTCTCAAGATACGCGGTCATGAGCACGGTTGCGTCAGGGAAATAATGGCCAGGATGGCCAATAATGTCATCCATGGCCTCCAAGGCGGCCAGGTTATGTTCAAGGACATCGAGATGATGGCTGGCAGGCTGCCCCACACCTTCACCGCTCATAATTTCCGGACAGACCTCGGCCAAAATGCCGCCCTCGGCCATGGCCCGAACGATGGCAGAGGCCCGAGAACTCTCAAAAATAAGATGGAGTTCAGAGGCAATGCGTTCTGCTGCGGGCCGGGCAAGGAGATTTTTCTGCTCCCGGGCCAGGGCGATGAAACGAGGATCAAGGTCAAATCCGAAATTAGCCTGCAAGCGGAAACCGCGAAGAATGCGCAAGGGGTCATCCGAAAGAGCATTGGCATAGACCAGGCGGATCAGTTTGCGTTGCACATCCCCCTGACCGCCGCAGGGGTCGATGAGAGCCGCGCCCTGTTTATGGGCCAGCCAATCAACAAGGGAAATGGCCATGGCATTAATGGTGAAATCCCGCTTGACCAGGTCCTCTTCAATGGTGAGCGACTTATCTTTAAATACAGCAAGATCAATAATATGGCCGCGGCAGACAAGGCGGCCGACCCCTTGCCCTTCATCAAGGATAATAAATTTCCCCGGCAGAATAGCGGCCAATCGTTGCCCAAAAATTAGGGCATCGCAATCAATGGCCAAATCAACATCCAGGGCTGTCCGTCCCAACAGCAGGTCACGGACTGCACCGCCTACCACATAGATCTGCCTGCCCATGCTCTGGGCCTGATGAGCAATTTTTTCGAGAATGTCCTGCATAACGTTACGATCGATAAAAAAGAATCCTAATGAGAGTACCTTGAATCTATCATGCCCCACCGGCTTCTGGTTGTCCAGCATGGGCGGCTGCGTTTTCACCTTGCCGCCCATGGCTGTTCAAGGTATTTATGGCTATCATTAAAAGGAGAATCCATGCAGCTTCACCGCCTAGCCCTAACTAAAATAGATTTCCAGGACGAGACCTACCTTCTCCAACCTGTGCCCTGCCAGGAACCACCAGGGCCGCTTGTCGCTTCTCTTAAAAGAGTGGGCATTCTCCATCCGCCCCTGGTTGATGAAGCTGAACAGGGCAGATATCGTATCATTTCGGGAAGAAACAGACTTCTTGCCGCCCGCAAGCTCCATTTCACCTCCTGCGAGTGCCGGGTACTGCCGGCCAACTCGACGCCGCAGGAAACGTTTACTCTGCTTCTTGAAGAGAAAATAACCTTTACGCCGCCCACCTTTGTCGAGCAGGCTATCTTTTTCAAGAAAATCAGCTCCTGGCTCGATATTGATGAAGCAGCCCGCCGCTTTCTTCCCCTGCTCGGCCTGGAGGCCCATCCCTCCCAAGCCAAGAAACTCCTGCGCTTAAATAATCTTGAAGAGGTCATTCAAGAAACACTCCACGAAGGTGGTCTCGACCCAAAGGTTGCCTGGGAGCTTGAAAAGTTTCCCTTTCTTGACCGCATGGCCCTCTTCGAGATCATGATGACCCTGAAACTCTCCGTGGGCAATCAAAAAAAAATAACCCTCATCAGTCGGGAGGTTGCTGTGCGGAGCAAGACAACCATTGCCGCCTTCCTGGCCAATGACCAGTGCCAGGAAATCCTCAACAACACCGAGCTCAATCCGCCCCAGAAAACCAGCCATTTCATGGCTTGGCTCCAGAAAAAACAGTTCCCTCTCCTCTCCCAGGCCGAGCAGGATTTTAAGGATTTCTGCCGGTCACTTCATCTTCCCCCCGGGGCATCTGTCCAGCACGCCCCTTTTTTCGAGAAAGACGAAATATCCCTCACCCTCACCTTTAAAAACAGGGAAGAATTGCTGGAGAAAATGCCACAATTAACCAGCGCTGCCAGCACAGAGTGAGGCTTGCCCACCCTAAGATATCTGGGCGTGGAAGCTGGCGACAGGAAACAAAAAGAGATCACCGCCAAGAGAAGCACTTCAGAAAAAACACCTTGGACGGCCATCGGTGATGAACGTCAAGAAGCATGGCTACCTCTTTTGCCGTCAATAGGATCTTTTCTTGATATTCACCAGAAAATCCGCGACCCGCGCCACAACCTTTGCCTCTTGCTTAATGAAAAAATGGTCCGTATCCTTGATAATCTGCAAACAATGGATGTTTTCAGGAACCAGTTGCGCACCTTCTTTAAGAAGTCCGTCCTTTTCCGCCAAGATAACGGAACCAGGGCACGGCAAATTCTGTAAGGCGGAAAAATCATGCTCAGTCAAGGGCGGGGTGATGGCAGTATAGGAGAGCACCCTGTTATTGATGGCCCGCAGGGCAATATAGGAGCCAAAGGAGTAGCCCACCAGGTGAAATCCCGCAAAATATTGCTGGGACCACTCCATAACCTGGCCCACCTCGCGAACCACTGCCTCATACTCTATTCTCTCGTCCAGGCCATGCCAATACTCATAGAGGGGCAAATCAGGTTGCGGGTGGCTGCTCTTACCCACGGCCCGATAATTAAAGAGAAGCACCGGCATGC
>JBFFNX010000132.1:0-8658 GCA_041562995.1 Desulfurivibrionaceae bacterium
CACCCGCAGATCAAGGATGTGCTGATCTCCGGCGGCGACCCTCTTCTTTTGAATGATGAAAGGCTGGACTGGCTGCTTGGCTCCCTGCGCGCCATCCCCTCTGTGGAGATCATCCGCATCGGCAGCCGGGTTCCTTGCAGCCTACCCATGCGGGTTACGATCAAGCTCTGCCGAATCTTAAAGAAATATCATCCCCTCTATATTAATACCCATTTTAACCATCCCAACGAGATCACCCCGGAGGCTGCCCTGGCCTGTGAGCGTCTGGCCAATGCCGGCATTCCGCTGGGCTGCCAAACCGTGCTCTTAAAAGGTGTCAATGACGATGCCCAGACCATGGCAACCTTGATGGCCAAGCTCCTCACCATCCGGGTCAAGCCCTACTATCTCTTCCAGGGCGATCTGACCCGCGGCACCAATCATTTCCGGACAACCATTGAAGCTGGCCAGGCCATTATGGCCCGGCTCATCGGCCACACCTCAGGCATGGCCGTGCCCACCTACGCCGTTGACGGCCCGGGCGGGGTCGGCAAAATCCCCCTGACCCCAAACTACATCCAGTCCCTGGGCAAAAAGCTCTGCTTTACCAACTACCAGGGCAAGACCTGCTTTTATGATAATGGTGGGTAAAGTAACACGATGAAAACAGCCATGAACACAAGTTGAAAAACCAACGTTTTTTAGCGAACACTAAATAATCAAGGTATGAAGCTGACCTTGGGTTTTCCAGAACTCAAACTCATTGCCGTTCATGGTTAAGGTATAGGAGCGGTCAGGCTCCATGGCAAAATTGGCATCCCCGGCAGGCAGGATGAAGAGAGACACCTTTTTATTGTCATACCTATAGGTGAGGTAGGCGGCCTTACAGTTACCCAGCTTACAGATACGGCCACCGATCAGGGTAAAACCGCGCCCCGTCATGTCGGGCAGAGAAATGGCATACCCCATCTTATCCTCATACCAGGCAGGCACATCCGCCACTTCGTGGGCCACAAAGGCCAGGGCCTCGGTGCTGACATGGTCCTGCAGGGCAACCCTGCCCAACTCATCAAAGGAAGTAAAACCGTGCCTCCGGTGATGATCTTGAAAAGGGTTCAGCATAAAAAGGAACAGGGCGGCAATGGCCAGGGCCGGTAGCAGCTGCTGCCAATGAAATGTAAAAACCCTTGCGGTGGTTGTGCTGTTTATGCCCCTTTCAATCTTTTTTCCCAGACGGGGCGGCGCTTCAACAGGGATCATCTCCCTGCGGATGAGGCCTTCAAGTTCCTCGTCAAGCTCATAAAGCTTGCGACACTCAGGACATTTTTGCATATGGGAACGGGCCACTGAGGCGTTATCGGCCTCGGCGAAATCGCGGTCAATCAACCATTCTTTAAATTCAAGACAGGTCATGGCTGCCTCCTTGCTGCTTTCCGGCTCATCTCGACAACTTTGCTCTTTTGGATGGTCACATCCCTGAGCAAATCTTTCTTCATAGACTGTTTGGCCCGATTCAGCCTAGACATCACGGTGCCGATCGGGATATCAAGAAAATCAGCAATTTCCTGATAGGACATATCCTCCAAAAAGTAGAGAATCAGGGGTGTTTTGTACTTTTCCGGCAGACCATCAATGATCTCCTGGACATGCTCTGACTCCAGCTTTTTTTCAAGATCACCGACCAGATTAGTGGCTGAAACCCCTTCAAGAAAGCTGAGATAGGAATCATCTGTTCCGAGCTGGGGCCGCCGAACGGCCTGCCTTTTTTCTTTCAAAAAGTTACTGCGCATGATGGCAAAGAGCCAGCTCCGGCATTTTGATTTGTCACGCAACTGATGGAAATTACGAAAGGCTGCGTACATAGTTTCCTGAACCAGATCTTCGGCATCATACTGGTTGCGCATATATTTCAAAGCGACGTTGTAGAGAAACCTGATGTGAGGATAGGCCAACTCCTTGAAGGGATGACTGTTATTCTTCAATGCTCCAAACAATACAGCCTCCTTTTTTAGGATTTCGCCGCCCGTAAAAAGCACGCCACCAACACATAAACCAGCCAGCTCGGCCACCATTGGCCAGAGCTTAGAGTGTTGAAGGGAAAATCAGGGCATTTATTCCATTTCTTTTCCGGGAAAGATCACAAGAAATTGGGAACGGTAAAAAAAGTGACGCAACCCCTTACGATAGCGATCCTACCTGACCAGAGCAGGAATCTTCAAGGCCGGAATGGTGACACCATCAAGGTCTGGATAGTCCTGACGCTTTTCTCTCCCTGCAGACGCAACAGCCCGGGGCAGTTTATCGATTTTCACCCCCAGATAGTCAGCCAGCCGAGCCCTCTCGCCATAGAGGGGCCACCAGACCCTGGTATTGAAAAAGCGAAAGGGAAAGGGATGAGGCTTACCTTTCTCCTCCAGAAGGTCAAGGGCAGCCTTGGCACTGCCCTCATGGGCCATGGCCAAGGCCTCCAAGGATACCGCTATTATCTCCACCAGATCCGTTCTGAAGGAAGAAGGATATCGGGCCGCGATATAACGCAGCCGGACCGCCGCCTGCCGGGTGATACCAGGATGGCCCGCCTCAGCAGCCAGCTGCCCGTAATCAAAGAGGGCCAGGAGAACCTGGGCGGCCTTGCCGGTATCCCGGAACCCTTTTTCTGTTATCAGCTCAACGGCACCCTGCTTCCCCCCCCGGACAAAGGCGACATTCACCCTGCTTGCCACAGGAAGGGGACCCACAATCTCCTGAATCTGGCTGGCCATGGAGATAGCCTTACCGTTTATTGCTACCACCTTGTCGCCAGGCCTGAGTCCGGCCTGAGCAGCAGGGGAGTTACCCGCCACCCGGGAAAGCGAAGTAAAGAGAAAACCACTCTTGGGATCCCTGTCAAAATCAAGCCCAAGCCTTGAGACCATGGGGCTCTTATCGAGGATGGCCTTGACGTGATAGGAAAAAAAATCCCCCCATAAAGACAGAGGGATGTCGGGGTATTTGAAGTAAAACTCAGCGCCGTTATAGTCGAGGGGGAGATTGGGTTGCTGACTGAGAATCCCTTTAAGCTGGGCCAGGCCTTTGGCGTATTCGTTGCCTGCAAAAAGCAGGCGCGCCTTTTTAAAAAGTTCGATGGCCTCCATGTCGGTTTTTGTTAAAGCGGGCACCATCATTATCTTCTCGGCATCCACCAGCCGCCAGGCATCCCGAACCGTATCAAAGGTCAAAAAAGCGGCGCCCTGAGGGGCAATAGAATGCTCATCCAGGAGCTGAAGACCTGTGGCACTCACCGTGAAACGCCTGAATTTCCCCTGATCTACCAGAGCCACAATGCCATGGGGACTTATTTCAACTTGACAACGTGGCGCGAGGGCCAGCGGAAATTCCCTGCCCTTTTTTCGTGAATCAACGGGTAACAGCCGGATGCCACTCTGCTCACTGACAATAATATAGGTGCCATCCTTGGAAAAGCGGACATCCTCGGGACCGCTGAGGCCGGGGCCAAGGGGAAACTCCAAGCTCCGTAGCCGTTCGCCGCTCTTCTTATCAAAGAGCCAGACAAGATCCGCCTCTTTACTCTTTTTCTTCAGGACCCAATCAAACTGGAAACGGCCGCCGCGGACCAAGAGATTTTCGCCGGAAGAATCATAGACCAGGGTTTTATCAAAACGGCCATTAACCTTATTTGAGTCAAAACTGGACAGCTTTTTACCTGTGCCAACATCATATCTCTCAATACGACTCGACATCTCGGCATCCAGACAAACCGCAATCTCCTTGCCGTCCGGAGAAAAGGCCAGGCCGCAGGCATTATTTAAAAATGCATCGTTTTGCAGCTCAATCTCAGTGACCTTGCCCTTTGGGAAATGGTCAATATGGATTACGGAACGGCCGATATCGGCAATGGAATCCTGAATAAAAAGAGCGGAGGCATGGGTTCCACCATCTTTACTGACGGCGAAATTACGACCCAACTCAACCGCCCCCTTGTTTTGGATAAGCGTCGTATAGCGCCAGACTTGGGTATCGTTGTCGTAGAGAAAAATCTGACTCTGTTTACTATCGGCCACAGAGGCCACAAAAAAACGGCCATCGCCACTAAAACCCTGGCCGTTTATCTTGGCATTGCCGGGCTGGGGATAATACCGACCACGCATACCCTGCAGACGGTAGGCGTCTATCTTCCTGTTCAGCCTCTCCTGATCAAGGCTGATAACAACCTCATCCCCGAGGGCATAAATATGACACTTGCCCAAGACGTGATCACCCTCCTCGCATTTAGCAAGGGCGTCATCGATGGCAAAATCGAGATCGTCATACCCCCAGGTGTACCAAGCGTCAAAACGCCTATCCTCTTGTTTTAAGGCAAATACCTTGTAATGAAGAGGGCTGGCCTTGTACGTATCAAAGGCTGCCTGCAGCCTGGCCCGGAAGTTCTCTGCCAGGCCCTGGGCAGGCGCCATGAGCAGACAGCAAAGAACGACAAGGGAAACGAAGTAATATCTATGGAGGAATTTTCTTTTTTGCTGGTTCATAGGTAGCCGAGTCTCAAGTAAGGCGTAGTGCTTGCTCAAAAAGGTGGAGGGGAACTGCCTATTCCCCCGCCACTTCCTTGCTGACGGGAGGGCCGTCGGCCAGGGAGGGATCTAGGCAAAGGACGGATTTTTCCCGGTTCAATGAGGACTTCTACCGTGGCGGAGGCCGTACGCCCTGCCTGGTCTTTAACGTCCATTACCACCTGTTCTTTACCCGTACCAAAAGAAGAATCAACCCTGACTGTGCCCTCAAGCTCTCCAGGAAGTCCGGCCTGATACTGAAAGGACAACCCTGGTTTATGGGAAAAACTCATGGTGTAGGGAGGTGAAAAAGTTTCCGGCACCATGACCTGAAAGGCCGTCGTTTCCCCGCTACGAATCACGGCTGGCATATCAACCTGGAGCTTGAGACCAACAATCTCGACAAAAACTTCTTCTTCGGCGGTTGAGCCTTCAGGGGCCGTGAGCAGCGCCGTCACCCTGGCCTGCTCTCCGGCCGCAATCAAACCGGGGGTGAGACGGACACCGAAACGACTCACCTTCCTGGCTGGATCACGATCCTTGAAAGCGGAACGGGTGGCAAGTCGCTTGCCACGGCTGTCAAAAACATCAAGCTGGATAAGAACCGAGGGAACATCATAGGCCAAATGGTAATAGACAAAGATATGGGGTGCCTGATCCTCGTACAAAATGGGGCGATGGGTCTGACCTTGGGTTGATTCATCAACAAGGAGGTTGGTAATGGCGACAGGCTGTTTCACCTCAAATGATTTGGAGGCCTGAAAAGAAAGGGCTGGCTGGGCGGCGTTCTGATGGGTGAAGGCCAGATAGTAAGAACCATTGGCAAGGCCCTTGGTACGTATCGCAAAGGAAACGAACTCCTGACCGCCTACCTCTAAGATCTGGCGGATCTTGCTATGGCCGGCAACGGGTTGGCCTGAATCGTCATGGAGCTGCCAGATCAGGTTGCCAAGAACAGCTTTTCCCGAACCGCCAAGAAGTGGTAGCCACCCCTGGGCCGTAAGCAGCCTGCCATCAGTAATGGCCGAGGAAAGCAGAGGACCGGACATGGAGTCAAGGCGCAGCTCAAAATCAAAGGACTGGGGAGAAACGCCCTGGTCCGCACCTGCCGTTGAATACATCAACAATCCCGCGACAAGCTGGATTGAGATAGCTATGGATAGAATCCTGGCCAGAAACATCTTAGCAGAAACCGCCTTTTCATAGGAGTTTAGGGCAGACAAAGAAGAACAAAAAGAGGTGGATCGGGGGGCAAAAGACATGTATATCGACCAAAAGTATGGACACCGTCAGGCGGTCAAAGGCCGCTGGCGATGTGTGACGTTAAAATTTCAACCCAAAAGCTGCAGGCGCCCCCTGACATCAGCCTTACTGAGTAAAGATAGTATGAATAGCTCGAAGAATCAACAACTCCTCTTTTTTTAGCACCCGGCCAGCATCAGCCGCAGGGGAGTGGCCACATCCTCCACCTCAATATTCATCATACAGCCAAAATCGCTCTTACACTCCCTCTTCAGACAGGGTTGGCAATCAAGTTCCTTTCTCACCACCACCGCTTTCTTGGAGTAAGGGCCGGTGGCGATATGATCGGTGGAACCAAAAATGGCCACCAGGGGGGTCTGGACAGCGGCGCCCACATGCATAAGGCCGGAATCGTTGGTGACAAAGGCATCACACTGGCCGATTAAGGCCATGGCCTGGCCCAGGGTGGTTTTACCGGCCAGGCCGGTGATAAACTGGGGACCATGGCCGACAATGGTCGCGATGGTTGCTTCATCCGCCTTGGTGCCAAAAACAACGGCAGAAATACCAAACTCATCATGGAGGCGGGCGCAGAGTTGACCATAGCGTTCGGCAGGCCAGCACTTGGCCGGGCCAAAAGCGGCGCCAGGATTGATCCCCAGCAGAGCCCTGCCCCCCCGATCTTTTTTAAACTCCCTGGCCCACTGCGCGTCTGCCGGGGTGTGCTCTAAAAAAAGCTCATCTGAGCCGCACGTCAGCCCCAGGTCGCGCAGGAGGTACTGGTAATAATGAACCTGGTGCAGCTTGCGGACCTCTGGCCTGATCTTGATGCCGGGCCTGAGAAAAAGCCCTCGCCCGTCGCGGCGGTAACCAGCCCGTATTGGAATACCAGCAAGCCAGGTCAAAAAAGCGGCCTTAAAGGCATTTTGCAGGAGGATGGCGCAGTCAAACTTCTGCTCTTTCAGCTCGTCGGCCAAGCGCCGTAATCCCTTAAATCCCTTATGGATGCCTGCCGTATCATAGATCATGATCTCATCGACATGGGGGCTGGCCCGAAAGACATCAGCCACCCAGGGGTAGGCCAACATAGTGATGTGGGCCTCGGGGAAATTCTCCCTGATGGAACGCACCGCCGGCGTGGTCATAATGGCGTCGCCGATCCAGTTTGTTGAACGGAGCAGAATCTTTTTTGGTTGCCTGGCTGGTAAAGAAAAGGACATGGGTGAGATCTTCCCTGTGATATTTACGGAAAAAAGAATCGCCAACTCTGCTGAATTTACTCAACCCTGTCAAGACTTTTCAAGACAAAGGGCTTCCCTTACTCCTGGACGACTGCCGTCTCTCCGGCCTGCAGTCGCTCTGCCCCCTCCAGCGCCTTGATAGCTGTACTCTTGCCGATGACATGGAGGATATCACCCGGCTCCATTATAAAATAAGGCGGCGGCGAGGTAATTTGTTGTTCACCGCGCTGGATGCCCAGCACGGTTATGCCATAGCGCTGGCGGAGATTGGCACCGGCCAGGTTTTTCTTATTAAGCTCTGAATCATGGCTGACATAGATCGTTTCAATCTTGATCTCGCCGCCGCTGACCTCATCCCCTGCCCCAGCCTTTTCCTGGCAGAGGAGAAGGTGGGCCGCTTCAATCTGACCTTCCTCGCCAAACAGAAAAAGATGATCATGGGGGAAGATCATGGTGTCGACCCCGGGATTATAGTCCACATAACCGTACCGTGAAATGCCGATAATAATCGCCCCTGTTCGGCCCCGGATATGGAGATCCCGAATTTTCTGGCCGCAGGCCATGGAAGTGGCGGTGATTTCAATTTCACTGGTATGAACAGGCCACGGATATTTCCGGGCAATGTCGCTCATCTGCCGGCGTCTTTCCACCTCTTCCAGGGTCAGCTGCTCCTCAAAACTTTCCATAAAGAGCGTTTCAATCCGGCTGTCAAAACGTTTAATACGCTGCCAGAAGAACAACAGGGAGGCTGTACTCACGGCAACAAAGGCGGCCAGGGCGGTGCCCTTTGGCATATAGGAGGCGGCCACGGAAAAATAAAAGGCGGCCACCAAGGTGATAACAGCCACGGACACCACGGCATGGAGCAAGCGGAGAAAACGCCTTTCAACCTGGTTGAAGATGGCCATATTAGCAAAGGCCGCCTCAGTCACCACCACGACCAAATCATTAATATTACGAATTATTGCCGAACCAAAGGGCAGCAGGGCAATGGCGGCCAGCAGCCAGACAGCCAGGGAGAGCCAACGGCTGTACGCCGCATATCTCTTAACATTCCCGGCAAGATCCCCCAGGAAATAGGCGGTAATCATCAGGCCCGTCATCAGCAGAATATAAAAAACAATAGCGAGCAGGGGCCGGCGGATAAGCAGCAAAGCCTCATTACGGCTGAGACGCAGACGTAATCCCTCAAACAGGGACTCATAATAATGATGAAAGGTGACAAGCAGCGGTGGCAGCCGTTTTGCGGTATGGCTGATCAACGTCTCCACATTGGAGGCGAGCAACTGACTTATCATGGCACTGAGGACGGAAACGCCCACGGCAATAGTCATAAAACTTGGGTCCGCCACCTCAAGCTCAATGGCCAAGGCAACGATGATAAAACTGAACTCACCGATCTGCGACTTCACCACTGCCGCCCGAAAACTGCTATCGGTCTTCTGGCCGGCCAACACCAGGCCAAGCCAGACGCTGGCAATCTTGACAACCACCACCATCAACCCCAAGCCTATGATGGCAGGCCAGATTTCTAGAATAAGCCGGGGCTGGATGAGAATACCGATGGAGACAAAGAAAATCGCCGTAAAGACGTTACGCAGGGGCTCCACGGCATGCTCAATCTTCTTAATAAGTTTCGAGTGCGACAG
>JBFFNX010000133.1:0-8626 GCA_041562995.1 Desulfurivibrionaceae bacterium
GGTCAATATGGCCAAAAATGTCATGACCCAGCTCCAGAAAAGCGGCAAGGTCACCAGGGGCTGGCTCGGGGTGCGCATCCAAACGGTCAACCAGGACATCGCTGAGCAGTTTGGCATGGAGCGGCCCTATGGCGCCTTGGTCGGCCAGGTGGAAAAGGACAGCCCGGCAGACAAGGCAGGGATCCAGCAAGGCGATATTATCATCCGTTTTAAGGACAAAGAGATTTCAGAAATGACCATGCTGCCCACCCTGGTGTCCCAGACACCAGTGGGCGAAAAAGCCCAGGTTACCCTGTTCAGAAAGGGTAAGGAAAAGATCGTCACCGTGACCATCGGCAAGCTCCAAGGCCATGACAATCTCAGTGATGAGGCCCAGGAAGAGACAGCCTCTCTGGGCATGACTGTCCAGGAGTTGACTCCGGAACTGGCCGAGTCCATGCAGATTGCCCAGGCAACCGGCGTGCTGGTCACCAATGTCGAAGGCGGTAGCCCGGCAGCCATGGCCGGCCTCAAGCGCGGCGACCTGATCACCGAAATCAATCAGGATCAGGTAACCGACATGGAGACCTTCGGCAAACTGCTGGCCCAGACCAAAAACGACAAGAGAATCCTTCTCCTGGTCCAACGGGGCTCCAACAGCCGCTATGTGGTGATCAAAAACAAATAACGTCTCCCTTCGGAGACCGCCATAAAAAAGGCCGCTTCCTATACAGGAGGCGGCCTTTTTTATGGCGGTTATATAAATCCTGAACCCAAAAAGAAATTATTACCCTTCCATATCTTTTGTTGTAAAATGGCGGAGCTTAGGAGAAGCGCCACATTTCACAATATAAAAGCCACGAATACTCACGGAGGCGACTTGATGGTACGGCTTAAAAAATCAACTCAGCAAGCACTAACAGTTCTTTTACTGTTCCTGGTTTCGGCATGCGGGGCGACCAAAGTACAATTGCCCTTGAATATAGCTGACCAGATCAAAGCAGGTGGTTATCAAATGCCGCAATACCAAGCCGACATACAAATTGCCATGAATGATGACGATGCAGGCTTGCGCTATATGGCGGCTATCCATGACATCAAACTACAACTTGATATTGGCAAAGCCTACAAACAAAACCTCCTTGAAGTCATGGACATGATGTTCGCCAATACGGAATTTATCAGCGACATGACCCATCACAAGAAAACAGGCGTAAAATCAAAAAACTACCGCCTCGATGTGGCTTTCCAGTTTGTCAGGGTTACTATTCCGCGGACACGATTTGGCAAAACCCAGGCCCATGTCGTCACCCAATACACCTTATTCGACCCCAAGGGCAACAAACTATTTTCCTATAACGATTACACTTATGGTGCCAAATCAAACGCACTTCTGATGTCCCCGGTGACGAATGCAATTGCTCAAGGAGAAGGCGGCTTGGCTCGTAATGCCATGCAATACAACTTGCTCACCAGCATCACAAAAATCACCGGCATCATTCAGCAATATATGGATATGCAGACCAGGGGCGCAGTGCTTAAAGTAATTTCCGAGCATGAACAAGGGTTGGCAGATAGCGCAGCATCATACAACGCCAGAATCCAAAACGGTGATTACCAGAATAAAAGTAAAGCGGTAGCTGAGATTCGTGGAAATTTTGCCTTGCTGGCAGTGGCACAAAACGCCATTGAAAAAGAGCTCTTGGTGCTCGCGAGCCAAAGACTTGAAAACCAGGACGCCGCGGCAACAGCAAAGGAGATGTGTGCCACCCTTGCCATCACTGGCAGAAAAAAATATCTCCAAACATTTCAGGATATTGCAGAAAATGCCCAAGACACTCGATTGCGAAGCCTGGGGCAAAAATATTACAATTACTTGCTAAAATCTCTCTGCGGCTCTGGAGATTGTGTGGACGAACCCAAAGGATAAAGAGAGCCAAATCCACCAGGAAAAATAAAAAAAAGCCGCTCCCGTATGGGGAAGCGGCTTTTTTTTAGTGAAACATTTTTTAAAGGCAGAGATTATCGGCTTGGGCTACCTGACGAAGCAGAGCCGCGATCTTCTCTGGATCTTTGCGGCCGGGGCTACTCTCAATGCCGGAATTGACATCCACGGCAAAGGGGTGCAGCTGGTTAATGGCAGCGCTGACGTTATCAAGGTTCAGGCCGCCGGCAAGAATAAGGGGCTTGCCAGGCTTGAGCTTCTCCACCAGGGTCCAGTCAAAGGTCTCACCGGTGCCACCGCCCATTTCTTGGTGATAGGCATCGAGAAGAAAACCCCATACCACATCATTATAGGGTTCCAGAAAATCAGGGGTCATGTCAGCTCTGACCTGAAAGGCCTTAATCACCCGGCACGGCATCATCTGGCAATACTCAGGAGGCTCCTGACCGTGGAGCTGGACCACTGTAAGCCCACAGTATTTTACGATTTCACCCACCACCTCAGGATCTTCGTTCATGAAGACGCCAACGGCATCAACAAAGGGTGGCAGCTTGGCAATAATTTCCTTAGCGTCTTCAGGATCTATGGCCCGAGGGCTCTCCTTGACAAAAATAAATCCTAGGGCGTCAACCCCTGCCTCAACTGCCTTTTTAACTTCAAAAGGGTCTGTCATGCCACAGATCTTAACCCGCGTTCGACCGGCCATTGGCCTCGTTCCTCCTCTCTTCAATTAATCTAATTCATACCGCCCGTGAGTGTCTTGCGGCACATCTTTTATAGCAAAATTATTATCGGCCCATCAATTCACGGAGGGAACCATCCTTATCTCCGGCCCGCATCAGGGATTCCCCGACCAGCACCGCGCAGATATCATGGGCAGCCAGATGTTTGATATCGTCAACATTGCGGATACCTGATTCGCTTACCACCGGGATGCCGGCAGGAATCTCTTTTTTGAGGCGCAGGGTGGTGTTAAGGTCGACGCTGAAATCATTGAGGTTCCGGTTGTTGATGCCGATCAAGGGACTGTTAATGGCCAGGGCCATCTCCAGTTCCCTTTCGTCGTGAACCTCCACCAGGACATCCATGCCAAGCTCATGGGCATAGGCCAAAAACTCGGCCATCTGGTTTTGGCTCAAGATAGCGGCAATGAGCAGAACAGCATCAGCACCATGGGCCCGGGCCTCTTTGATCTGCAGCTCGTCAATGGTGAAATCCTTGCGCAGCACCGGCAGTTTCACGGTCTTGCGCACCAGGGAGAGGTAATCGAGATGGCCCTGGAAGAATTTTTCGTCGGTGAGCACCGATATACACTGGGCACCGCCGGCCTCATAGCGCCTGGCAATCTCCGCCGGCCGAAAATCTTCACAGATCACGCCCTTTGAAGGGGAGGCCTTCTTGGCCTCGGCGATCAGGGCAATACCTGGATAAGAGGTCAGCGCCTGCTGGAAACCGCGGGGTGGGTCTACCTCGCCCGGACTGATGATGCCGCGCTTTCTGAGCTCGGCAACCTCAATTTTTTTCTGCTCAACAATAGTATCGAGAATCATCCTACACAGCCTCTTTGGCAGAAAAGGCCACCAGGTCGTTCATCTTGGCCAGGGCCGCGCCGGACTCGACACTCTGCCGGGCCAGTTCGACACCACCTTTGAGATCGGCGGCCTTGCCGGCAGCCATGAGGGCCGCCCCGGCATTAAGAAGCACAATGTCGAGACAGGGGCCAGGCTTACCCTCCAGGACCTCGCGGAGCTGGAGGGCGGAAAGCTCAGCGGTCTCGCCGCCCTTGATAGCTTCGAGGCTGGCCCTGGACAAGCCGGCATCCTCAGGGCTGATACTATAGGTTGCAACCTTGCCGTCCTTATAGTCCGCCACCAGGGTGGGGCCGGTGATGGTGATCTCGTCAATATTGCCTTCGCCACAAACCACCAGGGCCCGTTTTACACCGAACCGACCGAGGACATGGGCCATGGTCTCCACCAAGTCCGGGCTGAAAACCCCGAGCAGATAGACGTTGGCCTTGGCGGGATTGGTAAGGGGGCCAAGGATATTAAAAATGGTACGGATGCCGATCTCCTTGCGGGGGCCAATGGCATGTTTCATGGCGCCATGGAGCATGGGGGCAAACATGAAACCGATGCCCACCTGACGTACGGCCTGGCCTATCTCCTCGGCGCTCATGGAGAGATTAACGCCCAGGGCCTCAAGAACGTCGGCACTGCCGCAATGGCTGGATACTGAACGATTGCCATGTTTGGCCACCGGCACCCCGGCCCCGGCCACCACAAAGGAGGTGGTGGTGGAGACATTAAAGGTACCGGAAGAATCGCCACCGGTGCCAACGATATCCATCAACAGCTCGCCTTCATCGGCAGCATCAACGACAGTGGCCTTTTCACGCATGACCCTGGCCGCACCGGTAATCTCGTCAACGGTCTCCCCCTTGAGGCGCAAGCTGGTAATAAAGGCGCCGATCTGGGCATCAGTGGCATTGCCACTCATGATCTCGTCCATTACCCCTACCATTTCCTCCTCGGAAAGATCCAGCCCGCCAACAATCTTACCAATCGCTTCCTTTATCATCTCGTTTCCCTCTTGCTATACTTCAGCCCCTATGCTGATTCCACATTGAGGCGTCATTTTTTTAACGGAGCATCTGCGGATACTCTGCACTGACAAAATTTTTAAGCAACTGGACGCCATCCGGGGTCATGATCGACTCGGGATGAAACTGCACCCCTTCCACCATCAATTGCCGATGGCGCAGCCCCATGAGCTCCCCCTGGTCGGTCTGGGCCGTGATCTCCAAACAGGCAGGGAGGTCATCCTCAGCCACCACCAAGGAATGATAGCGCATGGCGGCAAAGGGTGACGGTAATGAGGTGAACACCCCCTTACCGTCATGGCTTATTGGACTTGTCTTGCCATGCATGACTCTGCCGGCCCGAATGACCCTGCCGCCGAAGGCCTCGCCAATGGCCTGATGGCCAAGACAGACACCAAGGATGGGGATCTTGCCGGCAAAATAACGGATGGCCTCAATGGAAATACCTGCCTGACCGGGTGAGCATGGCCCAGGAGAAATCAACAATCGATCAGGATGGAGACCTTCAATAAAGGCGATATCCACCTCATCATTACGAAAGACCTTTACCTCCTCGCCAAAAGAACCAATGGTCTGGACAATATTATAGGTAAATGAATCGTAGTTATCGATAATAACAATCATGATGGCTTCACATAAAGTCTTTGACACCGGAATCCGGTGTCGTTAAATCCGCGACGAGAACGCTGCCTGGGGCTATCCGTTTGGTTTATTGCCAAGCTACCGATCATATTCCCTGCTCGGCCAGCTCAACGGCCCGGCGCAGACCCCGTGCCTTATTCAAGGTTTCCTGGTATTCCATCTCTGGATCTGAGTCGGCCACCACACCAGCCCCGGCCTGGACCCACAGGTCGTTGCCATGCATGACAAAGGTACGGATGGTGATACTGAAATCCATATTGCCGGAAAAACCGAAATACCCCACCGCCCCGGCGTAGGGGCCGCGACGCTCAGGCTCCAACTCATCAATAATCTCCATGGCCCGCACCTTGGGGGCGCCACTCACCGTGCCGGCGGGGAAACAGGCCCGCACCACGTCAAATTGGTCACAGCCCTCGGCCAGCTCGCCCCGGACACCGGAGACAATATGCATGACATGGCTGTAACGCTCAATCACCATCAGTTCGTAGGTATCCACCGTGCTGTATTTGGCCACCCGACCGAGATCATTGCGGCCAAGATCGACCAGCATAAGATGCTCGGCACATTCCTTGGGATCGGCCAGCAACTCTTTTTCCAGGGCCAGATCTTCTTCAAGGCTCTTGCCCCGTGGCCTGGTCCCGGCAATGGGCCGAACCTCGACCTTATTATCTTCGAGGCGGACCAAGATTTCCGGAGATGAGCCGATCTGGATGACATCCCCCATTCTGACATAGAAGAGATAGGGGCTGGGATTAACATGGCGCAAGGCACGGTAGAGAAGAAAGGGCGGGATATCAGTCTTGGTGTGGAAACGCTGGGAGAGGACGACCTGGATGATGTCCCCGGCCATGATATACTCCTTGGCCCTGGCCACCATGTCCCGGAAGGCATCCGGCTCCATATTGGCAGTAAACTCGTGGGGGGCGAAGGTGCCGTCCCTGCCCACCACATCATAGGGCAGCGGCCGACGCCGGAGCCTGCCGATGACCGCATCGATATCGCGCAGGGCCTGCTGATAAACCTGGTCAAGGTCATCGTCTGTCATCACCCTGACGCAATGGACCACGCTCAAGGTCTGTTTGAGATTGTCAAAGATCAGGACAAATCTGGGCACCATAAAGGAGCTCTCGGGAAGCCCTACCAAGGGTGGGTTCTTCTCCGGCAGGCGTTCCATGAAACGCACCATATCGTAACCAAGATAACCGACAGCGCCGCCAAAAAAACGGGGCAGAAAATCACTGTCGGTGCAGGCCTTAAAGGAGGCCAGAAGCTTTTTGAGCTCATCAAGGGGATCGCCGCTCAGTTCAGAGACATCATCCCCCTGGCGAATCTTAATATTTTTGCCCTGGCTCTCAAAGGTCAGCAGGGGGTCATAACCCACAAAGGAATAGCGGCCCCAGGTTTCTCCGCCCTCCAGACTCTCAAGCAAAAAGGCATGGGACTCATCACCCGCGAGCTTGGCAAAGACAGTGAGGGGCGTATCAAGATCAGCCACAATTTCCCGGCAGACGGGTATGAGTCCGGCCCCTGCCGCCAGCTGCTTAAAATCTTCCAAACCGGGTTTATACATTTTTAAGGTATCCTCAAGACACGTACTATCAGGCCCAGACCAGACGCCTAGCAACTTAGGGCGCAGGAGAGGCTGCCATAAAAAAAAAGCCACGGAGCCGAATTACGGTTCCATGGCTTTTTTTTTAGAGAAGGGTGGTGGAGTAATGACGCCGAAAAAATTCAGCTCCACTGAGGCCGGAGGGGAAAAACAGTATCGAACTTATCGATATTTCATCACCAACTGTCTCGGCCTGATGTTCCATCGTTTCCTTGGAGCGGCAACAGGCGCCACTAAAGCCCCTTCTCTTTCAATTCTTCCTAATGCGAGAAAATGTGCCGAAAAAACTACGCCGCACTCGCTGCAAATTGATTAACCCGCTTGGTAAGACGCGATACCTTGCGAGAGGCATTTTCCTTCTTCAGGGTGCCCTTGGAAGCTGCCTTCATGATGACGGGAATGGCCTCTTTTAATGCCAGCTGGGCATTATCCAATGAATTTTCTTCAATGGCGACGTCAATACGCTTGATATAACTTTTCATCTTGGTGCGGATTGAACGGTTACGGGCCCGACGAACTGCATTCTGCTTGTTTCTCTTTATTGCTGATTTGTGATTAGCCACTCTTTTTCCTCTTTGTAAAAAACGTCTGTTAAGAACCCTGCAAAAAAGGCCACCCTGTCTGGGTTGGTTGGGGATTCCCCATATCTACGAACAAGATCCGAAGATATTTTTTCACAGAGCCGTTATTTTTTTGATACTTACATTTATCATGCCTGGCAGCCACGCTAAAACAGGCATAATCGTCACCGAGGACGCACGAAACATGAACATATAAATAACTTTTTTCAGAGTGTCAAGATTAGCGGCATGGCAAAAAAAGCCCCGCCCAGACAATCTACCCATAACATACTGTTTTCATGTCAAAATACCCAGAAAAGACCTTTTAACAAACAACCAAAAAAGCTGCAACAAGAGTCTCACATCACCAAAGATGATCACGAACCTGCCGACAAAAGCTTGGGATTCGGAAAATTTCACCACTTTTCTTTGCCATAAACTTCTTTAATCTCGCAAAGTTGTTGCAATTTATATACTATAAAAAAATACGTATATTCAACACGCTTCGCCCTGTTGGCAACAGGGACTCAAACCATGACTTTTTTATGTAAATGACAGAAACCTTCTACCATTTTTTCCAATCGTACCGCCTTCTTTTTGACTTGGCAGACATCTTTATTGTCTCCTTTATCATTTACCGGGTCATCCTGCTCATCAGAGGCACCAGAGCGGTGCAGATGCTGGCCGGTCTCTTTGTCCTCATCATTGTTTATTTTGTCGCCCGCGAACTCCAGCTCCTCACCCTCTACTGGCTGCTGGGCCGCTTTTTAAGTTCCATCCTGCTGATTATCATCATCATCTTCCAGCGTGACATCCGTCGCGCCCTGACCCAGATGGGCCAGACCCCTTTCGTCACGAGACCAGGAGAGGAGGAAGGCCAGTCTCTGGATGAGGTAATCGGCGCCAGCGAATATTTATCAAAACGTAAAATCGGTGGACTCATTGTCATCGAACGCGAGACCGGCCTGCGGGACTACCTGGAATCAGCAGTCACCTTGGACGCCAAACTGAGTAAGGAACTCCTTATCAGCCTCTTCCACACCTCCTCGCCCCTCCATGACGGCGGCGTCATTGTCCGCAAGGGGAGGATCCTCAATGCTCGCTGCGTCCTGCCCCTCACCAAAAACCCGTACATCAGCCGCTCCCTTGGCACAAGACACCGTGCCGCCATCGGTCTTTCCGAGGAAACAGACGCCGTTATCGTTGTTGTCTCCGAAGAGACAGGGGCCATCTCCCTTGTCATGCATGGCGGTATCACCAGTGATCTTGACATCACCTCCCTGCGCAAC
>JBFFNX010000134.1:0-8611 GCA_041562995.1 Desulfurivibrionaceae bacterium
CATGTGGCTCCGGGGAAAACCCTGGCCATAGTGGGGGCCACCGGTTCCGGCAAGTCAACGATCGTTAATCTTCTTGAGAGGTTTTACGAGCCGGACCGTGGCGAGATACGCATCGATGGCCAGGATATACGCAGCCTCAACAGCCAGTGGCTTAGGGAGAGGCTCGGCCTGGTCATGCAGGATGTCTTTATTGTGCCTGGCAGCATCAGGCAGAACATCCTGCTGGATACAGAGCTTGGCGACGATGAGTTGAACGGCATCATTGCCAAGGCGCAGCTTGCCGGTGTTGTTGAGCGTCTGCCCGGGGGCCTGGAAACGATAATCGGCGAAGGTGGTGCGGGGCTGTCTTTGGGGCAGAAGCAGCTGCTGGCCTTTGCCCGGGTGCTTGCCCGGAATCCGCGCATCCTTATTCTTGATGAGGCAACGTCCAGTGTTGACTCGGCAACCGAAATTTTGATTGACCGGGCCATCGCCTCCACCCTGGCCAACAGAACCGGTATTGTCATTGCCCATCGGCTGTCAACCATCCGGCGGGCAGATCATATTGTCGTTATGGATAAGGGCAGGATTGTTGAACAGGGCAACCACCAGTCACTGATGGCTGCAGGGGGAATGTATTGTCATCTTCAGGAGTTGCAGACAAACCATGGTGAGGGGAAGATGGTCGAAGCCGTTAAAAACGGTGCTGCCCATCCGGCATGCTAAAGGGTATTCTTAGACGTCATATGTTTTTGTAGCAACATCGCGGCAATGCTTGTCGATCTGAAAGGCAATTGATTGGATCTGTTGATCATTGAGCACAACCGGACCTTTGCCTAAAAATGCTGGCTTTTGGCCGTCAAATATCTTCAAATCGGCTGAGTCAACATTGTCGATCATCCAACCTGGGATGGCTAAGACGGGAGTTGTTTTAAACTTGCCCTCCGTTGTATGCCCCAGCCATTCTGCCAGCCAGGCAGATTGGTCTTTTGCCTGTTGTACCGGTTTTTCTTCAACCCAACCTGGGAAGATTAATTTTGTGCCGTCAAATTGCAGCCGCCAGTTGGCGTTGTCTTTTCTGTCCGCTTTTCCCCGGCCTGTCGTTTCAATGGCAAAGACACCCTGGGGGCCAACGGCAATGTGATCGATGTTAAAGTTTTCGGCTGGGAAATCGTGGAAAACGCGAAAACCCAAAGGAGCTAATTGCCAGAGCTCTTGGCCAACCGCTCCTGCGCATGCATAGCCCAACCGCAGTAAATTCCTCTCTTCAATCATTCTATACACGTCTCTGGATAACGAGAAAATGAAAGCTGCGGCGCCGAGCAGATACACAAAGAGGACCGTCGTATCGACATTTTTTGCTGTTAAGGCAACTTGAGTGGCATAGATGGAGTAGAGAGTGATTGGGATCAGGGGGATAAATAAGGCCTTGGTAAGAATGTCTGTTGTCAAATCTTCAATTTTAACCAGGAGCATCTGGCCGGGGCCCCTGAGCAATCCCTTGGGAAAGGGCGATTTTTTGCCCTTTGTCTGTTTTTTGAAAATAAAGATGATCGTGCTCAAGGGCACAACGCATAGAATGATGAAAATGACCGTTGGCAGAAGGGGGATGAGGAGATTCATTTATTTCTTCGGTTAATTTCTTAAAGGGCTAACTTTTCAAGGGAAGAGGTGCGCCTGGCCTAAACCGAGTAATTCCGAGTAATTCCGAGTTGTCATGGAGCTGGCCGAAGCCGTTAAAACTGGCGTGCTCGCACGTCGCTCATGACCACATTGGTCGATCTGTTTTTTGTTAACAATCATTGCTTCTCAAGGACAGCAGTATGGCTGAAATCTATTCTGGGGGACTCAATGAGTTTGAAGCCTGCTTGTTGAGCTCTTGCTACTGTTTTTTTAAATTCGGCAAAGGTGACATGTATTTTGGGCTCTGCCAATAAAAGCTTGCCTGACTTTTTGAGGATGGCGTGAACCTGCTTGAGGAATTCAAGTTCATCTGGTGTTTCGTGTGTCATCCAGAACGTTAAGGCAAAATCAACTTTTTCGTTTATGCCTATCTTATTATCCTTACATAAAATTGTGGTAATGCGCTTGGCAACGCCCGCTTCCTCGGCACGTTTTGTCAGGGTGTCCAACATTTTTTGTTGAATATCAACGGAAATTATTTTCCCATCTTCACCCACAACTTTGGCCATCCCGATGGAGAAGTATCCCATTCCACAACCAATGTCGATAACAGTCATTCCTTTGTTGAGATAAGGAGCGAATATTTTTTCTGGTTTATGAAATATACGCCTGAGCGGGTTGTCAAATGTATATGCAAACCACCAGGGGCAAACGTGTTTTGCCATTGTTGATTGATTCCTTCCAGCGGTTGTATTTGGTGTGCGGTCTAACAGGCATCAGTGTGCAGCCCGCCTATTCAATACGACAGTTCGGGCCCATGTCGAGAAGAGGACTTCGGCTCTATTTAGCAATAGTCCTGACTCGTATCTGCGGTCGCAAGGTTTGTAAGATACTGGCGAAACAGGGCCAGGCAATTTCTCTTATGTTGCTTTCGGGTCATCTTGATAGTTTGTCATTTGGGAGGAGCTTCAGCATTTTTTCCACATGACTGCCGGGCCAGTAGAGTTTGGCGCAGATCGGACAACGGCTGAATTGCCGGTAATATTTTCGCGTTAAAGGTTCCAGAAGATGATCGATCTCCTCCTTGGCAACGCGTTCGAGAAGGGTGTTGCACTCCAGGCAGCGACTCAGGGGCCGCATCTGGTCATGGAGGTTCAGCAGATTAATGACCTCATGGAGTTGTTCAGTTGGTGCTGTGGCCCGGATAAGTCGGCCGAAATGGATCTTGTTGCGCATCAGCAAGGCGCGGTTCTTGCTGAGCACGAGGTGCCCCTCTGCCTCGGCACAAGCGGCCAGCTCTTTGTCATCCCAATCCGCATGGCTTGCAGCGTCAAAACCTGCCATGCGTAACAGACGACCGAGTTTGCCGACATTGATATCTACCAGAAAGTGGAGGTGGGACAAGGGGTGGGGGCGGAGCAGGCAGGGCTGCAGGACATCCCACGGCGCCCTGACCGGCCAGATGTCGATATGGCAGGAGGTGCTGATAAGATAGTCAAAATCAACCTCATGGCTGTCCACCCGCAGGCAGCCCACCTCGGTATGGGGAAGGCCAAAGGACTCCACCACATCCTTGACGGAGGCAGCGCGTTCTTTCGGCAGCTGCAACAGTTCCTGATTTCGCCACGGGCGGCGGAGCAGAGAGGCAAGGTCGCCGTGGAGGGAAAGGGTGATGGCCATGGAGTTTAAGGGGAGTCCGGTGTTGTTATGATTTCTTTTTCTTTTCTCTCTTCTTCTCCTTCTTTTTCTCTCCTGCCTTGTCAAAATCCTGGAGGGTCTTGGCAAAATCAAGGAGGGTGGCCTCCACCCGGCCATTGATGGAGTTCTTTGGATAATAACCCTTGGTATCCCGTTCCCCGGCCGCCATGCCGGTGAGCAGCTCCACCGCCTCGTCCACCGTGTTCACCGCCGTCACACAGAAGGTGCCCTGCTCTATGGCCGCAACCACCTCTTTTTTCAGCATCAGGTGGCGGACATTGCTGGCCGGGATGATGACGCCCTGCTCGCCGGTAAGTCCCCGGCTCTGGCAGATGTCGAAAAAGCCCTCGATCTTCTCATTGACGCCGCCAATGGCCTGGACCTCGCCCTTCTGGCTCACCGAGCCGGTGATGGCCAGCGACTGCTTGATGGGCACATCGGCCAGGGAGGAGAGCAGGGTGCAGAGCTCGGCGCAGGAGGCGCTGTCGCCCTCAACACCGCCGTAGGATTGTTCAAAGACCAGGCTGGCCTGGAGGCCCAGGGGAATGGTACGGGCATAGCGGCTGCTCAAAAAGGAGGAGAGGATCAGCACCCCCTTGGAGTGGATGGGCCCGCCCAGCTCCACCTCCCGTTCTATGTCGATGATCTTACCCTTGCCAGGCCTGGTCAGGGCGGTGATCCGGGTCGGGACGCCAAAGGTGTCGCGGCCCAGCATGAGGACGGAGAGGCCGTTTATCTGGCCGGCCTTGGCGCCGTCCGTGTCGATATGGCGGATGTTGTGCTCCATGGCCTCGAAGACACGGTCCTGTATCCTGCCGCCCCGCCGTTTACTGGCGATAATGGCCCTTTCCACATCGCCGTTGTCAATGGTCGACTTATTGTCCTTTTTGGCCAGATAGTCGGCCTCCTGCATCAGGTCGGCGAAATCGCGGATGCGCAGCGACAGCTTTTCCCGGTCGCCTGCCTCGCGGGTGGCCTGTTCGATGAGGCGGGCCACGGCCGTACGATGGAGGGGCAGGAGCTCCTTGTCCTTGGCCAGTCGGGCAATGAGGGTGGCATAGAGCTCCTGGCTCTCCTTGCTGCGCGGCATGTCACTCTCAAAATCGGCCTGGACCTTAAACAGCGAGATGAACTCCGGATCATAGGCGTTGAGCAGGTAATAGATCAGGGGTTCGCCGATGAGCACCACCTTGATGTTGAGATCCACGGCCTCCGGCTCCAGGGAGACTGTGCTCATCAGGCCCAGGAGTCGTTCCACCGGTTCGATATGGATTTTCCGGGAACGCAGGGTCCGTTTTAACCCCTCATAGGCGAAGGGTTGCATGAGCAGCCGGCGGGCATCCAAAATGAGATAGCCGTTGTTGGCCTGGTGCAGGCAGCCCGGCTTGATCAGGGTGAAGTTGGTGGTAAGCACGCCCATCTTGGCCTGGTGTTCAATGCGGCCATGGAGATTCTGGTAGGTGGGCATATCTTCATAAATCACCGGTGAGCCGTGGTTGTTCTCATGGCTGATCAGGACATTGACCTCGTACTGGTCAAAGGATGGGGTACGACCGCCGCCAATGGCAACAATGAGAGGGTTCTGGCCGTCTTGGTCATCACCGAGGAAATCATCCACCCCCTCGGTGATGACCTCCTCAACGTCATCAAGATACTGGATGACTTTTTCATTATCCTTATAGGGCCCCTTTAAGGTCTCAATGGGATTGGAGACGGCCTGCTTGGCGGTTTCCTTCTTGAGCTTGCGGGTCTGTTCCTCGCTCTCCCGCTTCCAGACACTGATCTGGTGAATGGCCTCCTGGAGGATGATCTGCAGCTTTTCAATGGTGTCTTCGATTCGTTTTTTGATATCCTCGGGCAGTTTGCGAAAGTCCTCGATGCTGAGCGCTTCGCCCTTGCCATCCGTTGGTGAGAAGCGAAAGCCCTGTTCGCTGCGCGACACGGCGATACTTTCCTTTTTGGCCTTTGCCTCCACGTCATGGTAGAGGCCCTCAATTTTCTGGGCGAGGAGATCGTTGATGGCTTTGCGCCGGACGCGGTAATCATCCCCCTCAAAAATGGCGGGGATGGTGGTCTTCAGGGTGTCGATGAGCTCATACATTGCAGCCTTAAAGGCCAGGCCCTGACTGGGAGGCAGCTCCAGGGCCAGGGGTTTGTGGGGTTGGTGAAAATTATGGACATAACACCAGTCGCTGGGAGTCGCCTCCTTGCTGGCCTTGTCATGGATAAACGATTCAACCACGGTGTGGCGGCCGGATCCCTCCGGGCCGATGACAAAGAGGTTGAAGCCCTGCTGCTGCATGCCGATGCCGAAATCAACGGCCTCAAGGGCCCGGTCCTGGCCGATAAAATGGGAAAGCTCCTCCACCTCTTGGGTCGTTTCAAAGGAAAAGCTGTCCGGATCGCAATGGTGATAGGCCTCAGCCGGGCTGATCTTGTGGATGGTCATGAGTTCTCCTGGGTATTCTTTGTGCTAAAGTTTTTGCCTTGGCATGGGGGCGAAAACTTTGGCGGAGCAGGTTCTCTTATTAAGTATCTAATATCGTATGATGAATGTCGAGGACGAACATGTGAAATTTTATGCAGGGTTTCTTGACGTCAAATCTCTGGAGAGAACCCGTTTAAGAAAAAAGCCTTTCTTCACACGTCGACCGTCGTTGTTTACCCCGTAACGGGGCGGCAACATTCTGCTCTGGTTTTATAGGCGCCGCGGTTTTTGGTCCTTAAGGCCACTGATCTGGGCGATGGCCATTTCCCGCATCTTAAATTTCTGGATTTTACCGGTGACGGTGAGTGGAAACTCCTCCACCAGCCAGATATATTTGGGGATCTTGAAATGGGCCAGCTTATCCCGGCAGAACTCCTGCAAATCTTGGCACGACGGGGCTTTGGCGGCTCTATGGACAGCAACCCAGGCCATGATTTCTTCCCCCCAGTAGTCATCGGGGACGCCGATCACCGCCACCTGGGCCACGGCCGGGTGGCCAAAGAGCACCTCTTCGATCTCGGCCGGGTAGATGTTTTCACCGCCGCGGATAATCATGTCCTTGAGGCGGCCGGTGATGGCCACATAGCCCAGGCCGTCCATGGTGCCGAGATCGCCGGAGTGGAGCCAGCCCTGGTGGTCGATGACCTGGGCAGTGGCCTCCGGGGCTTTATAATAGCCCTTCATCAGATGATAGCCGCGAAAACAGATCTCCCCCACCTGGCCGATGGCAACGGTTTTTGCTGTGGCCACATCAATGATTTTCACCTCCTGGTGGGGGAGGTTGCGGCCCACGGTGAGGGTGCGCTGCGCAAAGCTGTCGTCACGGCGGGTGAGATGGGTGAGGGGTGAGGCCTCGGTCTGGCCGTAACCGATGATAATCTCGGGGCAATGCATCTCGGTCATCACCCGTTTCATCAGGGGCGGCGGGCAGGGGGCGCCGGCCATGATGCCGGTGCGCAGGCTGGAGGTGTCGGTGTTTTTAAAGTCGGGATGTTCCAGTTCAGCAATGAACATGGTGGGCACGCCGTGGATGGCCGTGCATTTTTCCTGTTCGATGGCGGCCAGGACCTGCCCCGCCGCAAAATGGTCGCAGGCAATGACCAGGCAGGCCCCGCAGGAAAAGCAGAGTAGGGTGGCGAGTACCGTGCCGAAACAATGATAAAAAGGCACCGGCACACAGAGGCGGTCATTCTCGTTAAAGCCCATGATCTGGGCGGTAAACCAGGCATTGTTGAGGATGTTATGGTGGCTGAGCATCACCGCCTTGGGGTGGCCGGTGGTGCCTGATGTGTACTGGATGTTGATCACCTCGTCAGCCTGCAGACTGGCGCTGCGTTGCTCAAGCTCGGCCTGGCTGATGTTGTCTGCCTGGGCCAGCAACTCCGCCCAGGAGAGGAGGCCGGGCAGGGAGGTTTGGGCGGTGTTGTCCCCCTGGGGATCGTAGCAGATAACCCGGCGCAGGTGGGGCAGGTCAGCATTGCCCAGAGCCTTGCTTGGGGAGGCGGCAAGTTCGGGCAGCAGTTCAGCAAGCATGGCCAGATAATTGCTGGAGCGGAAGGTGGGGATGGTGAAGAGTCCTTGGATGTCGGACTGGCCGAGGGCATAGGCAAGTTCCGGCAAGCGATAGGCCGGATTGATATTGACCAGGATAACGCCGATACGGGCGCAGGCCATCTGGATGAGCACCCACTCCAGATTATTGGTGGACCAGATACCGATCCGCTCCCCCTTGCCGTAACCCAGGGCCATGAGGCTGCGGGCCAGGAGATCGATATCAACCGCCAGCCGGCCATAGGTGAGGCGGCGCTTTTGGGCCACGGCCACCACGGCCTCATGGTCAGCGAAACGGCGGGCGATGTCCTGAAAATGGGCTGGGATGGTGCTGTCAAGCAGGGGCACCTCGCCCTCGCTCTTGAGATAGCTTTCTGTCAGCATCACCTGTTCGTCCTCATCGCTAGATATCTACCAATAAATAACTAACCCGTTTGTTTTTTCACCACTGTGCCCTCAGTGGTTAACGAGTATTTTTTGTGACTTTCTCACTCTTCTTTCTTCGCTTCAACCTCTTGCCAGTAGCTGTCCACCCTGGCCTGGATCTCGTCAATGACCACCTCGTTGCGCTGGGGAGTAAAGAGGTGATTGAAACGCCCCTGGCGGCGCAGGTACTCCTCCGCCAGGGGCCGCGTACCAACAGGTTTAGGGATTTTCGTGTGGATGATGCGGCCGTTCTCGTACTCCTTGAGGGGCCAGAGGCCGGTCCGCACCGCCAGTTTGCCTATCTGGATGGTGGCCGACGGTTCAAAATGCCAGTTGGTCGGACAGGGGGCCAGGGCAATGAGCATCTTGGGGCCCTTGATCTCTTTCAGTTTCTCCACCTTGCGGGTCAGATCCTGGGGCTCAGCTCCGCAGATGGTGGCGACGTAGGCGGGCCTATGGGCCGCCCAGATGGCAAAGAGATCTTTTTTGAAACCGGGGTTGCCCTTGCTGGTCGTGGTTGTTTTGGCGCCGTGCGGGGTGGCGGCGGAAAACTGGTAGCCCGTGTTGCCGTAACCCTCGTTGTCGTAGCAGAGATAGGTGAAGTCGAGATGGCGGTCCATGGCCGCCGAGGTGGCGGAGAGGCCCATGCCGCCGGCTGAGCCGTCGCCGGTGAGCACCACCACCTGCAGGTCTTCGTCCACAGGGATCCGCTTTTTAGCAAGCATGATGTCCAGGGCGTCGCGTACCCCCTGGGCCCCGGCCGCGGCTGAGGCCATGGAGGTGTAAAGCCAGGAACCGCGAAAGGGGGTAAAGGGATAGACCGAGAGCAGGGTCATGCAGCCGGCA
>JBFFNX010000135.1:0-8589 GCA_041562995.1 Desulfurivibrionaceae bacterium
AGAATCAAAGCTCTGATGAATGTGCCTGTGTTTGTGGATTTACGGAATGTCTATGCACCGGAGAAGATGAAAGATCTTGGCTTCAAATATGTCGGGGTGGGCAGGAATTGAAGGGTGGGCGTGTTGTTGGGGATTGGGTCGGACAACGGTTTTTTTCTGCAAACTGCCACTGCAACCTTGATCTACTCCATGCCGGCAGTACACCGCCCAACCCGGCTGAACTCCTGGGCTCTGACAAGATGGAGGAGATCCTGGCCGCCCTGGGCGACAAATACGAGCAGATCATCCTCGATGCCCCACTCATATTTGCCGTCACTGACGCTGCTGTCCTGAGCGCCTTTGCCGACCTGCTTATTTGTCGTATTCCAGCCAGGCAAGGTGCCAACCAAGGCCGTCCTGCACCTGCGCGACCAACTCCAGGCCACCCAGGTTGCCATCGCCGGCATTGTCCTTAACGGCAAAGAGTCTAAAGGTGCCCAATATTATGGCGGTTACTCTGGCGAAGAGGATTCCCAGCCAAAGGAAAAAACCTGGTGAAAGTTTTTTAAGGGATAGGTTCAACAGATCCTTCCCCCCATTCTTCCCCAAGGAAACCCATTGATCGATTGGCATTGCCATATCCTCCCTGGCCTCGATGATGGCGCCTACGACAATACCCCAGCCACAGTGGGTGCGGCGATGGCGAAGTCGCAAACGGCGCTGGACCAGGTCGGAATCAAGCTCCAGCTCCACCCGGGCATGGAGTATTACCTGGATGAGTATTTCCAAGAGGCCCTTGCGGATCCGCAACCCCTCGGTACCAGCAAAATGCTGTTGGTCGAGGCCCCTGCCCAGGCCAATATCGAGCTGATCAAGGAGAATATATTTCTGGTCGTGCGCCAGGGCTTCACCCCCCTGTTCGCCCATCGAGAAAGGCATGCCTGGCTTGCCCCTAAGCCCTTGCGGCAAAGAAATCTGCTGGATAAGATCCGAGGCCTCTTGAGCCGTGTCTCGGGAGCGCCCAGTAACAGCGAATCCCAGTCCTTGAACCGTGAATTGCTAGACCTGCAGGCCCTATGCGGCCCCTTCCAAGGCAACATCGGCAGCTTTAGCGGCCAATACGGCCGCGAGGTAAAAGAACGTGCCAAACAACTGCACCACAGGAAGCACTATCACTGCTTTGGCAGTGACGGCCACCGCCCCGAGCCAATGCGCCAAGCCCTCCAACGCGGCCTGGATAAACTAGCAGCCATCCCCGCAGTTACTGCCGACTGAAGGCTGCCAGATAAGCGACCAAAGGGAGACTTCGACTGAAAACTGAAAACAATTTTCATTCAGAAAGGATTATTATGCCTTTGATTGGTTTGGGGTTCATGTCGTAATTAAATAAGGTAGTCCCAGTATTTCTGGAAACCTTAAAGAACCTCTTCGAGGTTTAATCAGGTTTAATTTCTTTTATTGTGAGAAATCAATATGCTTACTAACTCATCAATTCTCATCACCGGTGGCACCGGATCCTTCGGTCATACTTTTGTGCCCATGACACTGGCCAAATATGATCCACGTCGGCTTGTCATTTTTTCCCGTGATGAAATGAAGCAATGGGAAATGGCCAAGCTGTTTGCCAATGACCCACGCGTTCGATTTTTTATCGGTGATGTGCGTGATAAGGGTCGCCTATCCCGTGCACTGGATGGTATCGATTATGTAGTTCATGCAGCCGCAACCAAGATCGTCCCCACGGCGGAATACAACCCTTTTGAGTGCGTCAAGACCAACGTAATTGGTGCGATGAACTTGATTGATGCCTGTATAGATCGGGGCGTCAAACGCGTTGTTGCGCTCTCGACCGATAAGGCCAGCAGCCCCGCCAATCTGTATGGCGCAACAAAATTGACATCCGACAAACTGTTTGTGGCTGGCAATTCCTACGCAGGTGCTCACAAAACCCGTTTTGGGGTGGTGCGTTATGGCAACGTGATGGGTTCACGTGGTTCTGTTATCCCCTTCTTTCTTTCCATTGCGGATAAAGGTACCTTGCCGATTACGGATAACCGCATGACCCGCTTCATGATCACCCTGGAACAAGGTGTTGAGCTGATGTGGCATGCCTTTGAAGACATGGTGGGTGGAGAAATTTACGTAAAAAAAATCCCTTCGATGACAGTGACCGATGTCGCCCTTGCCTGCGTCCCTGATGCTAAACACGAGATCGTTGGCATCCGCCCAGGCGAGAAGCTCCATGAGCAAATGATCGGCACAGAAGATGTGCTCTATACCTACGAATACCCCGAGCACTTCAAAATATTGCCCTCCATACACAACTGGAGCAAAGACCCATACCGCATCAAAGACGGCAACAAGGTGGCTGAAGACTTCACCTACTGCTCGGATAATAACGCGGAATGGATGAGTATTGAAACGTTGCAAACGTGGATCGCTCAACACCGGGATAAAGTCGGCAAGATATGACCACGATGATTCCTTACGGGCGGCAAGACATTTCCGATGCGGACATTCAGGCCGTTGTCGATGTGCTGCGTTCAGACTATCTGACCCAAGGCCCGGCTGTTCCCGCTTTTGAAAAGAATGTCGCCGACTATTGCGGTGCTCAACTTGGTGTTGCGGTGAACAGCGCCACGAGTGCCCTGCATATTGCCTGTTTGGCACTCGATGTACGGCCGAACGATGTGGTCTGGACCACCCCGATTACCTTTGTGGCCAGTGCGAACTGTGCGCTTTATTGCGGTGCAAGTGTCGATTTTGTGGACATAGATCCACGCACGTACAATATGAGTGTAGAGCGACTGGCAGAAAAACTGGCACACGCAGAAAAGATCGGCAATTTACCCAAAGTCGTTATTCCTGTGCATCTTTGCGGGCAACCATGCGACATGGTAGGCATACACGCGCTCAGCCAGCAATACGGCTTCAAGATTATCGAAGATGCCTCGCATGCCATCGGCGGCAAGTATCGCGGTGAACCGATCGGTAACTGTCGTTACTGTGATATCACAGTATTCAGCTTCCACCCTGTCAAGATCATCACCACGGCGGAGGGCGGCATGGCCATGACCAACGACGTTCAATTGGCGAAGCGTATGCAGTTGATGCGCAGTCACGGCATCACCCGCGATGTGGATGAGATGACCCATGCGCCGGATGGCCCATGGTATTACCAACAGATTGATCTCGGCTACAACTATCGCATGACCGACCTGCAAGCCGCATTGGGGCTGAGCCAAATGCAGCGACTGGGCGAATTCGTCAGCAAGCGTCACCTTATCGCCAAGCGATATGGCCAGCTTCTGGCTGATCTGCCGGTGGTTACGCCCTGGCAGCATGCGGACAGTTATTCCGGTTTGCATCTGTACGTAATTCGCTTGAAGCTAGAAGAGATTGGCAAGACACATCGCCAGGTGTTCGAAGCGTTGCGTTTAGCAGGCATCGGCGTCAATCTTCACTATATCCCTGTGCATCGGCAACCCTATTACGAGGGATTAGGGTTTAAGGCGGGGCATTGTCCGGATGCCGAGCAGTACTACGCCGAAGCGATAAGCCTACCGATGTATCCGGGATTGACCGAAGCGCAGCAAGATCGGGTGGTGATAACATTGAGAAAGGCAACAAACGCATGAAAATCGCCGTCATTCCTGCTCGCGGCGGAAGCAAACGCGTCCCGAGTAAAAACATCAAATCGTTCTACGGCAAACCGATGATCGCTTGGTCGATCGAGGCGGCCAAGTCCTCTGGGTTGTTTGAGCGCGTTGTCGTCTCGACAGACGATGCGGAGATTGCCGAGATGGCTAGGCAGTGGGGTGCAGAAGTCCCCTTTATGCGTCCTGAAGAGCTATCCAACGACCACGCTGCTACTACGCCTGTCATCGCCCACGCCACGCAATGGGCCTTGGATCAAGGGTTTGATGTGGCTGCAGTGTGTTGCATATACGCGACTGCGCCTTTCATCAAGGTAGATGACCTCAGGCGCGGATGGGAAGCGCTGGATTCGGGAGATTGGGATTACGCATTCACCGTGACAGATTTTGCTGCGCCGATCTTCCGTTCATTCAAGCAAACCGCCGAAGGCGGGATAGAGATGTTCTTTCCTGAGCATTTCGGCACGCGTTCGCAAAATTTGCCCACCGCGTTACATGACGCAGGGCAATTCTATTGGGGGCGACCTAAGGCATGGCTAGAGGGCAAGCGCATTTTTGATCGGTACTCGAAGCCGGTAGTGATTCCCCGTTGGAGGGTGCAGGATATCGACACCCAGGACGACTGGGAGCGGGCCGAGATCTTGGCACCCATCATTATGGGCCGTAAGGGTTAAGTCGGGACATGCACCACATTCCCTTTCGCGTTGGACTCAAGATTTTATTATTGTAAAGGATTCTCATGAAATTGATAGAAAGAAATTGTTCCGTTTGTGCTTCGAAAGAATTTGTTGAAGTGCTTAATCAAAAGTATCAATCGATAGCAGCTCTTGGCGACATAGAATATACGCAGAAAATAGTAACATGTAAAAAGTGCGGATTTACTTACAATAATCCCGCGCCATCTCCTGAAGTGCTTGCTGATTATTATGGCGCATTTTCAAATTATGAGAATCCCCAGCGAGGTGGAAAAGAATCTGAAGCGATGCTTAACAAATGGCAACGAACTTATGATTTAATAGAAAATAGGTTTGCGCCAACATTTAAAGGAAATGTGCTAGAGATTGGATGTGCAACTGGAACGGGATTGTCTCTTTTTAAGTCAAGAGGATGGGATGTCTTGGGTATAGAGCCAAGTCCTAAAGCAGTGCAGTTGGCACGTGAGCATTATGATATTGAAGTCGTTAATGGGTTGTTTGACCCAAAGCTTATCTTTGATAGATCGCCATTTGACGTAATTATTCTCTCCCATGTTGTTGAGCATCTTCTATCACCAGAAATATTGATACGGGAGTTAGTGCCATTGCTTAATGAAAATGGCTTAATATATATAGAAGTGCCTAATTTGCTCCGTCCTTTTGTTCCAATGGGCTATTTTATGTTTGAGCATTTAAATTATTTTACCCCGATGACCTTGTCGTCACTAATGGAATTAAATGGTTTTCATGCTGAAATCGAGTTATTTGATAATTCTGCAGAAATGGAACCTTTCTATCCAGTGATAGCGGCTTTTGGGATAAAATCAGAGAAAAGTTTGAGTTATATAAATAATGATTTTGAAGCCGCTAGCACTGCCGTTGAAGAGTATAAAAAAACATCTGGTAAAGAAGTTATTAAATTAAAATCAAAATTGGATTTTATTAGGAAGACTACGAAGCCTGGCCGCTTGGGCATATGGGGGGCCGGTTTACATACATCCTTGTTGCTTTCCGTCACAAACTTACCCGTTGAAAGTGTCGCTTGTATTTTTGAAAATGATCCAAAGAAACATGGCAGACATGTAAAGGGAATTGAAATAATTGGCCTGGGAAAGCCGGAAGATGCCGCTAAGTTAGTTGATGCTATCGTTATCTCTTCTAAAGCATCAGAAAATGAAATATTCGACCAAATTAGTTTCTTAGAGAAATCTGGGATCAAGATATATAAGCTTTACTCATGAATCAATTCGACAGCGTCTTTCAGTTATACTATCGGTCTATCTCTTTCTGGATATAGTAATTGCATGATTTACAAAATGTTTGTGCTTTAAACGGTAAGGTTTGGTGATGTATTGAAAAAAAATAATATTAAAATTGCCTTTCGCACCGATGCAAGCAGTCAAATCGGCACAGGTCATTTCATGCGTTGTCTGACCCTGGCGGATGCCCTGAAACAACGTGGTGCGCAGATTCGTTTTGTTAGTCGCCAACTGCCCCCGCATTTGTGCGACATGCTGGCAGCAAAAGGCATGGAGCTCGCGTTGTTGGATAACAATAATGCAAGTGCACCACCCACAGACGACTTGGCGCATGCCCATTGGCTGGGAACCAGTCAGGCACAGGACGCGATGGATTCCATTCAGGCACTGTCCGGTCAGACTTGGGAATGGCTCATTGTTGATCACTATGCTTTGGATGCGCGTTGGGAAAGTGCATTGCGATCAATTGCCAAGCAGATCATGGTCATTGACGACATTGCTGATCGTCAGCATGAGTGCGATGTGTTGCTGGATCAGAATTTCTATATAGACATGCACACTCGATACATCGGTAAAGTGCCATCCCATTGCCAATTATTGTTGGGTCCACGTTATGCCATGCTGCGTGATGAATTTCGTCAATTGCACGAACAGATCAAACCGCGCAGCGGACCAGTCAAGCGCGTATTAGTCTTCTTTGGCGGCGTAGATGCCGACAACTACACAGGACGTGCAATGGAGGCACTCTACGAGATTGATATTCCACAACTGTATGTCGATGTGGTGATCGGCGCACAACATCCTTGCCGTGAGCAAATCAAAGCGGCATGTGTACAGCATGGATTTATTTGCCATGTACAAACAGGCAAGATGGCAGAGTTGATGGCGGCAGCCGATCTGGCCATTGGTGCTGGAGGTTCGGCGACGTGGGAGCGTTGTTGCATGGGTTTGCCTTCAATCGTTTTGGTGCTTGCTGAAAATCAGAGTAAAGCTGCTAAAGACTTAGAGATGGCCGGGGTTCAAGTCAATCTTGGTGATGCTAAACAGGTAACTATTAAAGAGCTAGTTGATAAAATTAGAGAGTTAGTCGTGAATGAAAAATTGCGCTCTGAGTTGTCAATGGCTTCCTTAGAACTTGTATCCCTTTCAAGGGAAAATAATGTTGCAGAAATAATGGTTGGTTAAAATGCTTAATTACGAAAGTTTCTCATTGCGACCCATTGAACCGGATGACAAGGATCGCATCTTGGAATGGCGAAACTCTGAAAGGGTTCGCAGCAATATGTATAGTGACCATGTCATCTCGCAACAGGAACATGACGCTTGGTACGGTCGTGCTTTGGTTGATACTACCGCCGCATTTTTTCTTTTCTTGTATGAAGGGCGGCCAATTGGCTTTGTTTCGTTTACAGGTATTAATCGTCAGCATGGCCGCTGTTCTTGGGCATTTTATTTGGGTGAAACGGACGTACCACGTGGTGCCGGTGCGGCAATGGAGTTTATTGCACTTGATTACGCATTTTTGACTCTTAAGATTAGGAAATTGTGTGCTGAAGTATTTACTTTTAACTCGGGTGTAATAAGGCTGCATGAGAAATTTGGGTTTGTTCATGAGGGTAAGTTTGTTGAGCATTATGCGAAAAATGGCAAGTACGAAGACATTGTATGTCTGGCAAAATTTGGCGTAACCTGGCCTGCAGAACGTGAAACATTCAAGATTCGCTGCTTTGGGAAAAAAGGGCTGAACGATGACTCTAATCGTAAGTAATCGAGCAATCGGGAGAGATCATCCCCCTTTTATAATTGCCGAAATGTCTGGTAATCATAACCAGTCTCTGGAGCGCGCACTGGAAATTGTCGAGGCCGCTGCTAAGGCCGGTGCTCATGCGCTGAAGATCCAGACTTATACGCCCGATACCATGACGATCGACCTGGACGAGCGGGAGTTTCACATCAGTGATCCAGGCAGCCTGTGGGCTGGTACTTCGCTCTACAAGCTTTACGGCGAGGCCTACACCCCATGGGAATGGCACAAACCTATTTTTGATCGCGCCCGTGAACTGGGTATCATCCCTTTCAGCACTCCATTCGATGACACGGCGGTGGATTTTCTTGAAAGTCTGGATGTGCCGTGCTACAAGATTGCCTCGTTTGAGAATACTGACCTGCCGTTGATCCGCCGTGTGGCCGCTACCGGCAAACCGCTGATTATTTCCACCGGCATGGCCACGGTGGCCGAGCTGGATGAGACTGTGCGTGCCGCCCGTGAGGCGGGGTGCAAGGATCTTATCTTGCTCAAGTGTACCAGTACGTATCCTGCCACGGCCGAGAACACCAACATTCTGACCATCCCGCACCTGCGCGAACTGTTTGGCTGCGAAGTGGGCCTGTCCGATCACTCCATGGGCATAGGCGTATCGGTGGCCAGTGTTGCGCTGGGAGCCACAGTCATCGAGAAGCACTTCACCGTTAACCGCGCTGATGGTGGGGTCGATTCGGCCTTCTCCATGGAACCTACCGAAATGATGCAATTGGTAATGGAGACCGAACGAGCCTGGCAGGCCTTGGGGCAGGTGAGCTACGGTCCTGCCGAGGCTGAAAAAAAGTCTATCCAGTTTCGTCGTTCATTATATGTGGTGCAAGACCTCAAAGCCGGCGATGTGTTAACGCGGGAAAACTTGCGGGCGATCCGCCCTGGCTTGGGGTTGCCAACTAGGTATTTGGAACAGGTGCTGGGTAAATCGGTGAAGCAGGATGTGAAGCGTGGAACAGCGCTTGTTTGGAAACTATTATGATAATTCGGCGAGTAGCAATTCATATATATGTCCAATAGCCAGCTAAATTCTGAAACGCGGCATCCGCGATGCCCCGGCCCTCTCCATTCTGCCACCGCTCTTTGAAAAAGGCGCCAAGATCCAGGTCCATGACCCGCAGGGCATGGCCGAGGCCAGAAAGATGTTCCCGGAGTTCACCTATGTCACCGACAGTTATGAAGCTGCC